>CAYHOC010000016.1:2221-15432 GCA_964358135.1 uncultured Gammaproteobacteria bacterium
ATTTGTAATTTTAACCATCCTATGTCTTCAAAAATTTTAAAAGCCACCGCCGAGGATACTGACACCCGTCTGGATAAATTTCTCATCGATAAAATTGACGCTTCCAGAAGCGAAATCCAGCGCCGCATCAGGGCCGGCGCAGTTTTAGTTAATGAAAAAAAAGTTGCTCCGCACCACTTTTTGCGCGCGGGGGATATCATTAAAATAGGAGACCCCACCCCGCCTCCCCTTACCAAGGGGAGGAGTCGCACTCTCCCCCCTACTAAGGGGGAGTTGGAGGGGGTAACAAACGCGAATATAAATATTATATACGAATCGCCCGACTATCTCGTGGTCATAAAGCCGGCCGGACTTCTGATCCACCAAGAACCAACGGGAAAGGGCGCTAATCTGGCGGATGTGCTGGTAAAGAAATTTCCGGAGCTAAAAAAAGTCGGCGACAAGGACCGCCCGGGAATCGTACACCGCCTGGATAAGGAAGTTTCCGGTCTGGTGCTCATTCCGCGCACCCCGGCGGCTTACGGATATTTCAAGGAACAATTTGCCGGACACAAAATTAAAAAAGAATATGTCGCGCTGGTCTACGGCGAACTGTCAAGGGACTTTGGCGATATCGGATTTAAGATCGGGCGCGCTAAAACCGGTAAAATGGCGGCGCGTCCGAAAGGAGCCGAAGAAGGAAAAGAGGCGCTGACAAAATTTGATGTCATAAAAAGATTCAACGGCTATACCCTTTTGAAATTGACAATTATCACCGGCCGCACTCACCAAATCCGCGTCCATCTTTTGGCGTTGGGGCATCCGCTCGTCGGCGACGAGCTCTACGGAAAAGCGTCGGGAAAATTTAAACGGATAAAATTGAATAGAATTTTTTTGCACGCAAAAACACTGGGCTTCTTTGACCAACGGGGCGGCTGGCAAGAATTTCACAAAGACATTCCCGACGAACTGAAAAAAATCCTGAAACAATTAAAATAATCTTTTGGCGTTGAATAAAACAAATTTTTAATTCTATTTTCAAAACAAAAAATTGGAAATTGTCCGCCAGAGGCGGATCCGCCTCTGGCGGAGAAATTGGAAATTGGAAATTTTTATGATCCTCACCATTTCCGGCAATGCCGGTTCCGGCAAAAGCACGATTGCCGCGATGCTGGAAAAAAACTCAAAATGAAACGGTATTATATTGGGGGAATGCGCCGCGCGCTCGCCAAAAAGCGCGGAATGACGCTCGCGGAATACAACAAACTCGGAGAAAAAGACCCTTCCACCGACCGCGAGGTTGATGATTACCAAACCGAGCTCGGAAAAAAGAAAAATAATATTATTGTTGACACGACAAAGCTGACGATCAAACAGGTTTTTGAAAAAATGTCCGCGGAAATCAAACAATACGCAAAAAAATTTTGAATAAAGCCCCGATAAAAACGGGGCTTTTAATGTCATCGCGGGTTTGAATTAATCATTCCTGCTTGATAAAATATCTTGGGAGCGTAAATTCAAATATATGCGCAAAATTCCGGCGACAATGTGCACCCAGCATCCCGACCACGCCAATGTTCCGTACTGGGACAAGGGCGGCGATGCTTTTATTTCCGCAAAAGAGGAGGTGCGCGAATGTTTCAGCGCCTTTGCCGATTTGGGGACCGAGGAATTTTTGTGGGATTGGGAAGGAAAGTATGTTGACGAGGCGGTGGTGGAACGGCTGATAAACGAACATTATGATTTCTTCAAAAAACACGAGCTCGGCCGGGACATCTTTCTAACTTATCGCATCCCGAACATCTGGGCTGAACCGGAATACTCGCTCTCGCGCGCGTTTATGACCATTTTGAGCTTCGCGAAACTCGGCAAAGATCTGGGATTTAAAAATCCGCCGGTTTTTGAAGTGATCCTGCCGATGACCGATTCCGGCAAAAAGATGTTTTACATCCAAAAAACTTTCACCGAATTCGCGCGCGCGACCGGCAAAATTTTCGGGTATAAAAATATCCTTGACTACATAAATATCCTTCCGCTGATAGAAGATATTCCGAATCTCCTGCATCCGGAAAAAATCTTGGAAGAATATTTTGCCCTGCATAAAAAATATTACGGATTTACGCCGCCGTATGTCCGCCTGCATATCGCCAGAAGCGATCCGGCTTTGAATTCCGGCCTTGTTCCGGCGGTACTTGCGGCAAAAACAGCTATCTCGCAAGGATACGTCTTCGCGAAAAAACACCGCATCAAGATGTTTCCGGCAATCGGCGTAGGCGCGCGGCCTTTCCGCGGCGCGCTGAATCCGCACAATATTCCCGAATTTCTGGACGAGTACCGCGGCGCGCGAACGGTATATATTCAGTCCGCTTTTCGCTACGATTATCCGCTGGCGGAAGTAAAAAAAGCGATGAAGATTCTGAACAAAAAACTGCCGACATTAAAACCGGAAATTTACGGCCAAAAAACGATCAGAACGATTGAGGAAATTTGCGCCATCGCCGTCCGCGAGTATCAAAAAACAGTTGAAAAGCTCGCGCCCTTTATCTATAAATATTCCGCGCTCGTGCCGCGCCGCCGCGAACGGCGCCTCCATGTCGGACTCTTCGGCTACGCGCGGGCGATCGGCAAAAAGAAATTGCCGCGCGCCATCCCTTTTTGCGCCACGCTCTACTCCTTGGGCGTGCCGCCGGAATTTATCGGCATCGGACGAGCGATTAAAAAGATGAGCGCGGAACAGCTCGCGGCGCTCCGCCTGACCTACAAAAATTTCCGGCGCGATCTTCTGTACGCCGGCAGATTCTTGAACAAACATAATTTGGAGGAACTCGGAAAAATGAACCGCGCGTGGAAAGATGTCGCGAAAGATGTGGAATATCTGGAAGAATATCTGGACGAAGAGCTTAAACCATGGAGCAACGAAGATATGGTTTACGGAAACTTGACTGGCAACGCGCTTCTCTTGCTTAAAGATAAAAAAGATTTTTCCGAGCTGATCGTGGAGACGGGAAAGTATCGGAGAAGTTTGGGATAGACAATCGCCACCCTCACCCCACCCTCTCCCATCCGAGGGAGAGGGAAATTAGTGGGAACATCCTCAATAAACTTCCTCTCCCCTCGTGGGAGAGGATTGAGGAGAGGGGGCCCCAGCGAAGTTTGGGATAATAAGCCAAATTAAACTATGTTGTCAAGCCGTGTTCAAAAGATAGGCGAATCATCGCCGCTGGTAATAAATAAACGCGTGCTGGAATTAAAACGCGCTGGAAAAGAAATTATTTCTTTCGGCATCGGGGAGCCGAATTTTAATGTTCCCGACGAAGCCAAGGAAGCGGTAATCCGCGCGGTTCACGAAAATTTTTCGCGCTATACCTCAAGCGACGGATTGCCGGAACTCAAACAAGCCATCATCAAAAAATTAAAGGAAGAGAACGGCGTTGAATATGAAGCGCAAAATATCATCGCCTCGGCCGGCGCGAAACAGTGCGTCTATCAGGCGATTCACGCGCTCGTCAATCCGGGCGACGAGGTAATTCTTCCGGCGCCGTATTGGGTGAGCTATTTTGAAGATATAAATTTAGCCGGCGGTCTTCCGGTAATCGTTAAAACCGGCGCCGATTTTGTTCTGCGAGCCGACGAGCTTCGGCCGCAGGTGACGGAAAAAACGAAATTAATTATTGTGAACAGTCCAAACAACCCAACCGGCGCGATAATTCCCGAGGGGGAGCTTAAAAAAATCGCGGCCCTGGCCGTAGAAAAAAATATTTTTATGCTTTCGGACGAGGTCTACGAATATTTTTGCTACGATGGCGCAAAACATACCAGCATCGCCTCGCTTGGCGTGGAAATCAAGAATCTTACGCTTACCATCAACGGCGTTTCCAAAAGTTTTGGGATGACCGGCTGGCGGCTGGGATATGCCGCCGGTCCGGCCGAAGTGATCGCCGGAATGAAAAAAATTCAGGACCAGATTACTTCAAACCCTTCATCGCTCTCGCAAAAAGCGGCGATTGCCGCCCTGCCGCTCGGCTACGGCTGGATGGCCGGAAAGCTCGGGGAGTTCAAGAAGAAGCGCGATTTTGTTTGTCAAAAACTTGGCGAGATGGGAATCGCGGCGGCAATCCCGGACGGCGCGTTTTATGTTTTTTTTAATGTGGCGAAATTTTATACCGGCGGCATCACCGATTCGGTAAAATTTTGCGAGGATTTATTGGATAGAGCCGGTGTCGCGCTCATCCCGGGCGCGGACTTTGGCGATGACCGTTGCGTCCGATTATCCTACGCCGCCTCGTGGGACGACTTGGAGCGGGGGATGGAAAAAATAAAAGATTATCTCAAAAATTATCAGTAGCTGCGTTTAATCCGGCCGCCAAGCCGGTTTTTTGATTCGGTCTTGCCAAAAACTTTATTTTATGGTAGGATATTATTAAGTCCGAAAGGACCAAAATTCCTTAATTAATTAGCGCAACTCAAAGAAGTTTCTGGAGTGAAAACGGAGGAGCCCAATCGACATGAATCTTAAATCATCAATCCAAATTTTAAATGCAGGCGACTTAAAGTCGTCTGTTTTGGCATTGAGGAATCTTCGGGGAGTTGCGGAAAAATATGGAAATACTTTTAATAACATTACTCGCGGGACTTATAATCGGCATCTTTGCCGGTTATCTACTCCGTAGACTCGTCGCCAGAAAAAGCGTTGAGTCGGCCGAAGCGCGCGCGGAAAAAATACTCGCCGAGGCCAAGATAAAACAGCAAGAGATTCTCCTTCAGGGAAAAGACCGCGCTTTAAAAATCATTGAGGACGGCAAGCGCGAAGAAGAGAGCCGCCGAAAAGAGCTCCTCTACACGCAAAAACGGCTTGAAAATCGCGAGGCCTTATTTGACCAAAAGTTTTTAGAATTCCAAGAAAAACAGCAGAAGCTTTACGATAAGGTTGAGCAGGTGGAAAAAATAAAAGAAGAAGTCCACAAAATCCGCGACCAGGAAATGGAAAAGCTCCAAAAGATTGCCGGGTTAAGCCTTGACGGCGCCAGACAGGAACTGCTGGGACTCGTGGAAAAAAGCGCGGGCGAGGAACTGATGTCGCGCCTTAGAAAAATGGAACAGACAACCTCCGAAGAACTTGAGGAAAAAGCGCGCGGGCTTTTGACGCCGGTTATTCAACGAATCGCTTCATCACACGCGGCCGAAACTACAACCAGCTCCGTGTCTCTGCCGTCGGATGAAATGAAGGGCCGCATTATCGGCAAGGAAGGCCGCAACATCAAAGTAATTGAACAACTGACCGGCACGGAAATTATCGTTGACGAAACGCCGCAGATGATTACCATTTCCGGCTTCTCGCCGATCCGCCGCCAAATTGCCAAACGCGCGCTGGAAAAACTGATCCAGGACGGCCGCATCCATCCGGGCCGAATTGAAGAAGCGATTGACGAATCAAAAAGAGAACTCGCGCTTGACATCAAAAAAGCCGGCGAAGACGCGCTTTACCAAGTCGGCGTGACCGGCATTGATCCGAAATTGGTGCAAATTTTGGGACGATTAAAATACCGCACCAGCTACGGCCAACACATCCTTCAGCACTCAATTGAAGTTGCCAATCTTTCCGCGGTTCTCGCGGAAGAACTCGGCGCCAATGTGAGCATCGCCAAACAAGGCGGGCTTTTCCACGACATCGGCAAGGCCGTTGACCATGATGTTCAGGGCAACCATACGGACATCGGTTATAATATAATGAAAAAATTCGGCATGTCCGAAGAAATCGCCTATGCCTGTATCGGCCACCATGAAGACAAGCCGAAAACCATTGAAGCCGTTATCAACAAAGTCGCCGATGCCATCTCCGGCGCCCGCCCGGGCGCCCGCAAAGATACTTACGAACAATACGTAAAGCGTTTAGAAGAACTGGAGAAGATCGCCGCTTCTTTCCCCGGCGTGGAAAAAGTCTACGCCATCCAAGCCGGCCGCGAAGTCCGCATCTTTGTCCGGCCGCAGGAAATTGACGACTACGCCGCCTTTCAGCTTGCCAAAGAAATCGCCAAAAAGATTGAAAGCGAGTTGAACTACCCGGGCGAAATTAAAGTCACGCTGATTAGAGAAACAAGGGTGATAGAGTACGCTAGATAGGGCTTGTATTTTGTATATAGTATATTGTATTTCGTATTCTACGGGTAGTGAATTTGACGAACCATACAATATACGAGATACAAAATACAATATACATTATGAAGATTTTATTTCTCGGCGATTTGGTCGGGAAAATCGGCCGGCGCGCCGTTAAGCAGATTCTTCCGGAACTTCAAACCGAGCTGAAGCCGGATTTGATTATCGCCAATGGCGAAAACGCGGCCCATGGTTGCGGGCTCACGGAAAAAACGGCGAACGAAATTTTGGATGCCGGCGTTGATGTTATTACCACCGGCAATCACATTTGGGACAAGCCGGAGGCATTTGACTTGTTTCAAAATCCGAAATATAATAAAATTATAGTAAGGCCAGCTAATTTTCCCACCGGCTTCCCGGGCGCGGGAGATGCGGTTGCGGATGTTGGCGCCAAACATATACTCATCATCAATCTTCTTGGCCGCGTGTTTTCAAAGATTGCCGACCTTTCCAATCCATTTAAAAAATTAGATGAGATTTTGGAGAAATACGAAGGAGAAAAGTTTGATGCCGTCTTTGTTGATTTTCACGCCGAAGCGACCAGCGAGAAAGTGGCGATGGGACGATATGCGGATGGGCGCGTTACCGCGGTCATCGGCACGCACAGCCATATTCCGACTGCGGACGAAAGAATTCTTCCGGGCGGCACCGCCTACATTACCGATGCCGGGATGGTTGGCGCGGTGGATTCAATTTTGGGTCAAAGCCTGGATGTTGTGAGCGGTTATTTAACCGAGGGGCCGTTGCGGATGGATGTGATTGAAGAAGGCAGGTGCGGGGTCAACGGCGTCTTGATTGAAACGGAAGATAAAGCTTCCGCCAAAGGCGGATGCGCTTTCGGCGCAAAAAAAATAAAAAGAATCTATAAAGAAA
Source organism: uncultured Gammaproteobacteria bacterium (assembly GCA_964358135.1). GTDB lineage: Bacteria > Patescibacteriota > Patescibacteriia > CAYHOC01 > CAYHOC01 > CAYHOC01. The sequence goes on from CAYHOC010000016.1 coordinate 9,230, forward strand.
TTAATATTTAATGATACCAATCGCGCGAATTTTATGCGCCTGCCCCGCCAAAGGCGGGGAACGCCGCGAATAATATTTGCAGCATTTGCATATCATTTGTAGATTGGCATCATATAAAAAGTATGAACAAAGCCGAACTCGCGAGCGCGCTGGCCGCGAAACTTAACACCTCCAAGAAAATGGGTGAGGATTTTATTGAGGCCTTTACTTCAACTGTTACCGAAGAGCTCAAAAAGGGTACTGCAGTGGTACTCGCCGGCTTTGGCGCTTTTACGGCCAAGCAACGCGCCGGCCGCGTGGGCGTAAACCCGCAGAATCCGTCGGAAAAAATCCAGATTCCGGCGGTCACCGTCGCCAAGTTCAAGACCGGCAAGGCGTTAAAGGATGCGTTGAAGGGAAAATAATCGGGGAATTAAGAATTACGAATTAAGAATCAAGAAAAAACAGCTCCAATGCACATTGGAGCTGTTTTTGTGTATCCGCGATAATCCCCACCCGCCGCGGCCGGCAGGCGTTAACAATCTGCGAAAATCCTAAACCTTACAATACTTCGCTAATTCTTTTTTGAGCGAAGATATTTTAACAAGTTTAATCGCTTCCGATTTTCGTTCTTTCCATTCCACTGATTTTTTGGCTAGGGTTTTTTCGGAAACCACGAGGCGGAGCGGCGCGCCGATTAAATCCGCGTCGCCGAATTTTTCGCCAGGGGAAACATCGCGGTCATCGCACAAAACTTCAACGCCGGATTTAGTAAGGTCGTCGTAGATCTTCATCGCGGCTTTGTAGACCCCCCCACGCCCTCGCGCTCCTCGCTCGCTCGGAGTGCGAGTCCCAAGGGGGGGAGAGTTGGGGGCGGCCTTAGTAAGGGTGGGAGACGGACGACCGCCCAAGATTACCAAATGGACTAAGTACGGAGCCACGGATTTTGGCCAGATGATGCCGCGGTCGTCATGCGAGGCCTCAACGATTGCGCCAACCAGACGCGAGACGCCGATGCCGTAACAGCCCATCACCACTTTTTGCCGCTTGCCGTCTTTGTCGGTGTACTGGACATTAAAGGCGTCGGCGAATTTATACTTTAATTTAAAAGTATTGCCGATTTCAATGCCGCGAACTTCTTTTTTTAATTCTCCGCCGCAGAGCGGACACACGGTTTTATCGCCGATCAACTCCTGATTAAAATATTTTTTGTCATTGGCGCAATAAGATAATTTATCCTCGCCGGATTCGGCAATCAGCTGAAACTCATCCGAAGTCGGCGAGAAACTGCCGCCTAAGGCGCTGGTGATTTCGGCTTTGATGCCGAGGCGTTTGAATATTTTAAGATACGCCTTCACAACTTGCGGATAATATTTTTCCAAATCCGCTTCATCGGCGTGGAAGCTGTATAAATCTTTCATTTCAAATTCGCGGCCGCGAAGCACGCCTGATTTGGCGCGGGGTTCATCGCGGAACTTGGTTTGGATTTGATACAACGCCACCGGTAAATCTTTATAGGATTTTACGAATTTTCCGACCAGCGGCGTAACAATTTCCTCGTGCGTCGGCCCCAAGGCGAGTTCCCGGCCATCGCGGGACTTTATTTTATATAAAATACCGACCGTTTGCCAGCGCCCGGATTTTTCCCAGTTTTCTTTCGGTTCCAAAGCGGGCATCAAAATTTCTTCGGCGCCCAAGGCATCCATTTCCTCGCGGACGATGTTTTCCACTTTCCGCAGAACGCGAAGCCCCAGCGGCAGCCAGGTAAAGACCCCAGCCATCACCTGGTCCACAAATCCGCCCTGCGCGAGGAAGCGGGCATTAACCGAGTCCGCGTCATGAGGCGCGGATTTGGATGTTTTTCCAAATAATTTACTGTAGAGCATATAAAATTATTCTAATTATTTCTAATTGCTCTAATTATTCTAATCAATGACCAAACATCTGAAATTACAAACTCAAAATTACAAGCTCCAAATAAATTACAAATTACAAATTTTAAACTTTTGGATTTTGAATATTGTGATTTATTTGGGATTTGAGATTTTGGATTTGGTGCTTCATTGGTTATTTAGAATAATTAGACTAATTAGGTTAATTAGAGTACTTGAACAATCTTCGCCTCCTCCGCTCTCTTCTGACAGGCGGCGCACGGTTCTTCCGGCGCGGATTCAATCATCTTGAACAATAATTCGCGGAGGCGTTCGTTATTGCTTTTGAAGGTCGCGAAAATGTCGTTAACCGATGACTCTTTAATCCCCGGTTGGCCGACCAGCCCGGCATCATGATCGGTGATCAGCGAGATATTTACAAAACAGATTCCCAGTTCGTTAGCCAAAACCACCTCCGGATATTGCGTCATATTTATTACCTCAAATCCGGCGGATGAGAACCAGCGGCTTTCGGCGGCGGTGGAAAAACGCGGGCCGTTAATCACTACCACTGTTCCGCGCTCATGGCAATTGATGCCAAGCTCTTGGCATTTGGCGATCGCCAAACTCCGGAGGCCGTCGCAATACGGAGAAACTTGCGAGATGTGGCGCACTTCCGGGCCTTCAAAAAAAGTGTCCGCGCGCCCGTTAGTCCTGTCTACATATTGATCGGCGATCACAAAATCCCCGGGTTTAACGCGCGCTTGAAGCGAGCCGGCGGCGCAGGGCGAAAAAATTTGGGTGACGCCAAGTTCACGCATGCCCCAGATGTTGGCGCGATAATTAATCTTATGCGGCGGGACGCTGTGACATTCGCCATGCCGCGGCAGGAAGGCAACTTTTTTCCCCGCGTATTCGCCGACAATAAATTCGCCAGAAGGATCGCCAAACGGGGTCTCTATTTTTTTACGCTCGGCATTTTCCAGTAATTTGTAAAATCCCGAGCCGCCAAATACTCCTATCATAGAATTTGGATTTCACTAATGGGCTTGAGCCCCACTAATTTCACGAATAACATTAGTGATATTCGTGGCGCGAAGCGCATTCGTGAAATCCAGAAGCTAGTAAGTTATTAACGAATAGACTTTGTGGTCACCCAACTTTTTTCTGCCTTCTAAAAAGCTTAACTCTATCACAAAACCGATTCCCGTAATCTCGCCGCCCAACTTTTTTACGAGGCCGACGGCGGCCGCCATCGTCCCGCCGGTGGCCAGCACATCATCAACAATTAAAACTTTCTCTCCCGGCAAAACGGCATCTTCATGCATCTCGATCGTGTTCACGGCGTATTCCAGGGCGTAATCCGCGCCGATTGTCTTCCATGGCAATTTTCCTTTTTTCCTCACGATCGCGAGCCCGGCGCCAAGTTTATAGGCCAGCGCCGCGGCAAAAATAAATCCGCGGGCGTCAATGCCGACCACCTTATCTATCTTTTGATTTAAATAGGGCTCGGCAAGCTTATCAATAACTTCTCTGAATCCTTCCGCATCGCCCATGAGCGGCGTAATGTCCTTAAAGCTGACGCCCGGCTTCGGCCAGTCCGGGATTTCCCGAATCATACTTCTAATATCCATATTTATACAAATTTCACGAGTTAATTCATAAATAACGACTTGGATTCCCACAGATTTTTAGCGGATAATTACAAACTGATTTTATCAGAGATATCGTTTTTTGACAATCAAAATATTTTCGTATTTCGTATCTTTCGTACCATTTCGTAATTTCGTATGGTATTAAAAATCCCCCCGAATTATCGGGGGGGGGACTTAAATTAAACGAGTACTCGGGAAAGGACATCATTGATGTGCTTCACCGGCACGAGCTCCAGATCGTTTTTGATTTCGTCGGAAATATCAACCAGATCTTTTCTATTGCGTTCCGGAAAAAGAACGACTTTACAGCCGGCGCGGTGGGCGGCGAGCATCTTCTCCTTGAGCCCGCCGATCGGAAGCGCGAGGCCGCGGAGAGTAATTTCGCCGGTCATCGCCACATCCTTGCGAACCGGACGATTAGTGAGCCGGGAAACAAGCGCCGTGCAAATGGCGAGCCCGGCTGATGGGCCGTCTTTGGGGATGGCGAGCGAGGGGAAGTTGACATGCAAATCAAGCTTGTCAAACTCGCGGCTGATGCCAAGCATCGCCGCGTGGCTTTTGGCAAAAGAATAGGCGATTTTTACCGACTCCTGCATTGACGACTCATCGGCAATGTGGCCGGTAATTTTTGTCTCGCCCTTCCCGGGCATCAGGACGGCCTCAATCTTCAAGACACTGCCGCCGGTTGGCGACAAGCCGAGGCCGTTCACGACTCCGACGCTGTTTTCTTCGTCAGCCAATTCCGGCTCAAACCGTTTTGGCCCAAGATACTCGCGGATGTTATCCGCAGTGATTTCAGCGTTATACGGCTCGTCTCGCACTTTTTTGACGGCAATCGCGCGAATGATGTTGGCAATCTCGCGCTCAAGATTTCTCACGCCGGCTTCGCGCGTATAATCCTCGGCGACAAGAGCCAACAGTCCGTCGGAAATTCTGACGCTGTCGGGTTCTAACCCGTGTTCGGCAAGCTGCTTGCGCCACAAAAACCCTTGAGCAATCCGCTGTTTCTCTTGGAGGGTGTATCCCGGAAGCGTGATGACTTCCAGACGGTCCAAAAGCGTCGGCGGAATCGTCTCAATGTTATTGGCGGTGCAGATAAACATCACCTTGGAAAGGTCAAACGGAATTTCAAGATAGTGATCCGAGAAAGCGCTGTTCTGTTCCGGATCAAGAACTTCCAGAAGCGCCGATGCCGGATCGCCGCGGTTTGTCGCCGTGAGTTTATCAATCTCATCAAGAACGAAAATCGGGTTGCTCGTGCCGGCTTTCTTCATCCCCTGGATGATTTTTCCGGGAAGCGCGCCGACATAAGTGCGCCGGTGCCCGCGGATTGCCGCTTCGTCGTTTACGCCGCCCAAAGATATGCGGACAAGTTTCCGTCCGGTAGCTTTGGCGAGCGAAAGAGCAAGAGAAGTTTTACCGACGCCTGGCGGGCCGATGTAGCAAAGGATCGGACCCATTTTGTCTTTGGCGATTTTGCGAACCGCCAAATACTCAAGGATGCGCTTTTTGACCTTAGCGAGGCCGTAATGGTCGGCGTCAAGGATGCGCCGCGCCGCGGGAATATCTTCATTCTCTTTGGTCATCACGCCCCAGGGCAGCCCCAAAATCCAATCAAGGTAATTCCTGGAAACATCGGCCTCATGAGTCGGACCCATCTGCTTCAACCGTTTCCACTCGCGCATTGCCGTCTTGTAGGCCTCGGGAGCGGCCTCGGTCAAACGGTTGATTTTGTCTTCCATCGGCTCTTCCGGCTCGGCCGGCTTTTTCGCGCGCTCAAGTTCCGCCAGCTCCGCGGCAATCGCCAGCTTTTGTTCGCGAAGCACAAACCGGCGTTGGTTGTTTTGCAGGCCGGACTGAACCCGGGCGTTGATGTCGGGCTTTACTTTGTCCAGCGCTTTGCTGCGGGCGATGTAACGGGCCAAAAACTTGTGGGCGCGCTCAACGCGCGAGGCGATATCAAGATCACCCAAATGGCAAAGCTCGCTATTATAATCGCTGTCGTCATCACCGCAATGCTGGACGACGAAATCGGCCAGTCGGCCCGGAGATTCCATCGCAAATTTCAATGCCGCCAGGCCGCCTTTATTCGGCGGGTCGGAGGCGGCAAACTCCTGCCGCATCATCTCGCCCAACATCTTGATTTTTTCGCCAAAAATTGCATCACCGACCGCCGGCTTTTCCGCGACCGGCTCCATCACCCCGACCGAATACGAACGGTCCGTCGTTTTATATTTATTGAATCTCAAGCGCCGAATGCCATAAATCCGAACCTGATACTCGCCGTCTTCTTCGGTTTTCTTAATAATTTTACATTCCAGAAATGTGCTGCAAAGCAATTTTCCGCCGGTATTCGGATCCGGCTTGGGAAGAAAATATCCGTAGGCAAGGGTCTTCCCCGGGGTCTCTAGCGCGTCATCAATCAACTGTTTCCACCGGGCATCAGCCAGATGAAGCAATCTCGAGCCGCCGGGATAGAGAACCCTTTGGTCAAAAACCATCATCGGCAAAACTAGCTCAAGTTGCATCATCGCGCCGTTGGTCATGGCGACTCCTTCTTTCTTGATGATAAATTGTCAAAGGACCTCTATATCATTTGTATAACACTATGAGAATTTGGTCAACCCCGTTAGAAGCTTACCTTATGGACATCACATTATGAAACCGCACTCAAGCCGAGGGCTCCCCTTTGGGGTAA
>CAYHOC010000017.1:0-11148 GCA_964358135.1 uncultured Gammaproteobacteria bacterium
CTGTAGCCTACGGGCGAAGCGGAAAACTTCAGCGTCAGTCGGCATTGAGTCGGCGATAATCAAATCTCCGTGGCATTTTTTGAAAAAGCCAGTCAATTTATTTCTCGTTTAAAAAAGTTCGTTCACGAACGAAGCGTCCGCGCCAAAAGTCAAAAAAGCGAAAAGGCGGACCGCGGCCTCGTTCTGTCTTTTAAAAATAAAAAGTTTCCGTCCTGGAGCCAGTTTAAGTATCTGCGGGAAGTGCTGACCGCAAAAGAAAAAATCGCCTTGGAGGTCTTTACCGTCATTCTCGCGTTCTCGCTCGTTTTCTTGGGAGTCGTCTGGTATTTGGACCGCACCGAAACGATTGCCGACTACGGCGGCGAGTACACCGAAGGGTTAATCGGCGCGCCGCAAACAATCAATCCGATTCTTTTGTCTGCAAACGATGTTGACAATGATATCAGTTTTTTGGTTTATGCGGGACTTTTGAAAAAAGATTTAAAGCAGGAATACATTTCCGATTTGGCGGAAAAGTTTGATATTTCCGCGGATCAAAAAACATACACTTTTCGTCTGCGTCAGAATGTCCGCTGGCATGACGGCGAGCCGTTCGGCGCCGATGATGTTATTTTTACGATTAAGATGATTCAGGAGCCGGCCGTCCGGAGTCCGCTTAGAGAGAGCTGGCGCAATATCAGGGCGACAAAAGTTGATGACGAAACAATTCAGTTTTTGCTTCCCGCGCCGTCGTCAAATTTTTTGAGTCAGGCAACGGTCGGTATTTTGCCGGAACACCTGTGGCGGGAGATACCGATTTCCGGATTTTCGCTGGCGGATTTGAATATCCGGCCGATCGGCGCCGGCCCGTATGTTTTTGAATCTTTCAGCCGCGACCGCCGCGGGAATATCAAGTCGTATAATCTTATCGCCAACAGCGATTATTATTCAGCGCGTCCGAATATTGAAAGATTGATTTTTAAATTTTTCAGCGACCACGCTTCAGCCGGGCTGGCCTTAAACAACCGCGGCATTGACGCCGTGTCTTTCTTGACCGGCGAAGAGCGGGCGAGAATCGTTCGGCGCGACCTTAATTTTTACCAGCTGAAGCTGGCCGAATATAACGCGGTTTTTTTCAACACCAAAAAGGATTTGTTTCAGAATAAAGATCTGCGCGCGGCTCTGGCTTTGGCGATTGACCGGCAAAAATTGGCGCAGGATGTATTTCGCGGCGCGGTAAATCCGATCGCCAGCATTTTTTCCGAAACGATTTTTTCTCCGCAAAAGCCGTTGCCCGCGGAGGAGCGGGTTCGGGCGGGGGAGATTCTTGACGCGCTGAATTGGAAAATGGGCGAGGACGGTTTGCGCCACCGAATCACGCTCAATAAAATCAAAAAGAAAGTCGGCCGCAAAACCGTGACCGAAGAAGAAAAAAAGGATGAAGTTCTCGGATTTATTTTGACGGTTGTTGATTACGACAAAAATCTGGCCGCGGCGGAGTTTGTCCGCGAGGCGTGGACCAAAATCGGCGTGAAGGCGGAAATCAGGGTCGTGAGCGATAATGTATTTAAAAAAGATCTTTTGCGCCCGCGCGATTTTGACGCGCTTCTTTACGGCGAGATTCTTGGACGCGATTTGGATCCGTTCTCTTTCTGGCATTCCAGCCAGGCGGGAGAGGGCGGGCTGAATATCTCCGCGTATGTTAATCGCGAGCTGGACCAGTTGCTGGAGCAGGCCAGAAAATCCATTGACCGCGATTGGCGCGCGGAAAAGTACCGCGCGGTTGATGAAATTTTGAGCCGCGACAACCCGGCAATCGCGCTCTGGGCTCCGATTTACTATTTCGCCGCCGCCCGTTCGGTTCGCGGCGTCAACATCGCGGCTATGTCCGAGCCGCGCGATCGATATTTGGGAATTGCGGAGTGGTACAAACAGACGAGAAGAGTGTGGAAGTAAAATCAATTCAAAATTAAAAATTAAAAATGAAAAATTTTGGTATCCCGATGCGTCATCGGGATGACATTTATGTGCCGCGGTGGCGAAACGGTAGACGCACTAGCTTCAGGAGCTAGCGGGAGAAATCCCATCCGAGTTCAAATCTCGGCCGCGGCAAGTAGAATAACAATCAAACTTATATTATAGTATAGCCCGGCTTTAGCCGGCTTAAAACTTAAGCCCGCTATGGCGGAGTGATTATTATGGAAAAAAAGATGGAAAAAAGACAATTTAGACATCGGCGGCCAATCAGAAACGCCGCTCGGCCGGGCCGGAATTTTGAGCCGGCGCGGAAAGACGATAAATCGCCGCGGCTTCGCGTGATCCCGCTCGGCGGCCAGGAAGAAGTCGGCCGCAATATGACGATTTTTGAATACGGCAACGACATCGTCATTTTAGATATGGGACTGCAATTCCCCGAAGAAGATATGCCGGGTATTGATTACATTATCCCCAACATTGAGTATCTAAAAGGCAAGGAAAGCAAAATCAAGGCCGTAATCTTTTCTCATGGCCACATGGATCACATCGGCGCCGCGCCAATTCTGCTGGAACGATTGGGATTTCCGCCGATCGTTGCCCGGCCGCTCACGCTCGCGATGATAAAACACCGCCAGGATGATTACAAGGCGCGCTCCATTAAAAATCTTAAAATCCTGCCAATCAACACTTTGCAGGACACTTTTACTTTTGGCGTTTTTAAACTGAAATTTTTCCAGATTGAGCATTCAATTATGGACGCGGTCGGCGTAATTTTGGAAACTCCGGTCGCTTCCGTCGTCCATTTGGGCGACTGGACGCTGGAAAGAGGCGCAAATGGTCAGCCGACTATTGATTACAGTTTTCTCGCCAAAATCCGCCGCCCAACCATTCTCATGAGCGAAAGTTTGGGCGTGATTGACGTGCGCACCAGCGCCACCACCTCGGAAATGAAAAAAAATATCACGCAAATTTTGACGGAAGCCGCCGGGCGGGTGATTATTGGCACCTTTTCTTCGCAACTGGAGCGCATCAATTGGATTATGCAGACGGCGGAAGAGTTGGGCAAAAAAGTTGCCGTTGACGGTTATAGCATGAAGACGAACATTGAAATCGGCAAGGAGCTCGGTTATATCAAAGCGCGCAAAGACACGCTGATCAAGATAGAGGAAATCAATAAATATCCGGACGAACGATTGGTGATTATTGTGACCGGCGCCCAGGGCGAGAGCAACGCTGTTTTTTCCCGGATAATTTCCGGTTCCCATCGTAATCTGAAGATTAAAAAAAGCGACACGGTTTTATTTTCTTCATCCATTATTCCGGGCAACGAACGCAATATCCAGAAGTTGAAAGATAACATTTACCGCCAATCCGATCATGTTATTCACGGCGAAATTATGGACATCCATGTTTCCGGCCATGCCAACCGCGAAGACAATATCCATATGCTCCGGCAAATCAAACCGGATTATTATATTCCCGTTTACGCCTACTATTATATGCGCAAAGAGGCCGAACGGCTGGCAAAAAATATCGGCTTTTCGGAAAAAAATATTATCATGCTGGATAACGGCCAGGTGGCCGAGTTTGACGCGCGCGGCGGACGGGCGACTAACGAGCTGGCGCCGGTTGATTATGTTTTTGTTGACGGTCTGGGGATCGGCGATATTTCCAATATCGTCCTTCGCGACCGGCGGATGCTGGCCGAGGACGGAATGTTTGTGGTGATTGTGACGATTGATGCCAAAACCGGCAATCTAATCGGCAACCCGGATATTATTTCGCGCGGCTTCGTGTATTTACGCGAAAGCAAGGAGTTGATCGAGAAAGCCCGCGCTAAAGTAAAAAAGATGCTTCGCGATTCTGACCAGCGCACCCCGGCTTTTGAGGATTACATCAAGAATAAAATCCGCAACGAAATCGGCGCGTTCCTCTTTTCCCAAACCCAGCGCCGTCCGATGATTCTGCCGGTGCTGATTGAAGTGTAATCAAACCTCCTCCCCTTGCTACTTCCGTTCCGAGCGAGCGAGGAATGGAAAGGTCGGGTGGGGTGGGAGAAAATAAAAAATTATCGTAGAGACGCCCCGATGTCCATCGGGGCGTCTCTACTTTATTTTCCTCCCTTTCCCAAAGGGAGTACCCGATGCGAATTCCGCCAAAGGCGGACGCGGCGGGGGAAGGATTTTTTGCGTGTCCTCCAACTCGTACGGTCGTACAAGTTTGAGGACGCTTCGCGTCCCTTCCCATAAAATCCACGGTCGTACATCTCGGAGAAACGCGAATAAACATGACACCACCAAGTTGCCGTTTCCCCTATTGTAAGCGGTCGCTTATAATAGGGGACACCTGAAAATAATATGGAAATTAAATTTTTTGATGACGCAATATAACATATATGTTATACTATAATTAGTATGCCCCGTTAGAAGTCTGGACCAATTTTTTAAACGGGGATTTATCCAAATACGATTATACGGTTATTAATAAAGTCGCTTCTCATTAAACAACAAAAATTTTAGAAATTTTTGTTGTCAAGGATTTCTAACGGGGTATGAAATCATATCAACAAATCAAGAAAAATCTTTTAAAAAATAAGAATACGCTCAAGGCCTATAAAGACCTCGGGTCGGAGTTTGCTTTAGTAGAGATGATTATCAAGAGGCGGCTTGAGCGCGGATTGACACAGGCCCAATTGGCGCGGAAAATCGGCACCAAACAATCGGCCATTGCCCGCCTTGAATCCGGCGCTTATAATCCAAGCATTAAATTTTTGTCAAAAGTCGCCATAGCGCTAGACGCAAAATTATTTTTTTCTATCCGCTGACCGCCAATGATATCACCGATACTGATTAAAGTGTAAATAACTCGAAAAACAGCTCGTGACTCCGCAAGGGGTTTTTGTTTATCCAAAAATCTGGTATAATCTAAATAGAATAGATATTATTTATTGAATATTAACGGGTTCACGAGTTAACGGGTTATTTTTAAACATTACGCAACTCGTTAACCCGTTAACTCGTTAATAAGTAATAATTTTTATGGATCATGTTATACATGACAAGAAGCTTAAGGAATTAGAAGAAATCGCCCACACCATCCGCCAGGATATTATTAAAATGCTTTTGGAGGCCAAGTCAGGGCACTCGGCCGGGCCATTAGGAATGGCCGATGTGCTGACCGCGCTTTATTTTCATATCCTTAATGTTGATCCGAAAAATCCGCAGTGGCCGGAACGCGACCGTCTGATGTTTTCCAACGGCCACATGGCGCCGGTTTGGTACGCGGCTTTGGCGGAACGCGGATATTTTCCCAAAAAAGAATTGATGACGCTCCGCAAACTGGGCTCCCGTCTTCAGGGCCATCCGCACTGCTGCGCTCTGCCGGGGATTGAGGCCTCCAGCGGCCCATTGGGGCAGGGGATCTCCCAGGCCTGCGGCATGGCTTGGGCCGGACTGCACGACAGAAAAAATTGGCGCGTCTTTTGCCTGATGGGCGACGGGGAATTAAACGAGGGCCAGTGCTGGGAGGCGTTTATGTTCGCCGGAAAAAATAAACTGCGGAATCTTACCGTGATCATTGACCGCAACAATATCCAGATTGACGGCTTTACCGAAGATGTGATGCCGCTTGAGCCCCTGCGCGCCAAGTTCGAGGCCTTTAATTGGCATGTATTGGAAATTGACGGCCACAACATCCGCGAAATTGTTGACGCCTGCAATGAAGCGGACGCGATTTATGAAAAACCGACCATGATTATCGCCCACACTATTCCCGGCAAAGGCGTGGATTTTATGGAACGCAATTTTAAGTGGCACGGCATCCCGCCAAATCCGGAGCAGGGCAAAGAGGCATTGGCGCTTTTACGGACTTTGGGAGGAAAAATTAGAAGCGAGCATGAATAGTCTGCCATTTATTATTCAGTTAACGAGTTCACGAGTTTCCGCCCGAGGCGGATCCGCCTTTGGTGGAAACGAGTTAAATCAACCCGTTAATTCGTTAACCCGTTAATAAAGAATAAATAATTATCTATGTTAAACAAGAAAGCATTTCTCAATCCCAAATTATTTCATAAAGATGTGGAGCAAATCCCCACCCGCCATGGTTTTGGCGACGCCCTGGTTGAGCTCGGCCGCGCCAATCCGAATGTCGTATCGCTTACCGCGGACTTGGCCGAATCAACGCGCGCGCATCTTTTTGCGAAGGAATTTCCGGATCGTTTCATTGAAATCGGCATTGCCGAACAAAATTTGGTCGGGGTGGCCGCCGGTCTGGCCAAAGAGGGAAAAATTCCGTTTGTTTCGGATTATGCCACCTTTTGCCCGGGCCGCTCGTGGGATCAAATTCGCGTTTCGGTTTGCTACAGCCAAAATAATGTGAAGATTGCCGGCGCGCACACCGGAATTTCCGTCGGCCCGGACGGCGCGACGCATCAGGCGCTGGAAGATATCGCCATTACCCGCTGTTTGCCGGGTATGACCGTAGTCGCGCCATGCGACTATGAAGAAACAAAAAAAACCACGCATGCCGCGGCCGAAATGGTTGGGCCATTTTATTTCCGCCTGGCCCGTGAAAAAACGCCGGTGATCACGACGAAAAAGACGCCGTTTAAGGTTGGCCGGGCCGAAATTTTCCGAACCGGAAAAGATGTTTCCATTATCGCTTGCGGTCCATTGGTATATGAGGCATTAGTTGCGGCCGAGGCGTTAAAGAAAGAAGGAATTGACGCCGAAGTTATCAATAATCACACTATTAAACCGATTGATGTAAAAACCTTAGTCGCTTCGGTCAGAAAAACCGGTTGCGCGGTAACGGTAGAGGAGCATCAGGTGATGGGCGGCGCCGGCTCCGCGGTCGCGGAATGTCTTGCCAAAAATTATCCGGCGCCGATAGAATTTATCGGCATCCAGGACAGCTTCGGCGAATCAGGCGAGCCGGACGAGCTGCTCGTCAAGTACGGAATGAAATCGGCTGATATAATAAGGGCGGTTAAGAAAGTAATCAAACGCAAGTAATTATTTATAAAATCAAAAGCAAAATAATCCGCAACCCGTTAACTCGTTAACCCGTTAATAAAGAATAAAAAATTATGTACGACATCATCTCAATCGGCGATGCGACACTGGACACATTTTTAAAATTAAAAGACGCTTCGGTTATTTCCAATCCGGAAAAGACCGGCTCATTTTTGGCGTTAAGTTTCGGCGATAAAATCGCGGTGGTCCGTTTTGATCAAAAAGTTGCCGGCAATGCCCTAAACAATGCCGTCGGTTCCGCCCGTTTGGGCATGAAAACCGCTTTTTATTCCATTGTCGGCGACGACGAAACCGGCCAAAAAATACTCCGCCGGATGAAACGCGAAGGAATATTTTTGGAATATGTTCAAATAGACCGGGGAAAAGACAGCAACTACTCGGTGGTCATCAATTGCAAGGGCGAAAGGACAATCCTCGTTTATCACATCAAGAGAACATACATTCTGCCGAAACTCCAAAAAAGCAAATGGATTTATTACACCTCGGTCGGCGAAGGTTATGAAAAATTACAAAGTCAGCTGGTCAGATATCTCAAGCGCGACGGCGTCAAGCTCGGATTCAATCCCGGCACGCATCAGTTGAATAAAGGCATTTTGGGCATGAAGAGCATCCTGCCGCTCACGACCGTGTTTTTTGTCAACAAAGAGGAGGCGATGAAATTAGTCGGAGCGCAGACCAACATCAAAGAGCTTTTAGTCAGAATACGGGATTACGGTCCGGAGATTGTCGTGATTACTGACGGCCCTCATGGTTCTTATACCTACGACGGCCGGGGTTTTTACAAGATGGGCGTCATCCCGATGAAGCTCATTGAAGCAACGGGCGCCGGCGACGCCTTTGCGACCGGATTCATCGCCGCGCTTTTTCACGACCGTTCAATGACCGAGGCAATGCGCTGGGGAAGCGCCAATTCGGCTTCGGTGGTGACAAAAATCGGCCCGCAGGATGGACTGTTAAAGATTGGGGAGATGCGCGCGATGCTGAAAAAATTCGCCAAATATAAACCGGAGAAGATTGACGGAGACAAAAGTTTTTAAGCACCAAATTCAATTCGCCGACTGGCGGACAAATCTCAAATAAACCTAAATAATTAAAAATAAAATTCAAAACGCGTTTGATATTTTGAAAATTGTGATTTGTAATTTATTTGGAATTTGAGATTTTGGATTTGGAACTTGATATTAGTTGCTTTGATTATTATTTATGATAGCTTCTCTTAAACAAATTCTCGTAAAGGCACAAAGAGGCAAATATGCCGTCCCGGCTTTTAATATCAATGATTTGGAAATTTTGGAAGCCGTGGCGCGGGCGGCCGAACGGCTAAAATCGCCGCTGATTGTCCAAACTTCCGAAGGCGCGATTGAATATGCCGGGATGGAATATCTGGTCGCCGCGGTTGAGGTTGCCGCCAAATCAAAATTGCCGGTGGTTTTGCATTTTGACCATGGAAAAAATCTTTCGCTTCTCCATCAAGCAATAAATTCCGGTTACAGCTCGGTGATGTTTGACGGTTCGCTCCTTCCATATGAAGAAAATGTCCGCGAGACAAAAAAAGTTGTCGACTGGGCGCGCAAACGCGGCGTCTCGGTGGAAGCCGAGCTCGGCGCGATCAAGGGCGTGGAGGATTTGGTCTCTGTTTCGGCGCGGGAGGCGATTTTAACCAACCCCCCGCAGGCCGTTGATTTTGTCCATAAAACCGGGTGCGACGCCCTGGCCGTGGCGATCGGCACTTCGCATGGCGCGTATAAATTCAGGGGAAATCCCAAATTGGATATTGAGCGGCTAAAAAAAATCCGCCGGATGGTCAAAGTTCCGCTCGTCCTTCACGGCGCCTCCGGTGTGCCGCGCGACATCCTAAAAATGGCTGTGGAATGCGGCGCGGACATCGCTGACGCCAAGGGTGTCTCCGATGCGGAGATTAAAAAAGCGATCAAAAATGGTATTTGTAAAATAAATATTGATACGGATCTGCGTCTGGCTTTTACCGCCGCCATCCGTTGCGCTTTGAAAAAAGATCGGAAAATTATTGACCCGCGAAAAATTCTCGGTCCGGCGATGGATTTGATGACCGAGGTTGCCGAGCGTAAAATGCAACTATGTGGTTCCGTTGGTAAGGCGTAAAGATAATCTTTGGATAACTCTAATGCGCTTCGGCGCCACGAATAACGCAAATAATTAGTGTTATTAGTGGGGCGCGAGCCTGCCTACCGGCAGGCAGGCCCATTCGTGTTATCCAAAATTTACTAAAATAAAGATATGACCTTTGATGTAATAACAATCGGCTCGGCAACTCGCGATGTTTTTTTGATAAGCGATGCTTTTAAGATTATCCGCTCGCCGGAATTTACCACCGGTCTGGGCGAATGTTTGAATCTCGGTTCAAAAAATCCGGTGGAAGATATTTTATTTACCACCGGCGGCGCGGCCACCAATTGCGCCGTCACTTTCGCGCGCGCGAGATTAAAAGTTGCGAGCATTTGCCGCGTGGGCGACGACGAAGCCGGGCATGAAATCATAAAATCATTGAAGCATGAAAACATAGAAACAAGATTTGTCCAGGTTGATCAAGAAAAACACACCGCCTATTCCACCCTTCTATTATATAAAGGCGGGGAGCGGACAATTTTGGTCTATCGCGGAGTGGCAAATGAGCTTGACGCCAAAAAAATTCCTTGGAGCAAGTTGAAGTCAAAATGGATTTATGTTTCGGCGCTGGGCGGCCGGACGGATTTGTTGAAAAAGATTTTATCAGTCGCTAAATCCAAAAAAATAAAAATCGCCTGGAATCCGGGCGGCGCGGAATTGAGTTTTGGTTTTTTAAAACTTTTGCCGTGCTTTCAAAAAGCGGATGTCTTGAACATCAACCGCGAGGAGGCGGCCAAACTTTTCAATCTGCCGTTTGATAATCTCGCGGAGATTTTGCGCCGCGCCAAAGAATTGCCCTGCAAATACACCATCATAACTGACGGCATCCGCGGAGCGTATGTTTGCTGTTCCGGCCAAGTATTCCACGCCAACTCTTACGGCGGCAAACCGAAAAACACCACTGGCGCCGGCGATGCTTTCGGTTCAGGATTTGTTTCCGGTCTCATTCTCGGCCGCGATGTGAAGGACGCGCTCCGCCTCGGCATCTGGAATTCCGGACTGGTGGTTAAACACATGGGCGCTAAAGCCGGTATATGGAAGCGGCTTCCTGCCGAAAAAGACCTAAATAAAGTAAAAGTCACCTTGAAATAACCGAGCATCGCTTGGATTACCACAGATTTCTAGCGGATTCCCACGGATAACTAACCCGCCTCTCCCTTGACGGGAGAGGATTGAGGAGAGGGTGAAACAATTGAGCAATAAAAAAACCGCCCTCATCGGGGCGGATTTGTTATTTTAGGCCTTGCGCGTAGGCCATAAAAATCGACATCTTAACTCTGCGGCTATGTGAACACTGTAGGCAGGTCAAAAGGACGGAATAAACCTTGTCTTCCTCGCCGGAGGGCCACATCTCGTCGGCAGATCCCAGTTGCTCAACCTTCAAATGCCACTTGTTTGCGCCACAATTACACTTAGTACCCCCATCTCTTTTCATCACGCGCCTCCTTTTGGACGAGCTACAGAAATTTTCTTATTTGCGAAGGTGCGGAAAGAAACGTCGGTCCGGGTTTTTGGCAGTCGGCGCAATAAAGCGTCACACAGGCGCATTCCATGCCGGCAATCTTCATAATCCTTGGAATCGCCACCCAATAAGAACCTTGGCCGGGACACTTTTTATTTTGGCAAGCCAGCTCTTTGGTAATCTTGACCGTCTTTTTTTCCCGCTTAGCCATCCCGCGCCTCCTTCAAGGTACTGACTAAAGTTTAATCTTTTTTGACCCAAGTGTCAAGAGGGTGGTAAGATATAATCGTTATTCATTATTATTCAGTTAACGGGTTCACGAGTTTCCGCCCGAGGCGGATCCGCCTTTGGTGGAAACGAGTTAAATTAACCCGCTAACCCGTTAACCCGTTAATAATCAATAGGCAATATGAAGATATATGTCACCCGCGAAATTCCCGGACCGGGGATTCAAATGTTAAAAGACAAGGGCTACGAAGTTGAGGTTAATCCCGAAGACCGCGTCTTATCCAAAGAAGAAATCATTAAAAATGCGGCCGGATGCGACGCGCT
>CAYHOC010000017.1:11248-15296 GCA_964358135.1 uncultured Gammaproteobacteria bacterium
ATGGGTGTCATCGGTCTTGGCGCCGTCGGCAAAGCGGTGGTCGCGCGCGCGGTCAAAGGTTTCAGAATGAAATGCCTTTATCAGGATGTGAAGCGCGACGAGGCGTTTGAAAACGAATACGGAGCGGAATTTGTTTCCAAAGAAGATTTATTAAAACAATCCGATTTTGTTTCCGTCCATGTCCCGCTATTGCCAACCACCAAACATCTCATTAGCGCCAAAGAATTTGAACTGATGAAACCGACGGCGTTTTTGGTGAACACCGCCCGCGGGCCGATTGTTGACGAAAAGGCCCTGCTTCTCGCTCTCCGCGACAAAAAAATTGCCGGCGCCGCCTTGGATGTTTTTGAATGCGAGCCGGCGATTGATTGCGACTTAACCGATAATCTGGAGCTTCGCGCGATGGATAATGTGATCTTGACTCCGCATACCGCTTCGGCGACAATTGAAGCCCGGGGCGCGATGGGCGCGGTGGCCGCTCAAAATATCATCGCCGTACTGGAAGGCGGCGAAGCGCCGAATGCGGTAAAGTAGCGCGTATCTTGTATATTGTATTTAGTATTTTGTATCTTTAAAAAAGATTTAAGAGTTATATACAAAATACAAGATACAAAATACGAATTTTTGAGAAGTTGATTTTGTTTTTATTGAATAATACTTAGAAAGCGCATTATGTTTCTTACTATTCTGGGAAGCGGTCCGGCCAACGCCATTCCTCGCGAGGGCTGCAAATGCGCTTTATGCCGCGATGCGCGTCATGGCAAAAAAAGCGCGAGGACTCGTTCCTCAATTTTAATTCAAGATGAAAAAAATTCGGCGCTGATAGATACGAGTCCGGATTTTTTGTTGCAAGCCGCGCGGGAAAATATCCAAAAGATTGATGCCGTCTTTTTTACGCACGAACACAGCGACGCCACCGGCGGATTCAATGATTTTATAAAATGGCGCCAAGCGCGCGGACAGAATCCGCGAATTTTTGCCGAAGAGGCGATAATAAATTATTTGCGGAGAAAATTTCTGAATGCCTTAAAAATCCCTCCCCCGACTCGAGTCGGGGACTCCCTTTTACAAAGGGAGAGAAAGCCCTCCCCCTTTTCAAAAGGGGGATTGAGGGGGATTTTTTTAACTCATCTGCCGCCATTTTCTAAGACGACGGTTGGCAACATCATACTTGAATCCTTTCCCGTCCGCCATGGCATGGGCAAAGCGGTGCCGACCCTGGGCTACCGAATTAATAACAAAACGATTTTTATTTCTGATTTTGACGGCATCCCGCCGCAATCCGCCAAATATCTCCGCGGCGCGAAAACGATGATTTTGGACGCGGCAATGTGGTTCGGCCGAAAAATGAAGGGGCACAATACGCCGAAAGAAGCCATCGCCATCGCCAAAAAGTTCAATCCAAGAATTCTTTATCTCACCCAAACCGGGCATACCTGGCCACCGCACGACGAGGCGCAAAGAAAAATCCGCGAATACGCAAAAAAAACAAAAAATTAATTTTCCCGTCATTCTCACCTGCGACGGATTAAGAATTAAGCTATGAAAAAAATCTTTTTTCTCTGTCTTCTTGCCGTCTTGCTGACACCGACCTTGACGCTGGCCCAAAATGAATCTTCCGCCTCCAACCCGCAAACATTTGAAGCGCGCGTTTTGGAAATTTTAGAGCAACGGCAACTCCTGCGGGAAGACGGGTCAAAAAACATTCAGCAGAATATAAAATTAAAAGGCCTGGAAGGAGATTTTAAGGACCGGAATTTTATCTACGACGGCATCGGCAATCTGGATGTCGTGAGTTCCAATCTTTATGAGCGCGGCGACCGGGCGGTCGTCAACTACAGCCGGGATGCGGACGGCAATGACAAATTTTATATTATTGATTATGTCCGCCGCGGGCAACTTTATTTTCTCGCTTTCATTTTCGCGCTCGTCGTTGTTCTGGTCGGCCGATGGAAGGGGATAAAATCGCTGATCAGTTTGGTTGTTACCTTTTTTATTATCATGAAATTTATGATCCCGCTGATCTTGTCGGGGAATAGCCCGGTTTTGATCGGCGTCATCGGCTCATTTTTCATTTTGCTTTTTGTGGTTTATCTGACGGAAGGATGGAATCGCCGTTCGCATATCGCGGTTTTCGGAATTTTAATGACGCTCGTTTTAACCTATGTTTTGTCCGCGCTTTTTAGCGGGTTCACCAAACTCACCGGCACCGCGCCGGAGGAAGTCGGCGCGCTGATAGAACTTAAACGGGGCATGATAGATTTTAGAGGGTTGCTACTCGCCTCAATTTTAATCGGCACGCTTGGCGTTTTGGACGATGTGGTTTTGAGTCAGGTTGAGGCGGTCGCGCAGATAAAAGAAGCGAATCCGGCGCTGCCGAAGAGAAAAGTTTTCGGGATGGCGTTTAAGATCGGCACGACGCATCTGGGCGCGGTGATAAATACTTTATTTTTGGCTTATGCCGGCGCCTCGCTTCCGCTTCTGCTTCTTTTCGGCGTCAAAGAACCGCCATTTTTGACTTTCGGACAGGTGATAAATAATGAAATTATCGCGACCGAAATCGTGCGGACGCTGGTTGGCAGCATCGGGCTCGCGCTCGCCGTGCCGATTGCGACTTTCTCCGCCGTGTTTTTCTTACGGCCCGGAGAGAAGATTCATGAAGGCCGCGCCCGGGCGCGTTAATTTAAAAAAATCATCCGACGGACATCAGGGTGATTTTTGTTTTTAGAATTATCGGATATTTCTTTTAAGCGCCTGCGGGATATGCGCCAGAATTTCGTAAGGAATCGTCCGGCAGATTTCGGCGATATTTTTTACTGAATTTTTGTCGGACGGCTCCGGACTGATGACAATAACCGAATCGCCCATCTTAACATTCGGGACATCGCCCACATCAATCGTGGAAATATTCATACTGACGCGGCCGATGAGCGGACAAAAAATATTTCCAATCTTAAAAAATCCTTTGTTTGAAAGCCGCCGGTTCACGCCCTCAAAATATCCGACCGGAACCGCGGCGATTCGCGTCCTTTTAGGCGCGCGATAAGTAAAATTGTAACCGACGCCCGACCCGGCGCTCGCGTCTTTAATCCCGGCGATGACTGATTTTATCTCCAACGCCGGTCGAAGATCCAAATTTTGATTATCCGCGTTAATTCCGTAAAGCCCCAGTCCCAACCGCATGACATTGGCGGTAATTTTATCCGCAAACTTTACGCCGGCCGAAGCGGCCAGATGAAAATATTTAATCCCGGAAAAATTCGCCTTAAAAACATCAACAATTTTATTCCACCGCTCAATTTGTTCGCCTGTCTGTGACTCGTCCAAATTATCCGCGTCCGCCAAATGTGAACAAATTCCCTCAAGATTAAGATTGTTATTCCGGTTAATCAAACTAATCGCCTCATTGATTTCGCCGGGCAGTATTCCCTGCCGGTGCATGCCGGTGTCAATCTTCAGATGAAAAGTCGATGGCCGCTCAAGATTTTTCGCGATTTCCCCAAGCTGTTCCAGGCCGGTAATCGTAAACGCTACGCCCCGCAACTTATTTTTATAAATATTTTCCGGCGCGGTAAAACCGATAATTAAAATTTCGGATTTAATACCCTCGCGGCGCAAAACCAATGCCTCAAAATATGAATCAACAACCAAAAACGGCGCGGCTTCCTTATCTAAAATTTTCGCGATCTCCCGCAGGCCGTGGCCGTAAGCGTTGCTCTTTAGAACCGGCGCGATTCGCAATCCCGGACTCGCTTCGCGGAAGACGCGCAGATTGTGTAAAAGATTTTCGCGATATACCAGAACTTCCACCAATGGCTGGTAGTTAAATTTTATTCTGCGAATGTATCTTAAAATGGCGCGCAGCATATCTTGATAAAATCTTACCAAGATTTACCCGTCGGCGCAAATCCCGTTAGAAGCCCATCTTTTTAATAAAAGGGGGCTCTTGAGACTAAAAATCCATACATGAATTATGACGGTTATTTGTCTAATAAAATTTGCTACAAGAAAATTTTATGGCGGGCTTCTAACGGGACAAATCAAAAAA
>CAYHOC010000018.1:0-10383 GCA_964358135.1 uncultured Gammaproteobacteria bacterium
CAATTTAGCAATTTAAGAATGTAGCAATACAAAGATTTTAGAAAGTTAAGCAATTGAGTTGAGGATAATCATTTTATGAAACTTGCCTTGGTCCACGACTATCTGGCTCAAGACGGCGGCGCCGAGGCCGTTCTCCGCGCTTTTCAGGAAATTTGGCCGGCCGCTCCGACCTATGTTTTGTTTTACAACAAAGAGACGGCGCATCAGTCATTCAAAGAGCGGGAAATTAAAACATCTTTTTTGCAAAAAATACCGCTCGTTAAAACAAGGTATCAATGGTTTTTGCCGCTGATGCCGCACGCGACCGAAACGCACGAGCTTGATAATTTTGATGTTATCCTTTCGTCAACCAGCGCGTTCGCCAAGGGCGTTATTACCCAGCCGAACTCGCTTCATATTTCGTATTGTCATACGCCGACGCGGTATCTTTGGAACAACACCGCGGATTATGTGGGTGATTTAAAATATAATTGGTTCGTTAAAAAAGGCATCAATCTTCTCTTGACCAAACTCCGTCTTTGGGATAGTTTGGCCGCTTCGCGCGTGGATATTTTTGTCGCTAATTCGCGCGCCGTGGCGCATCGGATTAAAAAATTTTACCGTCGCGAAAGCGCGGTAATCCATCCGCCGATCGAAGCGCGAAAATTTAAAATTGCCGAAAAACTTGACGATTATTTTGTCGCCGGCGGGCGGCTTGTTTCCTACAAAAGATTTGATTTGATCGTGAGGGCGTTTAATCGGCTTGGTTTGAAATTAAAAATATTCGGGGATGGTCCGGAGTATCAAAAACTTAAAGACGCGGCAAAGAGTAATATTGAATTTTTGGGGCGGATTTCCGATGCTGAGCGGGCGGAAGTTTTATCGCGCGCGCAGGCGTTTATTCATCCGCAAGAAGAGGATTTTGGCCTGACGGCCGTTGAGGCGATGGCTTCCGGCCGGCCGGTTATTGCCTGGCCCCGCGGCGGAGCGCTGGAGAGCGTTGTCCCCGGCCTAACCGGCGAATTTTTTGATGAGCAGATTCCGGAGGATTTGGCCGGCGCGGTGGCGCGTTTTTGTCCGGAAAATTACGATGCGAAAAAAATCCGCGAGTATTCCCTAAAATTTGATATTTCGCATTTTCAGGAGAATATGAAGAGATTTGTGGAAAACGAATGGCGTAAATTCCAGGTTGAACATCACGCCAGAGACAGAGCGTATCAGATAGCGCTTTCGTTAAATTGAAAATTTAAAATTAGTTTTTAATTTGTAATTTTTAATTTTAAATCGTGATGAATATTGCCATTGATGCCCGCCCGCTTTTGGAGCGGCGGGGGACAGGGGTCTACGAGTACACGCGGCATCTTTTGGATGCTCTTTTTAGAATTTCCAACGACGATTTCACGCTGTTTTCAAATTCGTACCAGTATTCTCCGCGTCTTCCGGAGGACTGGCGCGAGATGAAAAATATCAAAGTTTTTGAAACCAAAAAGCCGAACAAAATTTTTAATCTTAAGCAGAGATTTCTTCAAAAACCGAAATTCAACGCAATGGCGCGCGGCGCGGATTTGTTTTATCTCCCGAATCTGAATTTTTGTTCGTTTGACGCCGGATTCCCGCATATTGCGACGGTGCACGATTTGTCTTTTGAAGTTAATCCCCAATTTTTTTCGCCGAAACAGCTTGCTTGGCACCGTCTCATCAACATTCCGCGGCTTTTGCGCGGCGCGACAAAAATTGCGGCTGTTTCGCGCCACACCAAAGACGACATTGTCAAATTATTCGGAATCAGCCCCGATAAAATTGAAGTGGTTTATCCGGGCTTGAATATGTTAAAAGACGGCTTGCCGGCGGCCGAGATGCGGCTCCGCCATTTTTTGCCGGAAAATTTTATTTTGTATCTTGGGACGGTGGAAAGGCGAAAAAATATTTCCGGACTCATTCAGGCGTTTCGGATGATCGCGCAAAAAATTCCGGATTATTTTTTAACGCTGGCCGGTTCTCCCGGCCCCGGGTTCAGGGAAATATACGAGCTGGCGAGGAGCGGCGCGGCGAGCGAGAGAATTCTTTTTTTGGATTACATCCCGGAAGCCGAGCGGAAGGCGCTTTATTCGCTCGCGAAAGTTTTTGTCTACCCGTCTTTTTACGAAGGATTCGGAATGCCGCCGCTTGAGGCGATGTCGTGCGGCATACCGGTGGTGGCCAGCGCGGCAAGTTCCATCCCTGAAGTCGCTGGCGGCGCGGCCATGCTCGTCAATCCGTATAATGTAAGCGAGCTCGCCGAGGCGATGCTTGAGGGAATAACCAATGAGCGGTTGCGTAAATCGTTAATCTCACGGGGATACGAGCATATTAAAAAGTTTAGTTGGGAAAAAGCGGCGACGGAGCTGAACGATATTTTTCAGAAGATTATATGAACTTTTGTGTACGAATCAACGAACTTGGCTACGAAATTACGAACACTGATTTTGTAGTTTCGTAAATAGTTCGTAGATTCGTAACAATTCGTAATTCGTGGACAGATATGAAAATCGGCATTGATGCCCGGATGTTCGGTCCGGAAACCGGCATCGGGCGCTACACGGAAAACTTGATCCGTAATTTAGAACTCGTTGACCGCAAAAACGAGTATGTTATTTTTTTATCCCCGGAAAAATTCAGCGCGTATGTTCCGGCGGCAAAAAATTTTACGCGCGTCATCGCTAAAAGCCGATGGTACAGCTTTCGGGAGCAGATAGAAATGCCGCGGCTGATCAACCAGGCCAAGGTGAACCTGATGCATTTTTCGCATTTCAATGTTCCGCTTTTGTGTTCGGCGCCGTTTGTCGTTTCCATCCACGATTTAATCCTTTTAGATTTTCCGACCGCGCGCGCAACCACCATGGGCCCGCTTTTTTATTGGCTAAAGTATAAAATCGCTTATCCGCTCGTGATTCGCAATGCGGTTTCCCGCGCCAAAACCATTATCACGATGGCCAAATATACAAAGGAGAGAATTGTTGAAGTTTTTAAAATCAATCCGGAAAAAATTAAAATTATTTACGAAGGCGTGGCTGACAGCGTCCGTCAAACCGCTTATGATACGCCGCCAAAAAAGATTACCAAATCGTTTCTTCTATGTGTCGGGAACGCTTACCCGCATAAAAATCTTGAAGGACTGGTTGACGCTTTTTTGGATTTAAAGAATCCATCGCCAACTCTCCCTTTGGGAAAGGGAGAGGGTCTATCCTCCCCCTTTGCAAAGGGGGACAGGGGGGGATTTGATTATCAATTAGTCTTGGTCGGCAAGGAGGATTATTTTTACCGCCGCCTCAAAGACTACATAAAATTTAAAAATGATCCGAATACGGCCGATATTATCCTTTACGGTTTCGCTCCGGATGCCGAGCTGGCGGTTTTATACAAAAAAGCCGCGCTTTATGTCTTCCCGTCTTTTATGGAAGGATTCGGTCTTCCGCCACTGGAGGCAATGGCGCACGGCCTGCCGGTGGTCTCGTCCAACGCTTCTTGCCTGTCGGAAATTTTGGGAAACGCGGCGTTGTATTTTGATCCAAAAAATTCGGTTGAGATGCTTTCGGCGATGAAGCGCGGCCTGACGGACGAATCTTTACGGGCCGAGCTTCGTGAGCGCGGGTTTCGACAGATTAAAACATACAGCTGGCGCCAATGCGCGGAAGAGACGCTGGAAGTTTATAATTTTGTATAAATTTGAACATCGGACTTAACAATCGTAATCTGGCGGGACTTTTCATAAAATGCTATAATAAAAGTGGATTTTAATTTAAATCGTAAATATTATGTTAGATAGTCTCATCCTCAATAAAAAATCCATTGAGAGTATTTATAAAACAATCCGTGAATTTCACGCGAAGTATTTAAAAAAATCCGGCGTAAAATTGCCGAAGCTTTGTGCCTCAAATGGAAAATTTACTAAGGACGCCCTTGTTTTAGTTTATCTCGCGTATGATTATCCAAAGACGAGAACCGTCACAAAAGAGGAACTGACAAAGTTTATCAGAAGCTATTATCCCAATACTAACGATGTTCAACAGGCGAGGCATCTGGGTGCGCAAAGTGGCTGGTGGATAGTCGCTGGTGGCCGCGATAATATTGTTCTGACAATAAAGAGGGGTTCGTATCAGTTGTATACATTAGAACAGCCATATCCCGCATTCAAACAAGGACACAGAATAACAGATACGTCTAACTGGCAAAAAATAAAAGAAAAATATAATTTTAGATGCGCAACATGCGGGTCGCAAGAAGGCAAGCCGAATTTTAATTGGCCGGCGACAAAAACCGTGTTAGAAAAGGCGCATATGGATCCCGATAAACCTTTGGTGACTGGTAATATTATCCCTCAATGCACAAAATGCAACCGTGGCGACAGAAACAGGTGGATTTATGATGAAAAAGGACGGGTAATAAAGATAGCCAATCCCGAGGTTATTAAAGCGTGCAGTAAAGAAGTGCGCAAGAAAGTTTATAGAATTTTATATAATGAATTTGAAGGGAATAATCCCAACTAATATGACAAATAACAAATTTGTCAATAAAATTATTTGTGCGGATACAATGGAATTGCTCCCAAAACTGGAAAGCGATTCTATTGATGTTGTTTTAACCGACCCGCCATATTTTTTGGATAAACTTGATAGTAATTGGAACTATGAAGAGGTGTCAAATTCAGATAATCAGTATACAATAAAATCATTACCGGCCGGAATGAAATTCGACCGCGAGCAGGGAAAAAGATTTTACGCGTGGTATTTGAATGTCTCAAAAGAACTTTTTAGAGTACTCAAGCCGGGCGGGTTTTTCTTTTCATTTTCCAGTCCGCGGCTTTATCATCGGATGACGTCCGCGATTGATGATGCCGGGTTTGAGATTAGAGACGCTTTTATGTGGCTTTATACCCAAAATCAGGCAAAAGCGATGGGATTAGACCATTTAATAAATAAGATGGATGTTGATGAAAAAACAAAATCCAAGCTTAAAGAAAAATTAAGTGGTTGGAAAACGCCGCAGATTAAATCGTGTTTTGAACCTATTGCGATGGCGCAAAAACCGACAGAGCAAACTTACTTGGCTAATATTTTAAAACATGAAGTCGGTTTATTTAATACTAATGTAAGAATTGGTGACAATATGTATCCGGCTAATGTTTTTACGATTGCTGGCGCCAATGAATTAATTGATAAGGCTTTCTTACTACCTAAGCCAACGAAAAATGAGAAGGGAGATTATAACGACCATAGAACAGTCAAGCCATTGGCCGTGTGTGAATATTTGATACAATTGTCAGTTTTTTCCAAAGATGCGGTAGTTTTAGATCCTTTCGTCGGTAGCGGAACAACGGCTGTAGCGGCTAAAAGGCTGGGCAAAAATTATATCGGAATAGATTTGAATGAAAAATATATAAAAATCGCCGAGAAGAGATTGGGAGAAGTAGAGAATGGAATTGATAAGGCAATGTTTGATAGACGCATGCAGTTCCAAATGGGATTTCAGGCGGCTTGATTTTTGAAAAATTGGGCTTATGAAACGAAAATCCCACTTTTGTGGGATTTTGTGGTATAATAATAAAGTATGCCCCGTTAGAAGTCTGTCTTAGTCTCTAAATGGGGATTATCGTAAAGATACGAATTATAAAAAACGAACTCACCTCGCATCAAGCAATAAAAGTTTCTAAAATTTTTATTGCCGAGGACTTCTAACGGGGTATGGCAGCGCGAAAAAAAGATGAAAATCTGGAATTTTTAGACGGTGTTGTTTTGCCTGATGAGGGCGCGACCAAGGGCGTCTATATTTTCTCCGGAGAAAAATCGGCGGAGTTTTTTGTTGCTCACCGCGCCGGGCCGCGCGCCAAAAGAGAGCGGCCGCGGGTGGACATCTCCGTGTCGCGCGGCGCGCATCGGCGTTCAAAAAATGTTCTGGACTTAAAATATCTCCTCCGCGAGAGCCGTAAAAATGCTCCGCCATCCGCCGCGCCATCGGGTCTGCCGGAAACAAAAGCGGAAAAAAATATCTTCCGCGCCCCGAAGATGACTTTTAATTTTAAGGCGATAACGCAAAAAATTCCGCGCTATCGTTTTTATTTTTCGCCGGCCGTAACCCGGGCGCTGTTCGCGTTTGCCGTCATTTCTTTTATTTTTATTTTGCCGATAAAGGCCTTCACTTACTACGGAGCTCTGGCCGAGACAAAAGAAAATATCCTGAAATCCGGGATGAGCGGCCTTGAGCATTTTCAGAATGGCGGGGCTGCGATTGTCGGGGCGGATTTTGAGGCCGCCATCAGGGAGTTCGGCTCCGCTGGTTCGGATTTTGAAGCCGCCAATAACACCCTGGGGCAGGTCGGCGGAATTTCGGACGGAATTTTGCGCGCCGTGCCGGTTGCCGGAAGATTTTACGCATTCGGAAAAGATTTATCCTCGCTCGGAGCCAATTTATCGCTGGCGGCGCTTGATTTGTCGCGCGGAATCGCGGCCTTTAAGAGCGGGGATAATTGGATCAGCCGTTTAGATGGCCTTAAAAGCCGCATTGACGCCGCCCGGCCGCGCCTCGCCGCCGCGGAACTTATTTTAAATTCCCTGCGCGGAAATCTCCGCGAACCGCTGACGCCGGAAAAATGGGAGCTGTTGAACGGCGCGGTTCTCACAACCAAAAAAACGCTTCAGGAAATCAGCGGAGGATTGGGGCTGATGGCCGATCTTTTGGGCAAGGATTCCAAAAAGCGCTATCTTTTTGTTTTTCAAAATTCAAACGAAATTAGGCCGACCGGCGGATTTATGGGCTCGTTCGCGCTTTTGGATATTAAGCGCGGCGAAGTTATAAAACTTGAGATTCCCGGGGGCGGCGCCTACGACTTGAAAGGCCAGCTCCGGGAACTCCTGGAGGCGCCAAAGCCGATGCGGCTGATCGCGAGTTCATGGCAGTTTCAGGACGCGAATTGGTGGCCGGATTTTCCCGCTTCGGCCAGAAAAATAATGTGGTTTTATGAAAAAAGCGGCGGCCCCACGGTTGACGGCGTGATCGCGGTGAACTCAAATTTTATTGAAAAACTTTTGCAGTTCACCGGTGAAATCGCGATGCCCGATTACGACAAAACGCTGACGGCGGATAATTTTATTTTTGAAACGCAAACATTCGTTGAATTGGAATATGACAGAAAAGAGAATAAGCCGAAGCAAATCATCGCCGATTTGGCGCCTCTGCTGATCAGCCGGCTGGGCGGCGTGGGGGAGGAAAATTTAGGAGAATTTTTTAGAACCGTTGCCTCGGCCGCCCGCGCCAAAGACATCCAGATTTATTTGACTGACGCGGAAACGGAAAATAGAATTTTGGATTTTGGTTTGGGCGGAGAACTAAAACCGGCGCCGGCCGAGACCGATTATCTGGCCGTCATTGACACGAATATCGCCGGGCAAAAAACCGACGGCGTAATTGATGAAACGATCGACGAAAAGATTGATGTTTCTCCGGACGGAACGATTGATAAAACTCTGGTAATCAGCCGCGCGCACCGCGGCGTTAAGGGTACGCCGTTTTCCGGCGTCCGCAATGTTGATTATCTGCGCGTCTATGTTCCGGAGGGGAGCATTCTTCTTTCGGCGGAAGGATTTGAGGCGCCGGATCCCGCGCTTTTCAAAACGCCGATTTTAGGCACCAGAGCCGACGGCGACTTGAAGGCGATTGAAAGCGAATACTTTGTTGACCCCTTGTCCGGCACCCGCGTCGGCGGCGAATTCGGTAAAACCGTTTTTGGAAATTGGACAATGGTTGATCCCGGAGAAATCGCCAGGGTAACAATCAAATATCGTCTCCCGTTTAAATTCTCGCCAAAAATGGATGAAGATTGGTTGAGTAAAATAAGCAGGATTTTCGGCCCGGATGAAGAATTTTTATCCTATAAAGAAATCGTTCAAAAACAATCAGGCGCTCGGAACACTATTTTTAAGAGCCGTCTTAATCTGCCGAAAGAGTATCTGTTAATTGCCCGCTATCCTTCCGACCTTAATGCCGACGGGAGCGGCTGGAACATTGATTTGCCGCTTGACGGCGATAAATTTTTCGGGATTCTGTTTCGGGACGAGAGATAACGGAGATATTTTCTCCACGAATTCAATCAACAATGAATAAAAAGAGCGAAAGAAATTTTATCAATGAGAGTCTCAGGGAGATATACGGCGATGAAAAGAAATTGGATTTTTCAAGTCTGGAGTATAAAAAGCAACGGAAAGCCGGAAAATATTTTTTTCTGGCCACTATTTTTTTGGCGCTCGCGCTGATTGGTTCGTGGCTGGTTTTTTTCTTTTTTGGCGCAAAAGAATTCGGTGGCGGAGTAACGCTCTCGTTTGACGGCCCCGGGGAAATATCTTCGGGGAGCCGCGTTGAGTATATTTTAAGATATAAAAATAATGAAAGCCTATCGCTCGGTGAGGCGAATATTGAAGTGAAGATGCCGAAAAATTTTACGCTTGAATCAAGCGAGCCGTCTCCCGGTCCGGATGGAATTTGGCGCATCGGCGCGGTGCCCTCCGGCGGCGAGGGCGCAATCAAACTCGGCGGCGCGGTGCTCGGAAATTTGGGGGACAGCGTCGTCTGGCAAGGGGTTCTGACTTATCGTCCGGTCAATTTCAACGCCGACTTTGAACAGGTGGCGACATTTCCGGCCGTGATTAAAGATTCTTTTTTTTCCATATCCGTGGAAGGGCCGGACAAGGTGATTCCCGGAGAAGCCGTGGAATATAAAATAAGTTTTCAGAATAAAGATGAAAAAGAGGCAGACGGTGTGGAAATCCGCGCCGTCTATCCGACGGGATTTATTTTTAAAGCCGCCGCGGCCTCGCCCTCGGCCGGAAATAATATCTGGACGGTGGGAAAGCTCGGCCCCAAGAGCGGCTCGTCGCTCATACTCAAAGGGAGTTTTGGCGCCGATGCCGTTGGCAAACAAAATATTGTTTTTAGCATCGGAATAAAAAAAGATTTAGGATACTTAAAACAGGCCGAGAGTTCTCTTGAATCGGAAGTCGCGGCCAGCGGACTCGGAATCAGTTTGACATTGAATGGTTCGGCGGAAACAAAAACGGCGGACTTTGGGGATACTTTAAATTATCTTTTGAGTTATAAAAATCAGGGCTCGGAAATTATTGAAAATGCGGAAATTAATCTGGCCATCGCGAGTTCCGCGGAGTTTAACGGCGACACGCCGCTTTTAATCCCGACCTTAGCCGCGGAGCCGGGAGGAAAAATATCCGACATTGAGCGCGGCAGGAAAATTACCTGGGATAAAAAGAAAATCGCCGGTCTGGCGAAGATTTTGCCCGGCGGCGAGGGCGCGATTTCCGTGAAGGTTAAACTGCGCGGCGCGCCTTTTGCCGCGGCGGAAACAAAAGATTATAAAATCATCGCCACTGCCGGCGCAAAAGTCGGGAGAGTCGGCAACCTGGCAACCGGGTTAAACATTGAAGCGCCGCCTCTTGAAATTTCTCTTTTGAGCGATACGCGCCTCGCGGCTTCCGCGAGGTATTACGATGAAACCGGCGCGGCGCTCGGAGACGGGCCGCTTCCGCCGCAAGCCGGCGCCGCGACTAAGTACCGGATTTTTTGGGAAGCGCAAAATTCTCTCCACGAGATAGGCGGGATTGAGGTTTCGGCGATTCTTCCGGCGGGCGTTAAATTCACCGGCAATTATAAAGTAGAGGCCGGTGAAATAAATTATGAGAGCGCCGGGCGGCGGGTTGTTTGGAAGCTTAACCGCCTGCCGCTTTCGGTTCCGAAAATAGGGATAAATTTTGAAGTTGAAATAACGCCCGGCTTGGCGGATGTCGGAAAGATTATCCGGCTTTCCTCCGAGACGAATTTGGCGGCAAAAGATACTTGGAACGGCGGAGCCGTGGAGAGGATCGCGCCGCCGGTTGATACCAGCTTAGTCGGCGATAGTTTTGGCGCGGGCCAGGGGAAAGTGGAAAAATAGATAAATATTTATATAAAAAACTCCGACCAAAAGGCAGGAGTTTTTTATATGCTCCCGAGCTGATTCGAACAGCTATCGCCAGCTTCTGCGCCCCCGCCGGAGGCGGACAAGCGAGGCGCATCCGCCTCTGGCGGGGGAGGCCAGTGTTCCCCGCCTGCCTACGCCTTCCACCGCTTGATAAATTAAAGTTGTTTGATGGCTATAACAACCAAAATTTAATCCGAGGGCAATAACGGCAATTGGCGGGCATGCCCGCCTGCCATCGCCATTTTGTATCTTAATAGTCAGGAAGTATCTTGATTCAGATTAAGTTTATTATCTAAAAAAAATACTGTAATGGCTATGGCGGGCAGGCCCGCCTGCCATCGCCAGTGCCTCCAATAGGAATTGAACCTATATCTCATCCTTCGGAGGGATGTGTTCTATCCGTT
>CAYHOC010000018.1:10483-14637 GCA_964358135.1 uncultured Gammaproteobacteria bacterium
TTCCATTGCAAAAGATGCGGGGCCATCAAGTTGCGATGCTCGTCGGACGAAGCGCCAAAAAGATAAGTCGCGGTTTGGTCAAAATAAACGTTAAATGCCGCGGCAATCGGTTGGTCGACCCCCCCAGACCCCCCCTTAGTAAGGGGGGGAGAACAGTGGGCGAGCCAGATTTTCGCGTTGAAATTATCATCCGCAGAATTTAAGATTGATTCAAAATACCCGCGGCCATACGTTTTTATTTTGTCGCGGCGGACGGTCTCGTCCAAAAGGCGCATAAAATCATCCAATCCGTCTAATTGTCTCCCTCTCTCGGAGGGGGAGCGAGAGGGGGTCTCGTCATCGTAATCAAAACATCTAATCATCACGCCCTTCCGTTCCGCCAGCCCGATATTATATCTTGTCTTTTCATGCATCGCGGCTTTTAATTCATCTTCTGTTTTTGATAAATCCAAAAGCAGAGTATTTTCCGGCTGAAGATGGCGGGCGACAACCAAATTGTCCCCCCCTGCCAGAGGGGGAGCGGGAGGGGGTGGGAGTGTTTGTGTTTTTTCTTTACCCCTCCTCACCCCCCCTTTAAAAGGGGAGGAATATATTTCATCAAAATCCTTTGCCAGCTCCGCCGGCTCAAACCGCAAAAACATCGCCCCTTCTTTTTTTGCGAATTCGCCGATCTTCTCCATTATTGACTTGTAGGACACGGCGTGTCCTACAGTAATCGGGCCGCGGGGGATGTAAAAATATTTTTTGTTTAATCTCTTATTTTCTATCAATAAGGCGACCCCCTCCATCTCCCCCTTATTAAGGGGGAGAGTTTCACCTCCCCTCCTTAGTAAGGAGGGGTTGGGGGTGGTCTCGTCAAAAATCCCCACCCGGTATATTTTCCGGCCGCGGTTTTTGAGCGCTTCGCCCCAGGTCCAGGAATGCAAAAATCCGCCGGACAACGGTCCGTGGACTAAAACGAAGTTATCCCAGAGATTTTGATCGTGAATTTGTTCTATGCGCATAAAGCAATAATAGCACGATGAGCGTAAATTTGGTAGATCGCCCATACGAAATTACGAAAAGACTACGAAAATATGAAATCGTTTTTTCGTACCTTTCGTAAAATTTCGTACTTTCGTATGGATTAAAAAAGCCCCGCGGAACGGTGTCCGGGGGCGGAGGTAGGTTAGGAGGTTACGTCACCGATTGGGCTGTTGTCCGAATCCGACATGATGACTTCGTGACAAAAGTCCTCGTAGAATTCCGCGAATTCGCTTGCGGAAATACCAGCATTCTCGTTCCTCTGAAGACGCTTGATGTCTTCGAATGTGAACACGCTCTCTTCGGCGAGGTAACGGAGAATCTCGAGGGCGATTTTGCCTTGGCGTTCGGGCGTCATCAGCGTTTTTCTCCTTTTTGCCGCGATTCCCTCGCGGTGGGGTTGGGTGTCGGCGAGCGGCTTCACGGAGTGGTATTTGCCGTGGACGTCGATCTGGCTTCGGAGCCAGCCTTTCCAGTTTTTCGGGTTGACGCCGGTGGCGGTGATCTTCTTGAGCCATGGGTGCTGACGAAGAAGGCTGGCCTTGCATGGTTCGGCTAGCGCAACGACGCCGCTATCGGTCATCATTTCCACGCCGTTCATGAATGCCAGGATGGCACGGATGCCGACCACGCCTCGCTTGGAGACTGCCCAGCCGGTAGTGATACTTAGGATGTCCCCGAGGTGAAAGCGTTTGCTCAGCTTTTTGCTGTGCGGTTTTGGATCCCCGATCGTATGTCCGTTCATCTCATTCCTCCTTCTCGTTTACCGCGAACCCTCGCGGCGGGGTTAGGTCTTGTCCTCAATGATGAGCATGGATTTGGGCGGCACTTCCCGAAGCGCGCCCATGTATTCCATTACCAGGGCGCCTTGCTTATATCCGTGCCAGTCCTTGGCGAGTTCAGACACATCGCAGGCGGTGGTGAGTGCGAGGTCCAGCGAGGCCAGTTCCCAGTCGATGAAGAAAAACTCCGTCGGCAGGTTCAGCTCTTTTGCCCGCCAAGCGGCATCTCGCCCGAGCGCGCTTTCGGAGATCTGTACCGAAAGCGAAGCGTGCTCGGTGACCGCCTGGAGCCGGGGCCATTCGCCCTCGGTCTTCATCAGTGTTTCGCCCGGAAGCCGAAGGTCGGGATCGGGGCTGAAGTCACTCGCCCGCAGTTCCTCCGCCGAAGAGTTGGCGTATGGCGGCCAGGTGAATTTGTAGCACTTCCATTTTCGCGGTTGGTACTTGGCGATGTATTCTTCGATCGGATGCGTTGAGGCGCGCATCTGCTTTCCTCCTTTTTTTGCATTCTTGCCGCGAATTTTCGCGGCGGGGCCCCGCTAAGCGGGGTTGGTTTTTCCCATCAAAATCAGAAATTAGTTTTTGACTCGGGGACACCCGATGTCCGGAAGTCATTTAACTTGGGGGACATCGGGTGTCCAAAAGTTAAATTTCTGACTTTGATGGGAAGGGGAGCGTGTTGCTCCCCGAATTGGTGGGAAAAAGGCGGGATTAGGTGGGATGCTTGGCCCAGACGGAATCGTCGGGGCGGGGCATGATGAGGAGGTCGTGGACTCTCTCCACGACTCTGCAGGCGTTCATCCCCCAGGCGTCCTGGATCGAGGCCGCGACACAGTCGCGGATCACGCGTGTCTCGCCGACATGGTCGAGCCGCTGGCCGTACTGCCACGTGTGGTACTCGTCCACGGTGAGAATCATCTCGTGGCCGGGTCGGGTGGCGAGGTCCATGAGCCGTTGGTCGAGCGTGGCGTAGAAGCGCCGGCCGACATCCACCGCGTCACCGAACTTCATCTCCGGGAACTTGGCGGCAAATTCCAGCATCCTCGTGAGCTCGGGGCTTTGGAGCTTGAGCCCGGAACACCGCCATTCGTACTGGGCGATGTTCAGAACTTGGAGGAGGGTGTTGAAACGGAACTGGAGCCACTCTTCCTTTTCTTTGAGGATGCCCCGGTGTTCGCCGGCTTTGTTCTGGAGAATGCGGGCCGCGAGGACAAGCTTTTCCATCTCTTCCCCGGAGCCGGTGTAGGCGGTGGTCTTGTCGCCGAAGAACGACGAAATTCGCTTGATGACGATCTCGGTATCCGAAATCGTCGCCTCGTAGTCGCAGAAGTGCGACAGTTCGAACGTGGACATGATGAGGTGGTAGACCGCCTGAATTGCCGACATCTCCTGACTCGATCCGTGTTCCTTGACGGTGATCATTCTCTTCCTCCTTGTTGGTTGTTGATAGGACAAATCCGCCGTGTCTGGCGGGGGTTGGTTGACTTTTGGAGATTCGACCTCCAAGAGTTCATTTCCGCCCGAGGCGGATCCACCTTTGGCGGAGACTTGGGGAGGTCGAATCTCCTAAAGTTCATTTCCCATCAAAATCAGAAATTAGTTTTTTCTTCTTTGCCTCGCCGTAGCTCCGCATGGCGGAGCGAAGGAGGGCCGTAAAGTACCTGACTTGAGTGAAGTTCTGCGATTTCTGACTTTGATGGGGCGACGAGCTTACTCATCACTGATGATTTTAGTTTTCCTTTCAAAGAGAACAATTAACGATGTGGTAGAGACGCCCCGGCGGGGCGTCTCTACGGTAACGATTGTTATCTTTGAAAGGAAGGGGAGCGAGTTGCTCCCCGTGTTGGTGGGAAAGAGCGAGGGCAGATTAGGCGCCGGGACGGGTGAACTCGTCCAGGATGGCGAATTCGGCGGCGCCTTTGCCGTTCGCCTCGTCGTAATTGCGGGTGTTGATGATGTCCTTTGTCAGGAACACCCTCACCACCCGGCCATTGAGGTACCAGAACTTCTGGCGCGCGGCGATGATGTGTCGCGCCTCGCAAAGAGTCATCGGCGCTGGATCGTAGCGCCGGTCGTTTGGATGAACCTCGCATTGCTCGGCGTAATTCATCTGCCGCGCGCTGTTGTAGAGCGCCATGAGCACTCTGTCCTTGTCGAGTCCGGTGATGTCCATCGTCCGTCTCCTTTATCGCATTTTTACCGCGAAACCCCCGCAGCCAGGTTTGCCCAGATGGGCGTTTCCCATCAAAATCAGAAATTAGTTTTTTCTTCTTTGCCCTTCCGTAGCTCCGCATGGCGGAGCGAAGGAGGGCCGTAAAGTACCTGACTTGATTGAAGTTCTGCGATTTC
>CAYHOC010000019.1:0-10465 GCA_964358135.1 uncultured Gammaproteobacteria bacterium
ACCCCGGCTTGCGCCGAGGCTCTGACTCCTTGTAAGTATATGGTTTCAGATACTATTTCATCGCCCTAACCGGGCTGCTTTTTACCTTTCCCTCACGGTACTTGTTCACTATCGATCATAAAAAGTATTTAGCCTTACCACATAGTCGTGGTGAATTCCTGCGGGATTTCACGAGGCCCGCAGTACTTAGGAATAATTACAGTAAAGGCATAACCCCTTTCGCGTACAGGGCTGTCACCTTCTTTGGCCGGCCTTTCCAGACCGTTCTACTAGGGAAGTCATGATTTTTTCTTCCTTTACCCGAACTTATAGGTATTCGACGCAACTATCCTGTTTATCCCTATCTTTCATTGGTCCTACAACCGTCAAACAAGATTACGACTTGGCATCTTGCGATGCCGCGCTTTCATCAAGCTCTAAATAGATAGGGTTTGGGCTCGTCCCATTTCGCTCGCCGCTACTTTGGGAATCGAACCACAAATTTTTAAGACACGGATATCACGGATGTTTTAAATATCCGTGGAATCTGTGAGTAAATTATCTGTGGTTGTGTTTTTTTTCTTTTCCTCTGGCTACTGAGATGTTTCACTTCACCAGGTTCCCTCTCGTACACTATGAATTCATGCACGAGTATCCCGATCTTCCATCGGGATGGATTTCTCCATTCGGAAATCTCCGGATCAAAGGTTGCTTGCCACCTCCCCGAAGCTTATCGCAGGCTACTACGTCCTTCATCGGCTTTTTATGTCGAGGCATCCACCATATACCCTTATTTTATTTGCTCTTTACCACTGAAACACTAAAATGTTCTTTCTGATTTTTTAGTGTTTAATTGGTGTTTTGTCGATTAAATTGTCAAGGTTCGTCTACCAATCATTATTCTGATATTCGCCATCCATTCATGATGAATTGATAGTAAAGACAGATGATGATCGATTTTGATAACTCATTATTAAATAAAAGAACCGCCTTTTTCGCCAAGCGGTTCCATTCGCGCAAAAAACTACCGGTCAACTAATTGCTTGGCTTGAGTTTTTAGGTAATTTACACATACCCCGTTAGAGGCCCATCTTTTTACTTTTTATACATTCCAAATGAGTGATGGGCTTCGGCGGCTACACCCCGCTTGGTCTTTTATTCGCAAAAATTTTTTAATTTTTGCGCCAAGGGCCTCTAACGGGGCATATTTTGATTACCTATATTATAATACAAGCCCGGAAGTTTGTCAAGGGGGGTGCCACCTGAGAAGCTTGGCTAAAATACATGGGGAAATGAACACTTTTTTCGGGTGTGGATACACCTTAATATAAAGACGGAAATTTGTCAAACATACCACCACAGATAGTTCAATCACAGATATCACAGATAAAGAATCTGTGCAATCTGTGTTCATAAAATCTGTGGTGGCAATTTTAAAAGACCCTTTCGGGTCTTGAATGAACTGTCTTTTATTTATTACTATCACCTCGGCTTTCCGCAAGTTGGACAAACAGAATCTCTTTAGTGCATTTTACAAACCCATTCTTTTAATGCCTCGGCGCCGGCTTTGGCTTCTTCGCTTTCATTACCAGTGGTCTTGCCCGTAAGAACGCGCGCTATCTCGGCCGCAACATTGCTCAACCTTCCAATGACTGCTTCTGCATCCGGAGCGTTCGGATATTCCGCCAAATACGCCAGTGCGCTCGCCTCTCCGTAGCGCGCTATCTCGGCCGCAACATTGCTCAACCCTCCAATGACTGCTTCTGCATCCGGAGCATTCAGATATTGCGCCAGATAAGCAAGCAGCTGCGCTTCTCGTCCAGTCAGTTTTGGCATCGCTCGCCATCCTTCTTTTTCTGTCTGTCGGATAAATAGGGAAGATGAAAGGGAAGATTAAAATCGCTGGGGTAGGGGGACGAATCGAGACCGGGGATGGGACCCTCATCGCCTGTATTCATCGGTTTCTGTACCGATCTATCCGAGTATTTTTCCGCGAAGAATTCTTGCGCCTCCGAAAAACATCTTTTGACTTCAGCGCCAACTTCATTACTCATCACTCGCCCTCCTTGCCCCCCGATATCCGTCGGGGTGGCTTGATTGTCACTGAATGACACCCGCACCTTAACACTTTTTGTATTGGGTGGCAAGGGCTTTTTAAACCCCCCTCCCTTGATGGGAGGGGGTGGGGGGAGGGTGAAAAAATCAACAATGTCGCACAATTTCTTCCCAAATTCCCGCCATATTTTTTAAAACATCATTATTCCAAAAACGTAAAACCTTAAACCCTTGGCCATCTAACCACTTGGTTCTATTTTTGTCATTTATCATTGCGGCATCTTCACCATGTTGACCGCCGTCAATTTCAATAATAATCTTCTTTTCAAAACAAACGAAATCGACAATATATTTACCTATCGGCGCCTGTCTTCTAAACTTCAACCCGGACAATTTTTTATTCTTGACATATTTCCACAAACATCTTTCTGCGTCAGTTGAACTTTTTCTTAATCTTTTTGCTAAAATTGTAAGGTTGTTGGTCATATTTCACCCTCTCCTCGATCCTCCCCCATCAAGGGGAGGAAGTTTCTCCCGCCCTCTCCTTAATCCTCTCCCATCAAGGGAGAGGAGGTTTTATTGGCGCTTTCATCTACTATTTGAGAACCTTCAAATATCAATCTCTTTTTCATCCGCCAAAAGTAGGCGGCAACGCCGAGACCGATGGCGGCGATTGAAGGAAGCGCGTATTTTAGAATACTAACAAGAAACGAAGCGTCTTTTGGAACCGAGGGCTCCGCGGCTTCCAATTTCTTAATATCCTCGTTAAATCGCGGCAGAAGGGAGAGCCCCTTATTGTTGGAAATCAAAATGCCGGTAATTTCAACTTTATTCCCCGGCAGGATATCCTGCAAACTTATCCCGGCCTTCTGCTTTACATTTATGTAGATCTCGCCGGTGCCGTCATCTAAATACATCCCCGCTGATTTTTTCTCGGTGATTTCACCGGAAATTTTTACGAGCCCGGTCGCCCCTTCATCCAGCTCGTCAATTGAAAATTCGTCCGGTGGCGGCAAATCCTTTTTTCCAATTTTTTTGATGCCGCCTTGCTTGACCTTAATCCGCTCCTCGCCGGAGATGCTCCCCATCGCGCCGTATACATATATATAATCGCCGGCCGCGAGCGGCGGCAGATAGGCCTTCTTCGAGCCGTAGACCTGAACTGCGCCGCCATCATCTTTCAGAATATAAAAATATGTGAGCGCGAAAGTCCCGGGCGGCACAAGCACGATGCCGTTGGCGGACACGACACCGCTGGTTTTGGACGAAGATTTTTTAGAGGGGAATTTGGGGGTGGAGCTCGCAACAAATCCCTCCCCCCGCTCGGGCGGGGTACTCCCTTTGTCAAAGGGAGAGGAATCCTCCTCCTCGGCGGCGGTGATCACATTGGCCTCGCCCATCGTCGGCGTTTGGGTGATGACAAAATCGTTCGCGCTGCCGGTATAAAACCCGTCAATTTTTCGCGCCAAAGATTCCCCTGCCTTTGGCGTCGGCCTGCCTGCCGGCCAGGCAGGGGTAGAGCTCGACATTTTTCCGTAAGAAATTAAATCAATGATTTGCCCGTTCGGCGATTTTAATTTTATCGTGTCGCCATCGTTATTAAGACGCGACGGCGTAATTTCCCAAACGCTGTATTTATTAATTGTCCCATACAAGCTGGCGATTAAATCCCGCCCGTCTTCCATCGTCCAGCCGTCTAAACTGACCGGCGCATTTTGCGGATTCCAAAGTTCAATCCACTCCTTCTCGCCCGCATCCGCCACCGGATAAACTTCGTTGATTAAAAGCTGGCCTCTTTCAAAATTAACAGACCCCTCCTCGCCTCCCCTTACTAAGGGGAGGATATTTTGGGTGGTGGTCGCGCCGCTATCTCCTCCCCCTAATACGGGGAGGTTGGGAGGGGTCCAAATACCGCCCCAAGATGAATTCCTTGGCGAGGAGGCACCAACCGTAAAATCATTCTGATTATTTTCCGTATCCTGCATCGCGCCACTCTCCCAGCCCTTCCGCTTCAAGCTTTGTCCGGCCTCGGGATTTGCGGCCGAGGCACCTTCAAAGTCGCTCACCTTGCCAAAGCCGACTTTATCGACCACCGCGCCGCTTGCGTCCGAAAGGGTTATTGTATAATCCGCAGAGATATAAAAACTTGAGCCCGAATAAGTTGTATCCGCCGTAACCGTGCCTTTATATCCGGTCTTATGAGTAATTAAAAAATATTTATGCGGACCAATAATTGTTCCTGCCGCAAACCCGGCAACCAAATTTGACGGCGCTGAACCAGTCGAAGTTCTTTTGGTGAGCTTCCAATCGGCGATCGAAACCGCGACATCAGTCGGATTATAAAGTTCCACAAATTCATCAGTAGGAGTTTCCTCGCCAATCTGAATCTGTGAAATTAAAAGATGCGCGGACTCCGCATGCGCGCTCACCGCCAAGAATAATCCTAAAGACGCTATGAGAAAATAATATCTTGCTTTCATAAATCGCAATTACACGCCTGCCTGCGGTAGGCAGGGATTTTCGCAGATTACACGAATCGGTGCAATCCGTTAATATCCGCGCAATCCAAATCATATCTTATATCAAACTCATTCTAAAAGCAAAAAAACTCCCATTGAAGGGAGTTGGGGGCTATCTGTTGTATTTAATTCCGTTTTTGTCCAAAAACTCGCGGATTTTTTCCGGTGGGATAAAGAGCAGGGTGGGATAAGTAGAATCCCCATTCACATAGAAGCGCGTCAATCCAACCAATTTGTGGTCGGACTGAAGGAAAAGCGAGCCGCCGGACGAACCGCGCTGCGCCCAGATATGAACCGCCAGGTGCGGATAGCCAATATCCCCGATATCCGAACGCCTCGGATGGACGCTCACAATATATCCAAAAGTCGGCGTATGCTGGAGAAATCCGAACGGATAACTCACAAGGTATACTCTCTCGGACTCAAGCTCCGAACTGTTTCGGACGGATACGACGACCTCGCGTTGAAATTTAGCTTTTGCGGGATCAACCGTCATGATGGCCATATCCCACTCAAAATCAACCGCCAAAAGGCGCGCCTCGAGCCACTCGTCATCTTCCGCGTCGGGCGGCATCCGCACAAAAATCTTCGTTACTTCGCGGTGGATACCGTGCGCCACCGAAAGCACAACGCCATTCTTTTTGTCAATTACTTTTCCGGAGGTGACCCAAACGCGCCCTTCGGAAACATACTTTAACTGAACGCTGGCATCGTGGTTTGCAAGGTAGCGCTTTTCCTTCAGCATGCCATCGTAATAAAACGCGGAATTGTGATAACATCCGCCGAAGATGAACGCAAAAATTATTGCCGCGGCGTACTTCATTTTCCACCTCTCGGAACGCTTAGCGTTCTCTGGGTCAAAGGACTCTAATTCCACCATAACATGAGCCCAAAAAGTTGGCAAGGAATAGTTAATCAGTTAATTAGTTAAGCAGTTAAACAGGAACTCTTGGCGTTGACTTTTTATAATTTTTCAACTATTATATAAACAAATTCGCCCGGGTGGCGGAACTGGCATACGCGCAGCGCTTAGGACGCTGTTTCCGAAAGGAATTGAGAGTTCGAGTCTCTCCCCGGGCATTAACGACCATTATCGGTCTTTTTTTGTTATCTGCATAAGATGAGATACATCTTGGACACCCCTAATCTTGATAAACATGCTAAGATTGGGGGGTTAATAATTAAGTCCAACGATCTCATATATGGCCTACGAAGCATACCGGCGAGCATTAAAGAAATTAACCTCGCCCTTTGATAAACACGAGCATTGGCGTAAGACCGCCAAGGCGCTCAAAGCTCTTGACACAAAACTATCCCTGCGGTAAGCTAACCTATTAAATATGAACGCATCCCAAACACAGGAATTTAAGAACATCCTTGACCAAAGCAACAATGTTTTGATTGCTTTTAAAAAAAACTGGATGACCGGCGGGCAACCGGCCGGGGTTGATGCCGTGGCTTCCAGCTTGGCGCTCCAAAAAGCCCTGGCAAAACTCCAAAAACCGGCGGAAATCGCCGCCGACGGTTTTTCGCCGCCCGCCCATATTAATTTTTTGGATGCCGAAATTTCAATTCAACCGACCGCCCCGGGTCTGCGGCGACTGACGATTAATGTTGATCTCGCCCGTGGCAAAGTGAGCGACCTTTCTTACGATATTAAAGACGGTAAGCTAAAAATCTTTCTCACCCCGGACAATGGCATGTTAAGTCCGCAGGATATTTCTTCCGAAAATTCCGATTTTAAGCACGACCTGATTATTACCGTTGATTCGCACAACCTGAACTCCCTGGGTGGACTTTATACCGGCGCCTCGGAACTTTTCTTCGCGCAGCCGATTGTGAACATTGACCACAATAACAACAACGAACATTTCGGCCAACTCAATCTGGTGGATTTTTCCGCCAGCTCCAGCGCCGAAATTATTTTTGAAACTTTGGAGGCGCTGGATAAAAATCTTTTTGACGAAAAAATCAGCACGCTTCTTTTGGCGGGCATCATCTCCAAAACCCACGGCTTTAAACTGGCGACCGTCACGCCAAAAACTTTGGGAATTGCCGGCAAATTGATTGCCCTGGGCGCCAAGCGCGAAGAAATCGTCCACAATTTTTACCGCACCCGTGAAATTCCAACCCTGAAACTTTGGGGGCGGGCGCTCGCTCGGCTCAAGGCGGAAAAATCAAAAAAATTGGTTTGGTCGATTTTGACCAAAGCCGATTTTATCCAGTCCGGCGCCGAAGCCAATGTGCTCTCGGATGTTATTCAGGAGCTGATCGCCACCTCGCCCGAAGCTGAAACCGTGGTTTTGCTTTATGAGAATATTGACGGCCGGCTGTGCGGGATCATCTCGTCTATCCGCGGACAAAAAGCCGAAGAACTGGGAACGCTTTTTGGCGCCTCCGGCACGCCGGAGATGACCGAGTTTTGCGTCACCCAAAAAAATCTGATTGAAGCGGAGCGCGAAGTGATTGACGCCATCAAAGCGAGGTTAAACTAAATCTCCTCCCCCTTGACGGGGGAGGATAAAAGGAGAGGGTGATCTTACGGTCATTCGCCCCCTCACCCCGCCTCTCCCACGAGGGGAGAGGGGTTTGTATCCTTGACTCTTAACCATAGCCAATGATAAACTAAAACCAGTTCTGTGAAGGAGGCGGGCGATGACCATTGAAGACCGTCAGAAAGAATTTTCCGATCTGGTCAAAAAGGCTCTGGAGCGTTTTCCGATTACGACCATCATGCGCCTCTTTGGTGCTTCCAAGCCCACCGTTCTGCGCTGGGCCAACGGGATCAGCTGTCCCCTTCCGGCGGTGATGCCAATGACTGAACGTAAATTGCAAAAGTTCCTTAATGAATCCCCCACCCAAACCAGGCAAGGGGGCGGACGATGACCGCGAAAAAAATGTTTTTGAACGCTCTTTTCACCGCCATTGTTCTTTCACTCACGAGCTGCGGCGCATTTGCCTACTACGCGCTCCCGGCAGACGATGTACGCGAGCTGAATGATGCCGTGCGGACATCCCTTCGGGAATGCAATTATGATTTTGTGCTTTCGGCGCATGTCCAGTTGGCTGCCGGGCGGGAACCAAGCAAGCAATGGTTCGATGCGAACGCGAGCCGGTGCATCGAGAGGTTTGAGCGAGTTATTGATCTTGCCGAAGCCCTTGAAAGAGAGGCAGTACATCCCAGGCACCGTGTGTCTTGCCAAAGGACTATCAAGATGGCCCACCGGGAAATACTAAAGATAGAGTTCCTGCGAGCCTGCTACGAGCAGACCAACGACCGCGAGGCCAACCTGGATTGTTTCAGGGCGGCACATACACTGTGATGCCAAGATAACCGCGCCTATTGACTTTTATCGGTATTTGTAATAACCTTTGTGAGGAGGTGACGTATGGGTAAAGTCCTTTTTACCGTCGCGATTGCTATGCTCTGCATCAATTGCGCTTCAAAAAAACCGACAAAAACAAATCCGACGATCATCATCGTCAATAACGATTGCCAGGCGCCGGAAGTAAAAACGGGCTTAAATTGGGATGCGTTCAACATTATATCAACGATCCGGTATAATTTTGAAATGACCCACCTCAGTTGCCGCGCAGAAAGCAAATCGGCGCTGGCATCCTCCGACTGGGTGTCGGCCTATGAGACCATCTACGATTGCCACTTTCAATTTGAAAGGATGAAGAGCGAGATTAATGAGACCCTCGGTAGGGCGAGAGGACCCAAGCCGACGGCTCAACAACTTATCAATCAAGTGGACGGACGAATTCATGCCTATCTCGATGCCATCGACTGCTTCCTTGATATCCATGAGTATGACAAGGATAAGTTTGACAAGGGATGGAAAGGCACGAATCACAGACAGGGAAAACAGTGCCTCAACAAGCTCCTTTAGAAAAATAAGGAACCCGACTCCGGTCGGGTTTTTTCTTTTGCGGCGGCGTCGCTTCTTTGCTATAATGGCTACATAAACAACTTGGGGAGGTCGGACTTCCGGAGGTCTCTCTTCCTTGCGAGGTCGAGGAAGTGAGACCTCCCAAAGTAACTTGGGGAAGTCCGACCTCCAACAGTTAGTATGTTCCAAACCGACCTTCGAAAAATCTTTTCCGCGCTTAAGAACGCGGGCTACACTATCCATGCTCCGGTGAACCCCGTTAGAAATCACGCCCGCGCTGGCGCGCCCGAAGGGCTGGGGCGGGCTATTTCTAACGGGGTGAAAACGCCGGACGGTATTTTTATAAGAGAAATCACCAATGAAAAAGAGGCTGACTACTCGGGAAAATGCCCGTGGGACTCGTGGAAGCGCCTTTTTTATCCGCCAAACGAGACGCTTTTTGCCGGAAAAGGAGGAATGAAGGAAGTTAAAACCGGATATCCAAAAATCGCCGTCTGGGGTATTAACGTCATTGACCTCAAAGCCGTGGGGCTTATGGA
The DNA here is from genome assembly GCA_964358135.1 of uncultured Gammaproteobacteria bacterium. Taxonomy (GTDB): domain Bacteria; phylum Patescibacteriota; class Patescibacteriia; order CAYHOC01; family CAYHOC01; genus CAYHOC01. The sequence goes on from CAYHOC010000019.1 coordinate 8,986, forward strand.
TTTGATATTCGCGCGCGACCCCTATTATATAGAAAGGCGAAAAAATATTTTTATTGTCGGATTTTCGCCGAAACCGATAAAAGATTATCAAAACTTCAGTTTTAAAATCCATAATGACACCATGGAGCACTTAAATTACGATCTTTTTATCTTAAAAAAAGAGGCCGGGTTCAAGCTCTATAGCGCCTCCAACGATGCGGACAAGCTCCTCAAGAAAGCGGGCGTTAAAGCGGACGTCCTTTTAACCCCGGGGGATTTAGTGGTGGAGGACAAGATTATCAGCGAGCTGGAGGGCGTGGTCGGTAAATCTTTTGACCATCCGGTGTGGAAAACGCTAAATGACCGTTGTATCGCCTGCGGTAAGTGCTCCATCGCCTGCCCCACCTGTTATTGCTTTGATTTGGTAGATACCGCGAGCGCGGACGGGAACTCTCGCGAACGGGTTTGGGGTGATTGTTTTTATTCCGAGTTCACCCGCATCGCCGGAAATTATATTTTCTTGAAAAATCCGGGTGAAAAATTATTTTTTTGGTACACGCACAAATTTTCCCGTGTCCCGGCGCAAGTGGGCTTTCCCGGCTGCGTCGGCTGCCGCCGCTGCTACGATGTTTGCCCGGTCTTTATCGATATAGAAGAAACACTGGCGGATTTAAAAACGAACGAAGCAGAAAAGTCAAAAAGATAATCCTCTCCCTTTCGCAAAGGGAGAGCGAGAGAGGGATTGATCAAATATCTTGTAACTAAAAATCCCCCTCGGTCCCCCTTTGAAAAGGGGGAGGCGATAAATTAAATCCTCTCCCTTTCGCAAAGGGAGAGCGAGAGAGGGATTGGAATATGCCTCCATACCCAACTAAGATAAAGATGATCGCGAGAAAATTAAGAAACGACGCAACTCCTACGGAAGTAAAATTCTGGGCGAGAATCCGCAGAAAACAACTGAAGGGCCTACAATTTTATCGACAAAAACCGTTAGGAAAATACGTTGTTGACTTCTGCTGCCCGACAAAGAAACTGATTATCGAGATAGACGGCGGACAGCATTATTCCGAAGAGGGAAAAAATCAAAACCAAAAACGCGATGAAGACCTAAAGAACCTGGGATTTAAAACATTAAGATTTAGCAGTACAGATATCACAAAAAATATCGACGCCGTGATGGAAAAATTATTATTAGAAATTATTTAATCCCCCTCGGTCCCCCTTTGAAAAGGGGGAGGCGATAAATTAAATCCTCTCCCTTTCGCAAAGGGAGAGCGAGAGAGGGATTGATCAAATATCTTGTAACTAAAAATCCCCCTCGGTCCCCCTTTGAAAAGGGGGAGGCGATAAATTAAATCCTCTCCCTTTCGCAAAGGGAGAGCGAGAGAGGGATTGATCAAATATCTTGTAACTAAAAATCCCCCTCGGTCCCCCTTTGAAAAGGGGGAGGCGATAAATTAAATCCTCTCCCTTTCGCAAAGGGAGAGCGAGAGAGGGATTG
>CAYHOC010000019.1:10565-14296 GCA_964358135.1 uncultured Gammaproteobacteria bacterium
CTTTGAAAAGGGGGAGGCGATAAATTAAATCCTCTCCCTTTCGCAAAGGGAGAGCAAGAGAGGGATTGGTTAGATACTATATCAAAAAATCCCCCTCAATCCCCCTTTGAAAAGGGGGAGGTAACAAAATGCAAAACCCTTATTCATCAAAACCGACTACTATCACTAACATCAAAGACGAAGCAACCGACATCCGTCTTTTTCAATTGGCCGGCGGAGTTAATTTTGAGCATGGACAGTTTATGATGGTGGGGATTCCCGGCTACGGCGAGGCGCCGTTTGATGTTTGCTCGGACAACCGCGAAAAAAGATATTTGGAAGTTTGCATCCGCAAAGCGGGCGACCTGACGGAAAAAATTTTTACGCTTGCCGTCGGCGATAAACTTGATCTGCGCGGGCCTTATGGCCATGGCTTCCCGCCGCTCGCGAAACTTCCGACAAAAAATGTGCTGATGCTCGGCGGCGGCACAGGATTTATTACCCTTCGCTCAATTATTAAGGAATTTATCCGCAACCGCAAGCTGGACGAGTTTGATGTCCAGGTATATTACGGCGCGCGCAACCGGAGCTGCCTCTTATTTACAGATGAATATGCTGATTGGCAAAAACGTGTTAAGCTTAATTTAGTTTTGGAAAAAAAAGAAGTTGGCCTATCCTGCGATATCGGCTTAATTACAGATCTCTTCACCCTCAAACAACCGAGAAACAAAAATCTGACGGTAATTATGTGCGGTCCGCCGGTGATGTACAAATTTGCGCTCCAAAAAGTAAAGGCGCTCGGCGTGCCGGATGAAAACATTTTTCTTTCACTGGAACGGCGGATGTTTTGCGGGCAAGGAGTTTGCGAACACTGTGGCGTTGGCCCGAAATATGTTTGCAAAGACGGCCCGGTTTTTACTTACGCGGAAGCGAAGATGCTGCCGGGCGCTTTCTAATATGTGCTTAACAATACCCGGTAAAATTATTTCCATCAATAATCAAACGGCGCGGGTTTCTTTGGGAGGAGAAACTCGCGATGTTTTTATGGGTACGGTTAAAGGCGCGAAGATTGGCGACTGGATACTCGCAACCGGCAACATTGGGGTGAGAAAAATCAACGCCCGAGACGCAAGGGAGATAATCAGTCTTCTGGAAGACTCAAAACAAATTAATAAAAATAAGATCGACCTAAAATTAAACGATATCTTTCGACGCGCCTGGGATAGGCGTCTAACCAAAGATGATTTACTGTATCTTCTGCGCCTCCAAGAAGACGAGGATTTAGCCGCGCTTTATTCCGAAGCCAATGTGATGCGCAAAACTATACTCAAAGATTTTATCTGCATTCATGGCATCATTGAATTTTCCAATTACTGCCAAAATGACTGCGCCTACTGCGGACTGCGCTCTGCCAACCGCCATCTCAAGCGCTATCGCATGACTATTAATGAAATTACGGCGGCGGCCGGCAAGGCTATCCAACGCGGATATAAATTATTGGTTCTGCAATCAGGCGAGGATTTTTTTTACAGCGACGACGCGCTCGCGGAAATCGTCAGAAAAATAAAAGAAAAAAATCGCGTTTTCATTTTTATGAGCGTCGGCGAACGCGGATATGAGTGTTACAAAAAGTTGAAAGCGGCCGGCGCCTCCGGCGTGCTCTTCCGCTATGAAACTTCCAACCCTCGGCTTTTTAAAAAACTGCATCCGCGAGGGAAAAATTTAGCGCGGCGACTGGAGCATCTCAAGTTTATGAAAGAGCTGGGCTTCTTTATTGCTACCGGCTCGCTCATTGGTCTCCCCGGACAAACCGAAAAAGATTTGCTTAATGACCTCTTAACGACCAAAAAATATGCCAATATGGTTTCTATGGGGCCATTTATTCCGACGGCCGACACGCCGCTGGCCAAAAGTCCCCACACCGAAGAAATTAAAAATTGGAAGGTGCGAATGAATCTCAAAATGATCGCCATCCTGCGGCTCTTGATACCCGAAGCGCGAATTCCGGTAGTGACCGCTTTGGAAACACTCGCCGGCGAAGATGGCCGCAAACAAGCGCTCCACGCCGGCGCCAATTCCTTGATGTTTAACCTCACCCCTGCCAAATACCGGCCATTATACAAAATCTACGGCAACAAATTTTACCAAAAAGAAAACATCTGGGAAAAATACGGTTTGTTCAAATATGAAGAAAGTTATAAAATGCTGGAAGAAAGAATGGCGAAGGAATTGGAGAGAAATGAAAAGCAAAATTGAGTAATGTCTATGCCGATGACCAATACAATCTTCAATGAACGCGAAATTTTTGAAATTCTAGAGCGTACCGCGCGGCCACCCAACCAGAGAGTGCTTGAGGTGATTCAAAAAGCGCGGGGGACGAAAGGCCTAACGCTCAAAGAGGTCGGTTGTCTCATCAATAGCGGAAACGAAACATTGCCGCAACTTTTTGAAACGGCAAAATTCATAAAAAATCAAATCTACGGCGAGCGGCTGGTGTTTTTCGCGCCTCTTTATGTTTCCAGTTTTTGCGTTAATGATTGCGCATACTGCGGGTTTCATCTGCAAAATAAAGCGCCGCGAAAAAAATTAACTTTAGAAGAAATAAAACAACAGACCGAAATTTTGGTTGATATGGGACACAAGCGTCTGCTTCTGGAATTCGGCGAGGATCCAAAAAATAATCCGATTGATTACGTGGTGGAGGTTATCAAAACCATTTATGCCACTAAAGTCGGACGCGGCGAAATTAGACGCGTCAATGTTAACTTGGCCGCGACCTCAATTGACGATTACAAAAAATTAAAAGCCACCGGCATCGGCACTTACCAGCTTTTCCAAGAAACTTATCATTATGACACCTACCAAAATCTGCACCATGGGCCGAAAGCGGATTTTATCCGCCAACTGACTGCCCACGATCGCGCTTTTGAGGCCGGTATTGATGATTTGGGAATCGGCGTTCTTTTTGGCCTCTACGATTGGCGGTTTGAAGCACTGGCGCTTGTCGCCCACGCGGAGTATCTGGACAAAACGCACGGCGTGGGACCGCATACTATTTCCGTACCGCGATTTCGTCCGGCGCCGACCGTTAATTTCCGGCCGCCATGGCCTGTCAGTGACGAGGATTTTCTGAAGCTCATCGCCATTTTACGCCTGGCCGTGCCTTATGCCGGAATGATTATTTCTACCCGCGAGACGCCGGAACTAAGAGAGCGCGCCTTTACCATCGGCATCTCGCAAACCAGCGCCGGATCGCGAACCTCGCCCGGCGGTTATGGAAAAGAAAAAACCGTGGCGCAATTTAATATCTCCGATGGGAGGCCGCTTGATGCCGTGCTCAAGAGCGTAATGGAACAGGGACTTCTGCCGTCTTTTTGCACTGCTTGCTATCGCAGCGGCCGTACTGGTGATAAATTTATGGAGTACGCCAAATCCGGCAATATTCAAAACTTTTGCCGACCGAACGCGCTTTTAACTTTCAAGGAATATCTTGAAGATTATGCCGATAGCGCAATAAAAATAAAAGGGGAGCAAGTGATTAATCAATATTTATCACAAATTCCAAACGAGATTATCCGCGCCAAAACCGAAGAAAAACTTAAAATGATTGAGACGGGCTTAAGAGATTTATATTTTTGAGATATAATGGACTTATGCGACATAAACCGACAATCGCCATCTACTCTCTCACCTGCTGCGACCAAAAATAAAACCTCCTCCCCTTACTACTCGCGTTGCAAGTGAGCGAGCAA
>CAYHOC010000020.1:0-12746 GCA_964358135.1 uncultured Gammaproteobacteria bacterium
TAAGTAATCTACATAAGCGGTCGCGTCATTTTTAACCCTAAAATTATTATATCCCGCCGTGAACCAAATTTACTCTAATCTCTATGCCATCTCAATGCGCCCAACTTAAAACTGAATACGAACAGCTCAAAACTCTGAAAGCGGAGTTTGCTTTGGAGTATGCCAAGGTCCGCGAGTCCGGCGATTTGAGAGAAATCAAAAAGCTCAAAAAAGAACTGGAACAAGCCCGAGACGCGCTCAAAGAGAAGCTTGAAGAAAAAGTATCCGCTATCGTCAATACATTAGAGCGTCTGCTCAAAGACGGCGCAGGCAAGAATAATGTCGCCTTGGGTTTGGTCGGAGTCAATACTCCGGAAGCGTTTAAGTTTCGTAGCCGCCACTTTGGTTCTAATCTGACTCTTCAGGCAAGAAGCTTTGAAACCGGTTGGGATGTAATCAATGGCGTTGTTTGCCGCTATGGATACGAAGAATGATCTGAATTTGAATTGCAGTTTTTAACTTTTAATTTTTAACTCGGTTCCGACCATCTTAATGATTCCATATATAGGCATATCGCACATCAATATATTCGGAGTTACAATTTACATCTGGGGGGCGTTCGCGGCCGTCGGTTTTTTGGCGGGATTATTTTTGATGATGCATTGGATAAAAAAAAGAAATTTATCGCCAGACCTCGCCTTGAATTTGTTTTTATTGATTATGGCGGGAAGCATTATCGGCGGGCGGCTGTTTGAAGCGTTCGCGTATAATCCGAAGTATTATTTTGCGCGTCCGGCGGAAATCGTCAAGTTTTGGGAGGGCGGGATGTCGTCATTCGGCGGCATCTTGGGGGCATTAGTCGCGTTTATTATATATGTAAGAGTCAAGAAATTGCGCTGGGCGGATTATGCCGATGCGCTGATTTTTCCTTTGCCGCTCGGGCTGGGTATCGGCCGAATCGGATGTTTTTTGATCAACGAGCATCCCGGGCGATTTACCAATTTATTTTTTGGAGTCAGATATCCTGACGGCATCCGCCATGATTTGGGGCTGGAATTCGCGCTGTTGGATTTTTTTGTTTTTGCCGTGTTGCTTTGGGCGTCAAAAAAACAGATCACCGGACGGATTTTGAAGGTTTTTATTTTTACTTATTTTCCTCTGCGTTTTCTTTTGGAATTTTTGCGCGCCACCGATATTCCGAGTGAGAACGCGCGCTATTTTTCTCTCACGCCGGCGCAGTGGGGGAGCGCGGCGATAATTTTGGTAGCGATTATGTCAGCGGCGTATTGCAGATTACGGATGCGGCAAAAAAACAGCCCAATCTCTTAAAATCCCGCAGTATTTAGATTTTCTGTGTTCACTTTATTTTCCCTATAGGGAAAATAAAGTGAACCGTGCTATAGTACAAACAATGAAATATTATAACCGTGGTATATTATGAGGCGAAAGATAAAAGAAAAATTTAAAGACATCACGAAAGAGATATTAAAACTATTGGGTGTCGGCGCCGGCGTCAGTCTTTTGGCGATGCTGGGCGGTGGCCGACAGGGAACCAAACTAATGAAGAGTCTGGGCAAATACGGCGTTTGGCAAGTTAGGCAGACATTAAAACAATTGCGGTTGCGCGGATATATCGAATACGATGACGACGATGAGCGGGCTTTGATCAGATTAACTGAAGGTGGCATGAGGCGAGTCGCTCATTTTCGCGTGGCGGATATTGTCAGCGGCTGTGTAAAAAAATGGGACTATTTATGGCGGATGGTTATTTTCGACATCCCGGAAAAGAAAAGGCGATCGCGCGATGCCTTTCGCCACGAGCTTAAAGCATTGGGGTTTTTTCTGCTTCAGGACAGCGTTTTTGTGATACCGCACAAATGCGAGAAAGAAATTATAGAATTAGCCAGGACCTACGGAGTTTTGTCGGATATTTTAATTTTAACGGTAGCGTCTTTGGGGCCAAAAGAGAAAGAAGTCAGAAAATATTTTTTAAAAAAATCAGAAGAATAACAATCAAAATATCACAAATCAACCATTCACTTTATTTTCCCGATAGCAAAAATAAAGTGAATGAGAAATTGAGAGTTTTTGAGCGTGGCTGAAGCGGCGATGCTACCTGCGTCTTAGGGCATCAAGATGCGAATAGGTGTGGATAAATAATTTTCAGCCATCTAATCTTAGCAAAATAAACGCCCTTGACAGGGGTTTGGTCATAATGTAGTATATTACTATACCCCCACATGGGGGGTCATAAAATAAAAATCCGATTTACTGACCCTTCACACACAGCTTAATGCAAAAATCGCGATTTTGGTCCGTTGCTTGCCGTTCGTCCAAAAAAATCCTCATCGCCCCATCGGGGCGGTTCCTGTTTTTTCGGACTCCACTCCGCCATCCGCCAACTGGCGGAGGCGGAGGCGCACCGAACTCAAACTCACAATTTTTTGCCGTATTAATCTATGTATGAAGGGTCAGTAGGTTCGGTTCACAATATGAACTGTTGCGCTGACAATAAAGATTCACGCGGGCATAATCACTCCGATGGCCAACGGCCGCGCTCCGGCGGAGACAGCCGTCTGCTGATTTTTTTTGGCATTGCCGGCGCTCTGACGATCTTGGGCGTGATTTTGGGTCTGGCGCTGGGTAGTGGCGGAAGCGGCGCAAAATCCGGCGAGCCGTCTAAAATAGTATTCGGCGAAACCGGTTTTTCCGCCGGCGATATTTCAATGGCCAACGGTTTTTATACCAAGGTTTATAAATTTAAAAATGACGGTCGGGGCGTTTTGGAAATATCCAAACTGGAAACAACCTGTATGTGCACCGAGGCCAAAATTAGGTATCAAGGAAAAGAGAGCCCCAATTTTGGCATGCCCGGACACGATAGCCGGGCGTTGTGGGGAGGCGCGAAGATCGCTCCCGGCGATGAGGCGGAGCTCGTAGTTACTTTTGATCCCAATGCTCACGGCCCGGAGGCAACCGGACAGATTAAGCGCGGCATCATCTTATACACTAATGACCAAAATAACCGGGAGGCGGAAGTATTCTTCTCGGCTAATGTTACTAAATAAGCGAATAGCGAATCAGCGCCAATATTACGAATTGCCGAAGATTATTTAACATCCGTAATATTCTAATTAACTATTTGCTTAAAAAAATATGTTCAAAAAAATCAACGAGGCCATCTTTAGCGTCAAAGCGCCGCTGCTGCTTTTTGTCGGAGCGCTGGTCGTCTTTAATCAATTTTTAATTTATGATTTGAATAAGAATTTAGGTGGTACGCGTTTTTGGGCGAATTGGAATCTGTCGGCATTCGGCCGGCCGGCGATGGCGGCGGAATTCAAAGTGATGGGAGGCAAGGATGCGATTGAAAGGGCGATGAATTCCATTATGATGAAAGGGATGCCGGCAATGTACGGTTCGGAGCTGCAAGTAAATTTTGATAATGCCGAGGCCAGTATGAACGCGCTGGCCGCTCTTGACGCATCCATACCTTTCAGCGCTTTAAGCAAGGAGGCGCAAGAAAGATATCTGGACATCGGCGGCCGGATCGCCTGCGAATTCTGTTGTGGCGTCAAGACCTTGATTTTTGACAATGGCGAGGCGGCTTGCGGCTGTGCCCATTCGCAGGCGATGAGAGGACTCGCTAAATATCTGTTGCAAAAATATCCGTCGGAATATACCAACGAGACCCTGCTGTTTGAATTAACCAAGTGGAAGGCGCTCTTTTTTCCGCAAAATATGGTGGAAAGGGCCGCGGCGCTGATCAATTCCGATTTGCCCCTAAATCCCAATAATTTAAATACAAATAATCCATCCGCCAAACCCGTTGAATCGTCCGGCAAAACAAGTTTGCCGTCAATGGTTGGGGGATGCTAAAAGATATGAATGAAGAACATAAGCATTCCGATTGTTGCGAAGAGAATGGCGAGCGCCTTCATAAAATACCGGAAGAAAATCCGGCGCAACCGGAAAATTTGGAGAAAAAAGACGATGCGATAACATTTAAGTTCACCTTTAATAAAAAGAAAGCGCTGCCGTGGCTTTTGGTCGTCGTTTTAATTGTGAGCGTCGCGCAAACTATCCAACTTTTAGATATTAAATTGCGGCTTGGAAAAGGCGCTTTAGCCGCGCCGGCCCCCGCCGCGCAGAGTCAAAGCGGCTCCTCGGCCCTGCCCAAGATGGTCGGCGGTTGTTAATCCCGCGCCTTCTTGCGTCATTAGAGGCGACAAAACATTATGGAAAACCATTCATACAAATATTTTTTTGTGATTTTTGGAATTGCCGTTTTCGGCATCGCCAATCTGGCTTTGATTACTTTGGTGCGCGCCAAAGCGGCGAAAAATTATTTTGAAATTCGCGAATTGAACCGTCCGGCCAATCTGGAAGCGTCAATTATCAAAAAACAAGATTGCGACGGATGCAAGGGCGTTTCTTCCATTGTGGAATTTATCAGCAAGCAAAATGTGAAGCTCATCAGTAAAGAGGTTGATGCCGACAGCGAGATTGGAAAAAATATCATCCAAAAATATCAAATCAAAAAATTGCCGACTATTTTGGTTTCCGGCGAGCTGAATAAAAATCCCGAGCTTCAAAAATTGTGGCAGAGCGCCGGCGACACTGCCGAAGGAACATTTGTTTTGCGGACCGTGCCTCTTGCGTATTGGGATGTGGAGCAAAATAAAATCCGCGGCGCTATCCGCCTGACTTTGCTTGGCGATGTTTCATGCAAGGAGTGCTATGATGTCACGGAACACAGAAGCATTTTGAGCCGATACGGGCTGTTCGCCAAAGAAGAAAAATTATACGATATTGCCGCGCCAGAAGGAAGGAATCTGATTGCAAAATATGGAATTACCGCCGCGCCGACTTTTATTTTGGAAGGAGATCTGGAGCCGTATGTTGAACTTACTCAAATTTGGCCGAAAATCGGGTCAAAAAATGGTAATACCTATGTCTTCCGCAAGCTGGGTTTAAGCAGTATGGGCGTTGTCTATAAGGACTTAATAACCGGAAAAACAATAAATCCTCAACCTCAACCTCAAATTCAACCGACACCGACTGATGATCAGGATCACGGGCATTAAAAGCAGGGGTCGGAAAAAATATTTAATTTAATGAGCAAAAACAAAGTTACAATCCTGTTCATTATCGGGTTAATTATTTTATTTCTGGGAGCGGTCATCGCCCGCGGATATTTTATGGCTGAACAAGAAGATGCCGGACCAAAGATTGTAATTACGCCCCGCGGTTTTGATTTCGGAGAACTTAAAAATAAAAAAGATATCGTCAGAACGGCTTTTGAAGTTAAAAACGGCGGCGGAGAAACTTTGGAAATAAAAGCCGTACAAACATCCTGCGGGTGCACCAAAGCGAGCATTTCAAAAAAGATTCTCGCGCCCGGAGAGGCGGCGTCTCTTGAGGTTACTTACGACCCGAGCGTCCACTCCGATGAAAAAGGAAAAATTTTACGCGAAGTTTATGTGGAAAGCAACGATCCCGCGGGCGAAACGATCATAAAAATACAAGCGCTTATCCCATGAAAAAAATAATTTTTGTAATTTCAATTTTGATATTTTTAGGCCTCGCGCCCGGCGGTTTTGTCGCGTCGGCCGAGTCCCCGACAGCCGAAATTTTTTATAACGAGGCCTGCTCCGATTGCGCGATTTTAGTTAAACAGTCGCTGCCGAAGATTTTGAAAGAATACGGAATAACCGAAATTGTCTACCGCGATTACATCAACGAATCGGCAAATCGGATGCTTCTTCGCGAGAAAAATGCCAAATGGGGCGTGCCATACGAACTGCAGAGCCACATAGAAACATTTATCGGCGGCAAGATTCTTTTGGGCGGCCATATTCCCGAAAATGTTATCCGTTCCTTGCTCGCGCCGGAAAATCAAAATAAATTTGAAAAAATTTTGGTTTATCAAGACGAGATGCACGGAACGCCGAAATTTTACCGCGCTTGGGATTTCAAGGGGGAAGTCAAACAGTTTGGCATAGATTATAAAATTGATGATTATTTAAATAATCTAACGGATAGTCCGGCGGCGAGCAAAAGCATCTTTAAGCAATCTTTGTTCTGGGTGGTTTTATCGTCAGGATTTTTGAACGGCTTGCATCCTTGCGCCTTTGCCGTTCTGCTTTTTTTCTTAAGTTTTTTGTTTGTTTTGAGGAGAACCCGCGCGCACATCCTCGGAATGGGTTTGCTTTATATTCTGGGAATCTATCTTACCTATTTTTTGATTGGCATGGGAATTTTGAAGAGTTTCATCATCTCTGATTCGCCGTTTATCGTCGGAAAAATTGCGGCTACGGTGGTGATCGCGCTCGGGATAATCAATTTAATCGGCATTCTATTTCCGCGGTTTCCAATTCGCCTGAAGATTCCAAAGGCGGCGCATAGCGCGATGGAAAAATATATGGAAAAGGCCTCGCTTCCGGCGGCGTTTATTCTCGGCGTGCTGGTCGGGCTTTGCGCTTTCCCGTGCAGCGGCGGAGTTTATGTGGCAATCCTCGGGCTTTTGGGCGCCAAGGCGACATATCTTCAGGGCGTCGGTTATCTCGCGCTTTATAATTTTATGTTTGTGCTGTTGCTCTTGGTCGTTCTGCTTTTGGCGACTAACCGAAAAACGCTTGATAAAATCGCCGACATGGAAGCGAGCAATTCAAAAACAAAGCGCCTGGCCGCGAGTTTATTTATGATTCTTTTGGGCGTCGGCATTTGGATTTGGATTATATGATTTACGCAGGATTGCGAAAATCGTTATTAGCGGGATTGCTGGGAGCCGTATTTTTGTTCCTGTTTTATTTTGGACTTACTTTACTGCTCACGCGGGAGTGGCCGCACGCGCTGGAGCGGCTGGACGCATTCAAGTGGTGGGTTTTGGTTTTTGCGCTCGGTCTGGGCGCGCAGGTTGGGCTGATGAAATATAATCATTTGCAGTGCGGAAAATCATCGGTTTTCGGCGCGATTTTTAGCGGCGGCAGCGGCACTTTTGGGATGATTGCCTGTTGTCTTCATCATTTGGCGGATTTATCCATTCTCGGGATTTCGGTTGGGATTTTCGGCGCGGCGCTTCGTTATCAGAATTTTTTGCTCTGGCTGGGGCTTGCCATTAACATCGCGGGAATAATTTATCTGTCTCGAAAAATTTTAGTTCATACTAATCCTTCACGCATAGCTTAGTCTATGCGTGAAGGATTAGTAAAAAAGCATGAAAAAATTTATTTTGATGGTTTTGATCGTCGGCGCCGGTGTCGGTTTGGGCGCGCTTTTGCTGAATTGGCCCGGCGAAAAAGATAATCGGGCGGCATCGCTTTTTGCCGGCGTGAATTCGCCCGAAAGCCGGACGGCGCCGAAAATCCAGCCGCAAATAAGCGATGAGAATGAAGTATCCGTTGAGGTTTCGCCGGTAAGTTTGGAAGGCGATCGGTGGATGTTTGAAGTTGCTTTCAACACGCATACCGTCAATTTAGATTTTAACCCGAAAGATATATCATATATAAGGAGCGAAGTTGAAGGCGAGAGGCCGGCTTTAGTGTGGACCGGAGCGCCACTGCGCGGCGATCATCATAGTTCGGGCCAATTGATTTTTCCGTCAATTGCCGGCAAGAAAATTGAGATCGTGGTGCGAAATGTCGCCGGAGTTCCGGAGCGGATTTTTAAATTCGGATTATAAAATTTTAAAAATGACGTCCATACGGTGATATTTATGGAATTTGATTACACTGCAACTACAACGAAAATTTTTGACGAGGCAGTTCAGATCGTCCAAGATGAAATCGCCAAAGCCGGCATGCGGGTTTTGTATGTTCATGATGTTCAGAAGACATTGGGCGAAAAAGGGTTTCAACGGGAGCCGTTTAAGATAATTGAATTTTGTAATGCAAAATTTGCCAATGAGTTTTTGAATCTTGACGTTAAAATCGGACTTTGTCTGCCCTGCAAAATAAATGTGTATGCCAAAGACGGGCAAACTTTTATTTCCGGCATGCGGCCGATTATTCTGCCGCAGTTTTTTCCGCTCGCCGACTTTGGCGAGCGGCCGAAAGAAATTGACCAAATTATTCAAAACATAATTAATAACGCGAAATAATATGATGTGGAATTTTGACGGTAATACAATGGGGTGGGGTTTTGGGTTTTTCGGCTGGGTCTTTATGATTCTTTGGTGGGCCTTGATTATCTTTGCGCTGGCCGCGCTTATCAAATGGCTGATGGCGCAGTCCTACGGCGCGCAAACCCGAGAAAAATCGCCGCTTGAGATCCTGAAAGAACGATATGCCAAAGGAGAGATTGACAAAAAAGAGTTTGAGGATAAGAAAAATGGCTTAAGCTAACTTCCCGGCCAAATTTTATTGAGTTGCCGATGACCAGCCAACCATCAATGAAAAAGATAGTCATTGTCGGCGGCGGATTTGGCGGAATCCGCTGCGCTTTGGATTTGGAAAGAAAAAAATTACCTAACGGCAAAATCATTCTTATCAGCGATAAATCATATTTTGAATACTCTCCCGCTCTTTACCGGGCGGCTACCGGACATTCTCCGCTTGGGGTCTGCATTCCGCTCCAAGAGATATTTGCCGGAAAAAATGTTGAAGTGGCGGAAGATATCATCGGTGAAGTCAACCTCAAAGAAAAAACGCTTCAGGGGAGTTCGGGTTTGCGTTATTCCTTTGATTTTTTGACGCTTGCTTTGGGAAGCGAGACGGCATATTTCGGCATTCCGGGGCTTAAAGAATTTTCTTTCGGGTTCAAATCCGTCAATGAAGCGCTGCGTTTGAAGAAGCATCTCCACGAAATTTTTAATATATGCGAGAAGGCCGCGTTGGAAGAGCGGCTCTGCGCCGCGCATATCGTGGTGGCGGGCGGCGGAGCGAGCGGCGCGGAACTTGCCGGCGAGCTCGCGGTTTACGTCAAAAAACTTGCCAGAAACCACGGGCTTGATCCGTCGTTCGCCGCCATTGATCTCGTTGAGGCGATGCCGCGTCTTCTCCCCGCCCTGCCGGAAAATATTTCGGCAAGGGTGGAGCGTCGCTTGCGCCGACTGGGAGTCAAGGTCTTTCTTAATCAGACCGTTATCAAAGAAGAAATTGCGGCGGTGCATCTCAAAGACCGGGAGTTGAAAACAAAGACGGTGGTTTGGACCGCCGGCGCAGAGCCGAATCATCTTTACGCGCGGATTGAAGGGTTATCGTTTAATAAAAAGGGACAAGTTACAGTTAACGAATTTCTTCAAGCCCGGGGGTTCAATAATATTTTTGTGATTGGCGATGGCGCCGCCACTCTTTACGCCGGCATGGCGCAAACGGCAATTCGCGACGGCGGATTTGTCGCGGAGGCGATGGCGAGAAAAATTACGGACACTAAACTTTTTCCGTATCAACCGAAAGCGCCATTCTACGCGTTTCCGGTCGGACAGGGTTGGGCGGCAGTGATGATTGGCAAGTTACGATTCTATGGAAGAATCGGGTGGCGGCTTCGTCGGTCCGCCGACTTTCTATTTTTTCTTTCCATTCTTCCGTTTTGGAAAGCGCTTTCGGCATTTCGGAGCGGGAAGGCGCTTTGCGAATCATGCGCGATCTGCGCGCCAAAAAATGTTACCGAATAAAAATTGCGCCGGTCGGCGGGCGACGGTCTATTAACCTTGATATCTAAATTTGGTATAGTTAGAGCGTTATTTTCTAAAATAAACAATGATTCTATGAATAACAGTAAAAAAACCGTCGTCATTATTGGTGCCGGTAGTCGAGGATTGGGTTACGCGAAACACATCAAACATTACGGCGAAGGCGAAATAGTCGTCGGCGTTGTTGATCCGAATCTCGAGCGGGTTAAAAAAATAAAAGAGATCTTTCCGGATATAACTGATGAGATGATTTTTTCCGATTGGAAAGATTTTGTAGCCAAGGGAAAGATCGCCGATGCCGTTGTTATTGCGACGCAAGACCAGATGCACAAAGAGCCGGCGATCGCCTGCGCCAATCTCGGATACCATATGCTTTTGGAAAAACCCATGGCGCCAAATGCCGAGGATTGTCAGGCAATTGTTCACGCGGTAAAACAGAGCGATATTATTTTTGCCGTTTGTCATGTATTGCGGTATACTAAGTTTTTTCAAAAATTACACGAGCTGATTGTCGGCGGCACCATTGGCGACCTGGTGACCATCCAGCATTTTGAACACGTGGGATACTGGCACATGGCGCATTCTTTTGTGCGCGGCAAATGGGGCAACGAAAGCCAGTCGTCATTTATGCTGCTGGCTAAGTCGTGCCATGATATTGATATTCTTAGATACTTAATTGGAAAACCCTGTGTTCGCACGCAGTCGTTTGGAAGTTTGTTGCATTTTAAAAAAGAAAATAAACCTGCGGAGGCGGCCGATGCCACGCGCTGCCTTGATTGCGGATATGAGAGCCATTGTCCGTATTCCGCGATGAAGATTTATATTCGGGATCAATTTGACGAAGGAACTCGTCGTTGGCCTCTCTCTGTGCTGGTTAGTGAGATTACCCGGGATAATATTTTGGAATCTCTCCGCGTCGGGCCATATGGTAGGTGTGTTTATGAATGCACAAATGACGTTGTGGACCATCAGGTGGTTAATTTAGAATATGAGGGCGGAATTACCGCCAGTTTTACAATGTCCGGCTTTAATGTAGGAAGTCGTGAGATTATTATTCAAGGCACCCGGGGTATGATTCGGGGCGATATGATTAAGAACAAAATTAGTATAATGGATTTTTTAACCGATAACACCAAAGAGATTGAAGTTGCTCCTTTGGCTAATGATTTTCACGGTGGCGGAGATGAAGGTCTTATTCAAGCCTGGCTGGCCGCCCTAAGAACCGGGGATAGGAAGTTAATCGCGAGCGGTCCTGACGAATCGCTTGAGAGCCACTTGACCGTCTTTGCCGCCGAGCAATCCAGGTTACGCGGTACGGTTGATAAAATAGGTTTATGAATACATCACATATTTTTATTGCCCCGCCCGGTGCCGGAAAAACAACATTCAAGCATAAGCATCTGAAAGCATTTGTTGATCCCGAGGAATCTATTGGTTGGAGAAAGATGGATGAGCTGTACGGGTTATATACTCAAAACGCCCGGCGCAATAGTTCATCTCATATTTTAGAGCACGAGCTTGACTGGCCGAGTGTTTGGACTCATGAAATTATACCGCGAATGCGCGCCGCGTTACTTTTGGAAAAGAATATAATTATGGGGATGATTACTCCCTCTGGCGCGGAGATGGTGAAGAGATTTTTACTGCCGTTTCGTAAAAATATAACTTTAATTTTGCCGGACGAGGAACGTCATTTTAAGCAGGTCTGGGATGATGAAGGAAAGCGCGGAAGATCATGGGGCGGAGAAGTGAGGGGGTGGCAAAATACAATCTGGAATCGTCTTTTGTTGCGTGGCTTGGCAGGGGATATGGGTTTAAATATCGTTTCAGAGCCAGTTTTTCCAGAAAAGAAAATGGCGCGAAAACCCGGAATATCCGCGCGGGAAGCAAGGGATGGGAAACATAGAAAATTTATTGAAGTTTTTTTTGGGCGTTGGGCAGAACTTGATGATAACGAGAATATTGTGGCGATGTTCACAGAAACATACTTGGACGAAAATGGTATACATGTAAAATGCGACCAAACGTCAAAAGCATGCGGAAAGGGTTTGCATAACTGTGAGGCAAATGTGCTGCTTACAAATGACGTTCATGGCCTACCTCTATCTATATGGGTCGCATCGGACAAGATACATATTCCGAAACATGGACACGCGAATAATGCCCTCATCTTTTTTGCCGGTACATTCGCGCCGTTCCATCATGGACATTTGGATGCAATGAATTCCGCAAAAAAATTTCTTGAGAAAAAGGGGTGGAACGTGCTTGGGGGATATGCTTCAGCTTTTACGGACATAAAGGAAGACAGAGTTGGCGCTTTATATCCCGTTTTAGGAAGCGCTCAAAATCGCGATGCCCTATTGCAACTTGGAACCATGCGTTCCGATTGGATTATGGCTGACCCGCCGACCGAACATGTTCTTAGTCTGCCTCTTTTAGAAGATGGATTGCACCCCATACAGCTTCTGTCAAAGCGTCTACGAAATCGCGGATTTTTACCGCCGGATATGCCGGTAACCACTTTTTGGCTGAACGGAAAAGACGGAATTATGAAAGAAAGTTTTTTTAGTCACTTTGCTGAATATGCGGAGCTTGATCCGCTAAATAAACTTCGTATGCTTATTATAGATAATCGTCCGGGACAGGATGAGTGGTCGGAAGAGCGGCTTACTGTTTCCGTGCCCACGCTTCTTCCATACATTTCTCGTTATAATCTTCGTCCGACTCGTCCGACGAGTGCAATGGAAGTTAGAGAGGCACTTAAAACTTGCGATCGCAATAGACTAAAGAATTCAGTTGGCCTGCCTCTCGTTGAGGCATATCTTATGGGCTTAATGAACGAGCAGGATGTAAAGGGTCATAAAACAAGTTGATAGGAGACGGCGCGTTGCATTTCGTTAATTAATTTGTTAAAATGTTATGAACAATCCAAAAATAATTGAATGGGTTTTGCGTCTTGCCGTCGCCGGCGAGTTTGTCGGTCATGGTGTTTTCGCGCTTCAAGGTAAGAAAGCGTGGATTGATTGGATTCACCAGCTCACGGGCGCAGAAATCGGCACAGCGGCAACCCTGCTGACGCTAATCGGACTGATGGATTTGCTTGTTGCGCTGATTGTCTTAGCGCGACCAATCCGCT
>CAYHOC010000021.1:0-10892 GCA_964358135.1 uncultured Gammaproteobacteria bacterium
TTTCAAAGTTGTTGAACCCGAGTGGGGAGTCCGGTATTTTTACATCAAAAAAACGTTCCATTTGCGAATGTTTTTTTGATTTATTAATCTAAGCTGAAAACCGAAACCATGGGCATATTCGCGTGCGAATATGCCCATAAGAGGAATAAAACTATTCGCCTATTCCCTCCTCCGCTAAAGCTTCGGCGGGCAGGCGCGCGAATTAGAGAAGATAGAAATACTAATTTTTTGTCTGGAACCATTCATACGAATTAGACCCGAGAGAATGATGACAAAAAAACCGCCCCGCCCGCCATCGCTACGCCGGGCGTAGCTCAGGCGTTGCAGGCGGGCCACCCCCGGAGTCCGGTATTTTTACATTAAAAAACACTCAAATTTTTGGGTGTTTTTTTATTTAATAGTTTTACAAAAGCAAAACAAATAAGACGCGTTAACATCTACACAAATAATTTCCCCATTACCTGCTCCGGTCTTATCTTTGCCAGCTGACAAATTTCATCAATTGAAGCGCCATTTCCACTTAACCCATAAAAATGATTTTCACCAAGCAAAATATATTCCCACACTCTATCCATACGATCGTCGGAATTCAGTTCATTGATTCTTCTAACCCAATCCAGCGTAGCCATCTGTTTCTGTTTTACATTCGGATCGCTCAAATCTCTTTCCGCTTTTGTCTCAATAATATAAATCTTATCCGCGGTTTTTACAATAAAATCGGGAGAATATAACGATAAAAATCCATCGGTTCTTATATACGCGATATTCGCAAAATTATGATAATACTCGTTCACTTTCATAATCGCCTCAACTTGACCATCTGTGTCCGCGTATTCCAATAAAGCTTTTTCAAATTCGCCCCTGTTTGACGGATATGGCAATCTTTCGTAGATGGTCTTTTGTATCTCCAACGAATAATTCTCTCTCATTCTCAATTCCGGCACCTCTGAAAAATATCTTTTTTCTATTTTTGCCTCGCTTACTTCTACGGAATTTTGCATTTCAATAATCACTTTCGCGATTTCTTTTACAATATGTTGTGTGACTACGCCATTCTTAAGAAGTAAAACTTTCCAATTATTATCCACAAACGGATCAAATGATTGGCTGAATAATTTTGTCCGTATATATTCATCAATAATTTTTACCACTTCCAAATTATTAATTTGCATTACCGGAAACGATTTGGTTTTTCGCGCCCCAACCCGCGCCATACGATTAACAACAACCTTTAATATTTTTTCAAGATACTCGTTGTAGCTTTGGGACTGAAAAAGATTCGCATCCACAGTATATTCTCCAAATCTTGTTTTCACGGTCAATTCTTCAGAAACAAAACTTTCACCTTGTTTTTTGAAAAACTTTTTAAGATATTCCAAATCAAAAGCTGTGAACGGCTCAAGTTTTTCGATAGAAAATTTACCGGCAACCAAATCTTCTTCAGCGTCTCTAATAATAAGCGGCCAGAATAAATCGTATTTCTTATAATCCTTTTTGAGGCCGACTTTTATAATATCTCCAAGCACTCCGACTTTATCCGTAGGATCTTTTTCTATTTCGCCGATTAAGCCCTCTTTCAATAAATCATCATAAAATTGCACAAATGCAGGGTGCTCAACAATTGTCAATAAATCTAAATAATTATTCGGCTCGCGTTTTTCCACCAATAACCTATGAATATTATCCCGCTTTATTTCCATGAATTCCGGTTCGCGCCACATTAAGCGCAGACCGCGCCCGATTGTCTGCTCAAGTAAAATTGGCGCGCTTGTAGAACGAAGCGGCACAATCACACAGATATTGCTTACATCAAAACCCTCGCGCAACATCAAAACCGAAACAATCGCTTTTGGATTTTTATGTTTATCAATATTAAAAAGCCGCTGCTTTAGGGTTAGCCATTCACTTTCCGGAATTTCGCCTTTTTTGCCGGTATCTACCCGGAGCACGTCCTCATCAGAAAGACCTTCCTCTTTGAGAAAATTTTCCACTAACGGCGAAACGCTTTTATCTTCACACATTATCAACATCTTTGGATATTTATCAGAAACTCCCGACTTATCTTTTGTAAAATCCACAAAATGCTCCTCCAAAATCCGAAGTTTATTTAGCCCCGCGCGAAGCATCATTTTTTGTCCGTCCGACAAGGCAATCGGCACATTGCCCTCCCTTATCGCGCTAAAATCCAATACTAAATCCGTAATCTCTTTTCTCTTATCAATCGCGATGGTTTTTACCAATCCCTTTCTAATAGCCGTTTTTAAGTCAAAATCAACTATTATATGCGGAAAATAATGCTTAAGTCGATTCTGTCCGCTGCCGGTTACATCATACGGCGTGGCGGAAAAATCAACCTGTATAAATTTATCACCCTTGTTGTGGGCAATTTTATTTAAGCTTTTTTGCCATTCCACCTCTTTAATTTCCCCATAAACCCGATTCTCGTGGATATGGTGCGCTTCGTCATTAATCACCATTAAGTTATCCAATTCCGCCAGATATTCTATTTCTTTTCCGCCCAAATAATTTGCGTCCAAAGAATCCAGCGTGTTTCCTCCGCTGACCCCTGGACGGATGGGCAATAAATCTTTAACAATTGTTTGAGGATTGTCTATCGGCAACTCGTCGCCATCTTCTTGCTCCTCTTTATCCATAAACAAATGCCAATTCGCGATGGCGATAATCCCATCGCCGGTTGTTTTTGTACCAATTTCCTGTTTTTTGGCAATGCTGTTTTGTATAAAACCAAAGACATCATCCCGATATTGCTGTGGGATAAAAAGATCGCGGAATTGATAAAAGTCCGATTTTTCAAATTCCCTTTCCTGCTCCTCGTTTTCCTTGCCAAGATATGCGTCTAAAAGCCGTTCATAGACAATAATCCCCGGCGCGACCATCAAAAAATTTTTCGTAAAACGGCCGGATTTTTCCTTTTCATTTTTCGCGTTCAAATACTGCCAAATAAGCAAAGCGTGCATTACCCATGTCTTGCCCGTTCCGGTCGCCATTTTTATCGCGTATTTTGGAATTTCGTATTTCGGCTTTTTCAATTCCGCCGCGTCAATTTCTGGCAACAACTCAAACTCAACATTTTCATAAATATCTTTAACATTTTTAATCCCCAAAATCTCATGCAAATAAATAGTATTTAAAATTGCTTGTTGCTGGCCTTCGTGAAAATTAAAATTTCGCGTCTCCGTGTGAGGTTCGCGAAACCAATATTTTAATAAGTCCTGCGTAATCAAAGAAACCTTGGAGAGCATCTCTCCGCTCGCCCAGGACTCATTAATAATTTGTGATATTTTTTTTGCTAATTTCAGCGGAACATCTCTTGTCCCTATACTAATTGGTGATGGCATACTTTAAAAATTTTTATATTTATTTCCCCTTTAACTTTTTTCGTTCCGGCAATATCTTAAAATTTTCCCCGCTTACTACTTTTTTGCCAGTTTTTTGCTCCAATTCCAACCGCGCATTTTTTGCAACCCGCCCGCCTTGTTTTGCCGGAATTTTATTTTCTTCCAAGCCCCTCGTCTCCATCGTCTCCGCGATTTGGCGGGTGGAAAGTTCGGCCAGCGCCGTAAAGACCAATTCAGCGTCCGACATATGGTCGCGCAAATTTTCCGTTTTCAAATTTTTTAAACTCTTATGCTCTTTTACTGACAAATCGCTCCATTCTTGATGAATAATATTTGTCAAAATCGCGTATTCATCTTTTTCTTTAACCGCGTTGTCTTTCCAATAATCCGTCAGCTTGTTTCTGATTTCCTGCCCTGTCATTCTTTGCTGAATCCATTTTTTGCTCCGCCCCATCCTTTGCCAATTCAACCGCCCCCGGTCAATGGACTTTTCCGGATCAACCGTCTCTTGCAACCGCTCATAGCCGACCTTCGCCAGCCACAATTTTATCGGCTCGGCTTTCGGGCTGGGAACGGATTGAATGATTCTAAATAAATGTTCTGTATTTCCAGCCAAAATCTTTCTGCTTTTTCCGCCTTCCGCGGCCATTTGTACCTGGGGACAATTTGTCCCTATGTAGCTCGCAAGTTCAAAATCTCTTTTTCTTAATTTTTTCAGGTAATCCGTCGGATTTGTACTCTCGGTAAGCGCAAAAATAATATCCACGACCGAAAAATACCATATCTCTTTTTTCTCATCCCACTTTCGACGAATTTCTCTGCCCTCAAATATGGCCAGCTTTTTTTCTTTATCGTTTATCATAAAATTTTGCGAGTAACTATTTTATTTCTTCAATCACGATACTTTCAAATCCGAAAACATCAACCGCCTTGACACAAACCTTGCGATTTTTCACCGATGGCACCTTTAACTGTATTTTTTTGACAATATGATACTTGTCCGTGCCGTTCGCTTCATTGTCGCGATAATCCTGCCACTCGCTCCTGAATGTTTCGCCGTCATAATCCGGATCAATGCTCCAATATTCAATCAATGATAACGGGTCTTTGGCGATAAGTTCTTTTAATTTTTCCTTGTCTTTCTCGTCCAATGGAATGTTATCCGGCGATAACAGCACATAATCGTCAAGCTCAATATTTAAGGCATCTTCGGACTCGGATATCGTCTTTTTTTCAATCGGCCTTACTTTTAGATATTGAAGCGAAGAAAATCTAATTTTTCCGGTGCCGACCAAATCCTTGTAGCTTGCTTTGGTTTTCAGTTTATCAATCAAATCCGGAGGAATAACGAGTACTTCCAGCTTGTTATCATTTAATAATTGGATTGCCTCCGTAATATCAAAAGAAAAATTCCAGCCCAAGACGATTACTTTGTTCCACCCGCCCATAAAAGAATTTCGGTGCTCAACCGCTTTTTTCAAAGTTGCAAGACCGGTCAATTTATTTGGCGAATCAACCATCACCAGCGTCCGGCTTTCTTTGATGTAACCAAAATTTCGATTGGGATTTTGATCATCAGTAAATGGAATCGCGCCAAAAAGCTGAAGCACGATGTGCGCCAAATCGCCCACGCGGCGATATTGTTTTGAAGAAACGAACGCCTCTTTTTGATAATCGCCGATTGATTGATATAAAAACGGTTTGGCGTTTTGATCAATCAAACGCTTTCGCATTATAAGCGACGCCGGTTTTCCGAGATCGCACATTATCCACTTGCGATTTAACTTTTCCGCCACCGCGCCAGTCGTGCCGGAACCAGAAAAAAAGTCGGCGACGAGATCGCCCTCATTTGAGGATATTTTTATAATTCTCTCCAATAAAGATTCCGGTTTTTGTGTAGCATAACCCGACCTCTCGCTACTCGATGTATTGAGCTGAAGATTGTCGTCATCCCATAAAGATGTCAGGGGCGCTCCCGGATTTTCATCTAAATATTTTATCGTCTGCTCTCCTTCGGGTCCTTGATAACCGCGACCCCTAATTTTTGCGAATCGTCTTCCGTTTTCATCTACATACTTATACTCTGCTTTAACATACACTTCACTCATCGGTCGATATTGAGTATTGAAAATCGGATCCGCTCCCTTACGATAAAGAAAAATACTATCTGTTTGAGTAGTTAACTTTTTACTCGCCTGATTCTTTACGCCAGAGTATTTTTTCCACACTATTTCATTTACAAAACTGTCTTTTCCAAAAACATCATCGATCAATAACTTAACATAATGTCCAATATGATAATCAATATGCACATAAATTGAGCCCTTGTCAGATAAAAGCTCGCGCATCAACGCGAGCCGCGGATAAAGCATTTTGAGATAAGAAACTGTGCCGTCTTTCCAAGTGTCCGCGTAGGCAAATTGCTCAATTACCGTCGGCTTTTGCTCCAATTGAATTTCTTTTATTTCTTCCAAATGAATATTTGCAATTTCGGCCGCAATCGATCCTGGAAGTAATTTTCTGGCTTCTTCTTGGCTTAGTTGTCTTGTTTCAATAGAAGGCAACGTTATTTTTGTCCGATAATCCGCTTTGCTGTCAAACGGCGGGTCAATATAAATCAAATCAATTTTTCCGCGCATAGATGCCAAGCCGGACTCCGCGTCGCCCGCCAAAAGCGCCTGCATAACTAACAAATTATCGCCATAAATAAGGCGATTCATCCATTTATTTTCTTTTGTTTGCGGCAGACGCCCGCTCCAAAGATTATTCGTATCTTTGGCCGGCAAAACCAGCTCATTGGTCTGCAAAGCCAACTTATTCGTCCCCGCCAGCCGCTCCAAAATTTTCTCCACTTCCTTCTTCCCCTCGTCCACTATTTTTGGAAGCTCGTAGATTAGTGAGTTCATAAAGATTATTTTTATTTTATGACCAAAAACTTTTTTTATCTTTCACCCTTTGTTTTTCAATCTCCAAAACTTCTCTAAAAGATAATTTTGGCACCCATCCTTTATCTTTTTTACCCCAAGCATAATAAATAGGTGTTGCTTTTTGCGTAGACAACAAATTATTTAATGTCATACCCGCAATCATCGTCGCCGCGCTGTGCGCTTTATACGGCACAAGAACGGAAAAATGATCGCAGTATTCGCGAATCATTGACACCAGCCGCCAAGGAACCATCGTATCGCCGCCCGCGCTATACAAAAACAGATCAATTTTATCCGTTTTCCCCATCAAACGAAGCTGATTGCTGATAACCGGAATAATATCCATCGCCACGCGCGCGTTCACCGGCCCCTGCCTATCGCTGGTAAAATAGGTAATTACTTTTGACCCCCTCTTTACCTCCAAGTCCTTTATTAAAAGTTTTGTTTCCATAAGAATATGTTTATATGACTGGCTTTAAAAAGTTCAAAGTTGCCAATCTGGCGGACCCGAAGGGATTCGAACCCTCGATCTTCTCCGTGACAGGGAGACGTGTTAACCGGGCTACACCACGGGTCCAGATTTATGGATTTATTTTAGCAGATATTGGCTGATTTGGCAAGGGGCTGATATAATGAAAACACCAATTAAGCATATAAATTAGACCGTTGAATAACTCTAAAAATATCATCGCCCAGCTTCAGCTGGCCGTAAACCGAAGGCTCCCCTTCGGGGAAGTCGGGCAATAAATTGAGTTACTCAACGATCTCAAATATGAAAAAAGTTTTTATTATTCATGGTTTCCGGGGAAGTCCGAACGGCGGATGGAGACCTTGGCTTATGGTTGAACTCGAAAAATTAGATATTTATGCCTGCGCGCTTGCCATGCCAAATCCCGAAGACCCGCTTTGCGTCGAGTGGGTTAAAGAAATTTCGAGACATATTGAAAGAAATCCGGAAAATGAGATTTATTTAGTCGGGCACAGCTTAGGTGTCCCCGCTATTCTTCATTGCCTTGAAGACTTGCCCGATGGGTCGCCTATCATTTTGGGAGCGGTGCTCGTTTCCGGCCCTTCAGAGAAAAATGAAAATAGGAAAATAGAAAACTTTTTAAATAAACCCTTTGATTTTAGCGCTATTAAATCTAGAGTAAAAAAGTTTGTGATTATCCATGGCGATAACGATCCTAATGTTCCGCCTAGTAACGCAAAAACTTTATCCGATGAACTCGACGGTGAACTTATTATAGTCCCCAACGGCGGACACCTTAATGGGTCGAGCGGATGGACCACGCTGCCTCAATGTCTGGATGCTCTAAATAGAATGTTTAACTCATAGACCCGAGTGACCCACCAAAAAATTCTGCCGTTCCGGCGGGATTTTTTGTTTGTCCGATTCGTCTTTGATTGATATAATGAAAGCATTAGAACTCATACAAATCCTATGAAAATTCCGAAAAATAAAATCGCGATTATTATCCTTGCCCTCGGGCTGATTACCCTTGGCGCGGGCGCTCTCGCCGTTACCAAGGTCACCAAGATTATACCAAAAAAAGCCGCGCCACCGGCCGCGCCGGCCGTGGCCTTTGCCGAGCAAAGCCAGACAATTCTGGCGGTCAAGGCGGTCCGCGCGGCGGTTGTCAGCATCATCGTCAAACAAAAAATTACCGCTCCGGCCGGCGAAACAATTACCATCAACCCCCAAACCGGCGGAACAACCCGCGAGCAAACTCCGGCGCGGGAAACGGAAAAAGAATACGGCCGCGCTACCGGCTTCATTGTCCGCCAGGACGGACTGATTGTCACCAACAAGCATGTGGTCGGCATCCAAAATCCGATCATCACCGTTTTTACGAATGACGGAAATTCTTATCCCGCTGAAGTAAAAGGACTTGATCCGTTGAATGATGTTGGCATCATCAAAATCCAGGGACGCAATCTTCCGACCGTCGTGATCGGCAATTCCGATGATATTGAAATCGGCCAAACCGTGCTGGCGGTCGGCAATTCAATGGGACGGTATCAGAATGCGGTCACTAAAGGAATCGTCTCGGGCATCGGCCGCTCAATTATCGCGAGCACCAACGGCGGCATTACCGAAACCCTGGCTGATGTTATCCAGACCGACGCGGCAATCAATTCCGGCAATTCCGGCGGCCCGCTCATTACTCTGGACGGACAGGTAATCGGCGTGAATACCGCCGTTGATTCCGCCGGGCAAAGCGTCGGTTTTTCCATCCCGATGAATATCGTCACGCCGATTGTGAGTTCGCTCGTGCGCGAAGGCCGGATTATCCACGCGCGGCTTGGCGTGCGTTTTATAATGATTACGCCGGAATTCAAAGCGGAAAAAAAGTTGCCGGTAACGGATGGCGCTTATCTTACCAAGGGCGCGGGCGGCGAGGCGGCGGTTGTGCCCGGCGGGCCGGCGGAGAAAGCCGGACTGCAGGACGGCGATATTATTACCGAACTAAACAAAATCAAACTTGATTATAAAAAATCACTGCAAAATGTCATCGCGAATTTGACGCCGGGAACGCAGGTGAACATAAAAATTTTGCGAAACGGCCAACCGCTCGAAATGAACGCGGTCCTGGACGAGATGCCAAATTAGATTACGCGCCTGCCCGCCAAAGCTTCAGCGACGGCGGGGATATAAGCGGATTACACGGATTATAAAATCCCGCTACACGACGGGGTTTTTAAAACTGTTGGAAGTGAGACTTCCTACGAGCGCGTAGGAAGTCTCACTTCCCCAAGTTAACTGACTAACTGCAGATATATTTTCTCTTTATCTTTCAGCACCACCAGCGCCTCCTCGCGCGGGGCGAGGAGTTTTTGTTTTTTTGCCGCCGCGACCGCCGATTTAGAAAAATCATCGGCGTCATCAATTTTCTTGAGCACAAACGGCCGCACCCCCCAGCTCAAGTTAAGTTCATACGCCGTTTGCTCGTCGTGGCAACCAACCAAAATATCCATTTCCGGGCGAAGGCGGGCGATGTTGCGCGCCGTGCGGCCGGAAACCGCGCCGGTAATAATTGCTTTGATATCAGAGTGCGCGGATAAGATTGCGGCCATTTCAGAAAGCATTATTTCATAATCTTTGGGCGTCGCCTTTAGCGCGAAAGACGGAATTAAATCATCATATTTTGATTTTTCCGTCTCCTCAATTGTTTTGGCCATTATTTCTACGGCCGCGACCGGGTACTTTCCGCTCGCCGATTCGCCGGAAAGCATTACCGCGTCCGCGTGGTCAATGACCGCATTGGCGACATCGGAGACCTCGGCGCGCGTTGGCCGCGGATTCCGAATCATTGAGTCCAGCATCTGCGTTGCCACGATGACGGGCTTGCCGGCGCGCAAGCATTTTTCAATAATTTCTTTCTGGCGGATGGGCACATCGGCCGCCGGCGTTTCCACCCCCAAATCGCCGCGCGCCACCATTACCGCGTCGGTCGCCTTGAGAATTGAATCGAAATTGGCAATCGCCTCGGCCTTCTCAATTTTAACGATTATTTTTTGCGGATGGCCGCCGATCAATTCCCGCAACTCAAAAACATCCTGCGCCGCGCGGACAAACGAAAGCGCCACAAAATGCGCGCCCTCCTTAATGCCGAATTTCAAGTCAGCCTTGTCTTTTTCCGTCAGCGCCGAAATCTTTAATTTTGAGTCCGGCAAATTCATTCCCTTGTGCGATTTGAGATTGCCGCCGGTTTTAATTTCAATTTTGAGATTCTCATCATCTACCCGTTCAACGACACCGTCAATCAAGCCGTCGTCAAACAACACCCGCTCACCCACTTTAAGCGAACCAAAAAGTTCGCGATTCGGAAGCGGAATTGTGTCGCCCGCCATTTTACTTTCACCGATTTTGAATTTGCGGATTTCACCCGGCTTTAATTCTATCCCCGCTTCCGGCAATTCACCAACGCGGATTTTCGGCCCCTGCAGATCTTGAAGGATGGTGATGCGCCGCCCGGTCTCGCGCTCCACGGCGCGGATAGTCCGAATCAGCTTATGATGACTCTCATAAGTTCCGTGGCTAAAATTAAGCCGCGCGACATTCATTCCGGCCAGCACCATTTCTTTCAAAATCTTTTCATCCTCCGACGCCGGGCCGAGGGTACAAATTATTTTAGTTCTTTTCATTTCATTAGAAATTAGAAATTGGAAATTAGAAATTATTGATTCTTATATTCCTCCAATTTCACATTAACCATTTTTTCTTTTCCTTTGTAATCGCCGCCGATGGCGCCCCGCATTTGCGGGGGCAAAATACGCTGGTGGTTCACGGCCAATAGCTGACGAACCGCGATTATTTCGTAAGATTTTGCAACTGTTTCCTCGCTCCTTCCGGCGCCAGCTTTAGAATATCTTCCAAATTGCTGGGATTAAGATTTTTGAATTGCTGCAGGATTGTTCCCTGCTCGCTGCCGCCAAAAAGCTGTGAATAACCGGCGCCGAACTGTCTGATCAGCGGCGGCAAATAAATCGCCGCGAGAATAAACGGTATTAAAACCAAAACCAGTTTTACATAAAACCAAACCTTTGACCAAAACATATTACTTCTGATACGCTTGGTATTTTCCAAAATTTCTTTGGAAACCTT
>CAYHOC010000021.1:10992-12175 GCA_964358135.1 uncultured Gammaproteobacteria bacterium
AGTTCATCTGCCGCCTGATAAAGGCCGGAATATCCAAATCTTCTCCGTCCTCGCCGTCTTCATTTTCCTGCGCCGGCGGGGGCGCGACTCTTTTTTCCATCCGCCGCGGCTCTTCCTCGGGCTTCTGCTGCTTCATCACCACCGATTGCTCCTGCTCGTTGCGGACAAAACGAGGAGCGTAAACGCCGGAAGAAACCGCGGCCTTCGTTGACGCCGCCACGCGGTTGCTCTCAAAGCCGGTCGCAATGACCGTAATCTTAACCTCATCTTTCATCGCCTCGTCAATGACCGCGCCAAAAATAATTTTAGCATTCGGATCGGCCGCGGCGGTAATCGTCTTCGCCGCCTCGCTCACCTCCAACATTCCAAGCCCCTGACCGCCGGTAATCATAAAGAGAATGCCGCGCGCGCCGTCAGCCGAAACCTCCAAAAGCGGACTGGAGATGGCCTGCTTGGCGGCGTCCACGGCGCGATTTTCTCCCGCGGCTCTGCCAATGCCCATCAGCGCCGAGCCGGCATTTTGCATAATCGCCCTCACATCCGCGAAATCAACATTAATCAGCCCGGGAATGGTGATGATTTCGGAAATTCCCTGCACCCCTTGGCGTAAAATATCGTCGCAAGTTAAAAAAGCGTCGGTTAAAGATGTTTTTTTATCAATGATTTCAAGCAGACGGTCGTTGGGGATGGTAATGATGGTATCAACTCTTTCGGACAAAAGAGCGTGCGCCCGATCGCTGATTTCGCGCCGCTGCATTCCTTCAAAAACAAAGGGTTTAGTGACAACCGCAACAGTGAGGGCGCCCAAATCGCGGGCAATTTCCGCGACAATCGGAGACGCGCCGGAACCGGTCCCGCCGCCAAGTCCGCAAGTCACAAAAACCATATCCGCGCCTTTTAATATCTCGCGGATTTCACTGTGGCTTTCTTCCGCCGCCTTCTGTCCGATTTCCGGATCCATTCCCGCACCCAGTCCGCGCGAGACCGATTTTCCGATGTGGAGTTTTTGCGGCGCGATGCAATGGCTAAGCGCCTGGACATCGGTATTCATCGCGATAAATTCTATGCCCTTGATTTTGGCCTGAATCATCCGGTTCACCGCCGAGCCGCCGGAACCGCCGATGCCGACGACTTTAATTTTTGCGAAGGTTTCAATATCCGGTTTTACTTCCGCCATATATTT
>CAYHOC010000022.1:0-9735 GCA_964358135.1 uncultured Gammaproteobacteria bacterium
CCGTACGCGAACATCAAAAAAATCAGCGGATTTACCGGAAAACGGTATCTGGCGTAAGCGATCGCTCCGGCTGGGAGCGCGATTGAGGCGATAATCCCGAAAAATAACAATATCCACAGCGCCCTTTCCTTATCTTTCAGGGAGGCAATGACCCCGTAAAGCATAATGCCGTATATAATCAGCCAAAAAAATTTTCCGAGCCAAAAAACGAGCGCATAGACATTTGAAAGCTCCAGCGGCACCGACGGAAGCCCGGCCAAATTTCGCGCGCCAAAAAGCACCCCCGGCGGCCTCACTTCCGGCCAAAAAGCGCGGACAATGTTCATATACCCGTCGCCCATAAAAAATGGCGCCAAACTGACGATATGAACCGCAATTGCCGCGGACGGATTGGCGCGCCAAACTGCCTTGATATAATTTTTGTTCTGATCTTCGCAATCAAAATTCCAAACCGTATCCTCGTTCTCGCTGCACGGCTGCGGTGCCGGAGGATCTATTGCCTTCGCCGGCGGAAAATATTTCCAAAATTTTATATATTCATGACCATTTAATGTCGCCAGAATATACCAGCCGGCGGAAGAAAGTTTTACTTTGCCCCAAATTTGATAGTTTCTGATCAGCCACGGAGAAATTGTAATGTTAAAAATTAAAATAAACATCAAAAGATAAAGCCAGGTTTTTTTGATATTTTTTAAGACCGAGACAAAATAAACAAAACTAAAAACAGCAAAAAGATAAAAAATATACTGCGCCCCCGGACGCACCAGCGCGGCCAGCCCCAAAACAAACGCGGAAAAAAGATAGGCCCGGATTGACGGCCGCTTGAGCCCGACGGCCAAAAAATAAAGCGCCAGAACGAATAAAAAAGTATAAAGCGACTCCGTCAGAATAACCGGCGCCCAAAAAGCCATTGTCGGCTCCAGCGCAAAAAGAAGCGCGGCGATAAGTCCGATGCGCTTGCTCCAAAGCGCGCCTAGACGATAAACAAAAAACGCCGTTGCCGCGCCGAGAATAACCTGCGCCAATCCGATCGGCCACAAGCTGGCGGTAAAAATACGAAAAAATGACAAGAAAAATGGATAGCCGGGAGCAATGTAACTATCCGGCAAAAATGGCGCGTTCTCCAAGATGGAAAACCGCCCATGCTCAAGAATATTTTGCGCTACTCGGACATACAGGGATGTATCCCCGTACGCCAAACCGGCGCCGCCGAATTTTAAAAGATAAACGACAAAAAATATGCCGCGCGTCAGTAGCGCGAGCCCGATAATAATGATTTCTATTTTATATTTTTTAAAAAAAGACATTATGGATAAACGAATGCCGAATCTATCCGAATATTACGAATTACGAATATTCGTTAATTCGTAATATTCGGGTTAATTAGTTATTCGTTTCCGCGCGAAACTTTGGCCCAAGATTGTTTTATCATCATCATCGTCTCCGCCTCGCTCGGTAATTTTGAAATTGCCGCCTTTGCCGCCGCCGCGTACCGCGCCCGCAAATTTGGTTCTTTTAAAATCCTCGCGACCGCTTCGGCTAATTTTTGCGGATTCGCCGCGCCGATTACTTCGCCGCTGACCCCGCCGACAATTACTTCACCGGCCAAACCGACATTTGACATTACCACCGGCACATCAAGCGCCGCGGCTTCCACGGCAACGCGGCTCCAGCTTTCGGTCAGCGACGGGATCGCCAACACATCGGCCTGTTTCAAGTAGGCCAGCATCTTGTCGTGTTTCAATTCTCCCAAAAATTGCGCCTTTTCATTAAGACCAATCCTCCGCGTCAAGGCCCGCAACACCCTCTCTTCCGGACCGGCGCCGATCAGAACAAGGCGCGCTCCCGGGCATCCGGTTAAAACATCGGGCATCGCCTTAATCAACGCCGAAAAATTCTTTTCCCGGCGGAATGAGCCGACCCCCATAACGATCCACGGCGTGTGAAATTTACTATGCAAATCTACCGCCGCCTCATGAATGACGATGTTGGTCTCGGTAAAGACCGGGATTTTCACTATTTTTTCCGACGGAATTTTAAGTTTATCCGTCAAGCTCTTCCTGACGCGCTCACTGACAACCCTGATGCCGTCGGCGCGCCGCAGAATAAATTTGCCGAGCAAGAGCCGGAACGGCCAACCCGGAGAATATTTTTTCCAAAAATCCGTACTGTAAAAATCACCATGAACTTCCACATTCAAACCGGTATTTTTATTTTTTATCAGCCGCCCGATGAGACCGGTAAAAAAAGGATCTTGCGCGGTAATAACTTCAATATTATTTTTTTTGACAATACCGGCGCCGATTTTCCGGGCGGAAAAAAATGCGGCAATTTTTCCTCTCCGCGGAACAGAATAAATAAAAAGATTTCCCTCGCTCCGATTTCCGTCGTGTCCGCCCAATACCAAAATATGCAGCTCATCAACCAGCGCCGCGTATTTTTTCATCCGCCCGGCGGAATCGCTCCGGTGGTCGGAAATTGAATTGTCCAAGCTGATCATCAGGACTCGCATTCCTATTATTCTCCCCCTGCCAGAGGGGGAGCGAGAGGGGGGGGGTGGGAGTTTCATTTTTTAAAACCCCTCCCTTAAAACCTTTCACTGGAAGGTTTTAAGCCCCTTTGTAAGGAGAGGAAATTTAAAACAATTTAGCCATGACGGCGATCGGTCGCCCCAAGCGCGCCGCAAATAATTTTAAATCAGCGGCCGAACTGTCAATGGTATTGCGGTTTAAAAGATACGGATTATCGCCGGCCGCGATCAGTCCCTGACGCACCGTAACAGCCGCGGCGAATCCCTCATCTTTCAAAATCTTGACCGCTTCGGCTGTCCATTTGCCGCGCGGATAGGCAAAAAAATCCGAACGGCGGCCAAGTTTTTCTTCCAGCGCGGACCGCGACTTTTGGACCTCCTCTGTTATTTTATCATACTTTAGACCGGTGAACTCACGATGAGAAACGCTATGCGGCGCGATTTCCAAATGCGGCGTGGAACCGATTTCCCAAATTTGCTCCCACCCCATTACCGGTAAATCGTGGCCTGATGACAGGCGCAAAGATTTTCCGACCGAATCCGTAGCGATAAAAAAAGTCGCCGGGAGATGAGACGCGCGCAAAATCGGAAAGACAAAGTCGTACTGGCCGGCAAAGCCGTCGTCAAAAGTGAGGACGACGGTTCGCGGTTTGAGCGGATGCCCGTGCCGTAAATTATCAACCAGATCATGCAGAGAAATAAGATGGTAATTGGCGCGCAAAAAATCCATCTGCGCCGCAAACATTTCCGGCGTTACCGTGAGATACGCCCCATCGCGGCCGACATTATGATAAAGCAAAATTGCCGCGGCCGGAATATTTTTCGGGCCGAACTGAAGTAACAATTTTAATAAAATATTTTTTACTGTTCCCTTGATAGACATCATTGATTAAAAATTTCCAGATGCTTTTTGACGATATCGTCAAAAGTTATTCCCGACGGCTGGCCGAATACGCCCGGCGATTTTTCCGACATTGTGAGAACCGCCCGCAATTTATTTTCGATGTCTTGCTGATTCATCGGGTCAATCAAGTATTCTTCCTTCAGCGCAATATCCAAACCGTGCTCGCGCGTCAGCACAATCGGCGTGCCGATTGAAATACATTCCAGCGCAAAATTGGGGCTCACTTCGCTCAAGGACGGCAAAACGCAAGCCGTAGCCGCGGATATTTCCGCCGAGAGTTTTTCTTTCGGCATTTTCGGCCAAATTAAAACCCTGTCTTCCAGGGAATGCTCGCTGATTAACGAAATAAGACGGCTCTCCTCCGGCCCCTCGCCGATTAAAACAAGTTTGTGTTCGGGGAAATCGGCAACGATATTTTTGAAAGCCAAAATCAGATTATCCAAATTTTTCAGCTTGATAAAACGGCCGGCAAAAATAATATTTTTATTCCCGGTCCTCATGCCCATTAAACCCGCGGAAGCGAAAGGATTTTGAATGATTGATATTTTGTCTTTCGGAATTCCGAAAACGCGCGTGTAAATTTCCGCCTGGAATTTTGTCGTAAAAATAAATTTATGAACGCCCCCAAAGACCGTCTTGAGCAATTTATGTTCAACCGTCCGCTTTTTCCAAAGTTCGGATTCGTAATAATCGCGAAGCGTGGTCCAAACACGGCCGGCTTCCACATCGCGCTCCCAAAGATAATCGCCGCCCACGCGCATCACGAATTTTATCCCGCGGAGCTTGGCCGTGAGATATGCCGGAAGTCCGGCGGCTAACGGATCAAAAGCATAGATAATATCCGCGCCGCGGGAGATAAAAAATAATTTTAGAAAATAGAAAATGTGCCTAAAAAATGATTTAGGCGCAACAAATTCTACTTTAAAATTTTCTTTGCCGGCTTGCTTCTCTCCGTAAGCGACAACAGCAACATCTAAACCCCTTTCTGTCAATTTGCCGGCCAAATTTTTTACGTACTCGGCCGGCCCGCCGATTGCCGGCGGATAAATTGCCGTCGCTAAAATTATCTTCATAAAAGTCGGAGATATAATTGGTCGTATTTTTCGGCGATTTTATCCCAATCAAATTGTTTGACGGTTTCACGCGCGTTTTCCGCCAAAGAACGGGAAAATTCCGGCTCGCGGAACATCCGGAGAACCGCCTCGGCAATCGCCCTCGCGTCTTTTGACGGAACCAAAAGACCTGTTTTTTCATGGCTGACGACATCCGAAATCCCGCCGACATTCGTCGCCACTACCGGCACGCCGAGCGCCTGCGCTTCAGCCACGACAATCCCCATCCCCTCGCCCAGCGAAGCGAGGACAAAAACATCGGCTTTCGCCACTTCCCGCAAGGCCTCGCCGTGCGGCAACCGACCCATAAATTTCACCGAATTTTCCAGCCCCTCCCTTTTTGCTAATTTTTCCAAAGCCGCGCGTTCGGCTCCGTCGCCGACCAGAACCAATTCGGCGTCGCCGAAGGACTCTTTAATTTTTTTCAACGCTTCTATAATATAAGGCAATCCTTTTTCGGATGAAAGGCGCGCCACCGAAATTATGCGATGCAGTTTCTTCCCGCCGAGGACGACATTTCTAACCTCGGTAAAATCCACGCCGTTCGGAATAACTTCCACATTTTCCGCCCCTAACTTTTTGGCCCGGTCGGCAAGAGCGCCGCTGATAGCAACGATTCTGTACGGAGCCGTATGAATTTTTTTCCAGATAAATTTGTTCATCTTCGCCTGTTTTTCCGGCATATCCAAATCGCCGCTCTGGAGCGTCAGAATGGTCTGCGTTTTTTTAGTCAAAGCGCGATAAAGCCAGAGGGCAATGCCGGCATACGACTCCATCACCGCATGGACGATCGCCGGCCGGAATTTCATTGCGGCGAACGGCGCGAAAAGCGGATACAAAAATTTATTAAACCTGAAGCCGATGCCGACTCTCACGATTTCACAGCCGTCAAGCGTTTCGCGGCGCGGCGTTTTGCCGTCAAGTTTCGCGGTAACGATAACTATCCGGTATTTGTCCGTGAGCCGGCGCGCCACCTCCTTAACCGCAAGCTCGGCGCCGCTCATATACGGCTCATAAAAGCACGAAAAGACAACCACGATCGGCTTCTTGTCGCCGACAATTTTTTCAACATAGTCGCTATACATACCCGCATTGATTAAATATGTTTTTTTAAGACCGTCTTCCAAAGTAAATTGCGGGCGGAAATCCAAAAGCTGGCGCATTTTTTGGACCTGCGGCCAGCGATGCCAAATTTCTATCTTGCGAGCCGGCAAAAATTCCGGCATTAAATCCTTCCGGTCTCCCAAAACGATAATCTTTTCCGCCAACTCCAAAACCGTGGTCGCGTGGCCGGTTCCGATATTGATTGACTCGCCATTGGCGGCATCGGAAAACATCGCCGCAATCCCCGCTTTGATATTATCTTCAACAAAAACAAAATCGCGCGTTTGCGAACCGTCGCCGAAAATTGTCGGCCGCTTGCCGGAAATCACCTGTTGCATAAAAATGCCCGCCACAAAACCGTAATCCGACGATTCCTGCCGCGGCCCGTACACATTAAAAAACCTAAGCGAGCAGGTCGGCAAGCCGTACTTTTCAAAATACGCCCGCATATATTGTTCGCCAGTCAGCTTCACGAGCGCGTAAGGCATTTTGGCGTTGGTCGGCCCGTCCTCTTTTTCGGGAAGCTCGACGGGATTTCCATAGACCTCGGAAGACGAGGCATAGACGACTTTTTTTATGCCGTTTCCGCGGGCAAGATCCAAAATATACTCTATGCCTTTCAAATCATCCAAAACGGCAAGCGGATTTTCTATCGTTCTTTTTACGCCGACAAGCGCGGCATAATGAAAAATATAATCAATCTTATTCTGCGCGAAAACCGCGGCGATATCTTCAAATTTATTGCAATCGCCCTGGATGAACTGAAAATCCGGATTTTTTGAAATATGGCCGATATTGGAGAGTTTGCCGGTTGAAAGATTGTCAAAAGCGATCACGCGCGCGCCATAACCCAAAAGATGCTCACAAAGATGCGAACCCAAAAAACCGGCCCCGCCGGTAACCAAAACGGTTGAATTTTTGAGCTTGTTATGACCGTCCATACTTCTATCATCTTGCCACAAAACCGGATTTTGGTCAAACCCGTTAGAAGTTTCGCCGGAGAATATCGGGGGTCGTATTTCTATAAATCAATTCGCGACCAATCAAGCAGTTTCACTTTGCGCCCCGCTCTTTGCGGAACGCAAATGACTTCTAACGGGTTCAAATATAAAACTCTCCCGCTCGGGGAGGGTAAACGCTACTCTTTTTCTTCGGCGGACGGCAAAAGCTTGTCCGAACCGCCGTCGTTGGCGGTTTCCAGCTCTATCTGCCGATCTGCCGCTTTTTCTATCGCCGCCAAATCCTTGTCAAAATCTCCGCTTTGGAGCGCCCCGAAAGATACAAGCTCCTTTAAGTGATTGCTATTTTCTTCATGAATATTCTTCATCTCTCCGAGAATTTCGGAAACGGTAATCAGCGCCTTTTGCTCAAGCTGCTGCTTGGCGGCCTCCGCCGAATTATCAATGCCTTCCATCTCCGAGGCCAGCTCATACTCGGCCAAAAGCTCTCTGATCGCCGACACCTTTTCACCAAGCGAGCTAAACGCGGACTCAACCGTTTGCCGATACTTGGCAAGGCCGTCAATAATCAACGCGGCTCTGCCGACAAGATGATTAACCTCGGCAATCTCGCGACCGGATGACTCGTCCGGAGTTTGATTTCTGTGTCCCTCAAGCAATTTGCGGTACGCCAATTCAATGTTTTGAATTTCCGAACCCTCGCCCAAAAGCGCCGCTTTTTCCGAATCCAGCGCCGTCGAAAGAAACAGGGGAATTACTTCAGCCGGATTTAACTTTGATGAATTTGGCCGGCAATACTTTGCGAGATGATCGCGAATCATCGCCCGGCAGTCTAAATACAGACCGCCCCCGATTGAGGCGGCAGAAGCACTTAGATATGCCAGTACCATCAGGAGAGATGACAAATGAAATCTCCCAGACAGCATCAACAATCCAAACACGATAGCCGCCAGAGCCATAAAACCACCGAAAACAATCATCATGACCGCATTCGGACTGTGGGGGCGAACGCAACGGCATTCGTTTGAGGCAAGAAAAAACGCGGTCTGCTTTTCCAGTTTCTTTAAACTTTTGGGCGGATTCTTGAAAGTATCCATCAACACCAGCGCCTGACGATTTTTCTTCCGGTACATTTTTTCCTCCTTTGGCTCGCCGAACTCCGCATTTTGCGTTGGTAGGCGGCCCGTTTTCAAGGTGCGAGACAAACCGCCTTCCGCGGCTTTCAACTGATCATACCTTAACGCGAAATTGACTTTTTGTCAAGAGTCCTGAATTTTTGATAAATTAGAGATGTTACAAATTACACAAATTATTCACTTTATTTTTCCTATCGGGAAAATAAAGTGAATGAATAAATGGCGGGGAAAAAAATGAAAAAAATAAAAAAAGACCCCCCGCCTGATTAGGCAAGGGGTCGAACCGATTCCTCCGTTTATCCGCAGGACGGCCCGCCGAGTCGGCGAACCGGAATCCTTTCGGCCGCGCCCACAAAGCCGCCGATGAGCTCGTCCATCATGGCGAGGTCGCGGTCAAAGTCGCCGCTTGAAGCCGCGGAAAGAGCGAGCTGGAGTCCGACCGCGTCAAACTGCCGGCCAATGAGCGCCTGAAGTTCAAGCACCCGGTGCGCCAGCCTGGCGGTGGTTTCAATGATCACCGCGCCGGCCTGCTCCTCCAGCGCCTCGGCCTCTCCGGTCAAGACCGCCAGTTCGGCCATCAGTTCGTAGTGCGTGAGCGGCACGGTGAGCTGATTTACTTCGGCTTGGCACTCGGCGAAAAACGCCTCCACCTTGGCGCGATAGTTGTTCAGCTTTCCCGCCGTGGCTTCGGCGCGAACCACCAACGCCTCGGAGCAAGCCAGACCTTCGCGCAGAAACTCCGGCGCTCCGCCTTCGGCCGACTGGCAATGATGCGTAAAACGCTCCTTGATGGTTCTGGTCTGCCGCAAAAGCGCCTCGGCCCGGCTGGTCACTTTGTCAAACTCCGAACCATCGCCGATGAGGGCGTGCTTTTCATCCTCAAGCCGCGTGGACAAGTAGGATGGGATGTATTGGGTTGGCTTGGCCGCGTCAAGCTCGCGACGCCGCGTTTCACGATCCTTATTCAGCAAATGTCTCTTACGCGCGCAAGCAATGCCGATAGCAACCGACGGCACGCCCACCGTAAGCAATGCAAAAATCAATGGCACCAGGCCGGGATAAGCGTCTACCGTCCTACGTGTTGCAAGCCAAACAATGAACGTTAGTACTGAAATGACTCCAAGGACTCCAGACCAGAGCGCGGAGAAGAACTGTAGCTTTTCATCGTTCATCATCTCCCAAAAGCCGCAACCGGAAACCGTTGCCGCTTTTTGCTCTCCCAGATACGCCAGCGCTTCACCCTTCAGATCGTCAAACTTCTTTGTCTTTGATGCCGTAAGCGCCGCGCACTTCCGCTTTTTGGCCATCTTTCCCTCCGTTGTAAAGGTGCAATTAAACCGCCTCCCGACGGTTTTTACCTGCCCACACCTTAACACAAAATGGACTTTTTGTCAAGAGCATGCTAAATTTATGGTAGAGACGCAAAATTTTGCGTCTCTACAAAAATCAATGAAAAAAATTCTCTACATCATCACCCAAGCCGAATTTGGCGGGGCGCAAAGATATGTTTATGACCTGGCGACGAATTTAAGTTACCCCTCCTCACCTCCCCTTACTAAGGGGAGGAACAACGAAGAGGGAGATTTTGAGATTGCGGTGGCGATTGGCGAAACTCGGAGTCAAAATTTGGAATCCTCCCGAGAGGGAGGCGCGCACCCCGCTGTCGCGGGGAATCCAAAACCAGACGACTTAGCCACCCGTCTCCGGGCAAAAAACATCCGCGTCATCCAGCTGAAACATCTGATGCGCGAAATAAATATTTGGGACGACCTCGCGGCGGTCTGTGAAATCCGCAAGTTAATAAAAAAAGAAAAACCGGACATTATACATCTTAATAGCACCAAGGCCGGGTTCATCGGTTCGCTCGCGGTTTGGTTGTCGACCCCTCCTCACCTCCCCTTACTAAGGGGAGGACAATTGCGGAGACCGCGTCTCATTTACACCATCCACGGCTGGATTTTTAATGAGCCACTTCCGGCTTGGCGGAAAA
>CAYHOC010000022.1:9835-11799 GCA_964358135.1 uncultured Gammaproteobacteria bacterium
ATAATTATCGGCGACGGAACTGAACGGCCATATCTGGAATCACTCATCACAAAATACGGACTTGAAGAAACGGTTTTTTTGCCCGGACAAATCCCCGACGCCGCTAAATATCTCAAAGCGTTTGATATTTTTGTTTTGCCATCGGTCAAAGAAGGCCTGCCTTACGCGATACTGGAAGCGATGGCGGCCGGACTCCCGATTGTCGCGACCAAGGTCGGCGGCATTCCGGAGATGATTACTGACGGCGAGAGCGGACTTCTTGTCCCGCCAAAAAATCCCGAAGCCCTCGCGACGGCAATTGAAAAATTGATTGCCGCGCCCGAGCTCCGCGCGCGCCTTGGCCAAAACGCGGCCGCCGTGGCGGACGCAAAATTCTCTCTCCAGGAAATGCTCCAAAAAACGCGCCAAATCTATCTCAAATAGTCAAAAACAAAAACAGGGCGGCTAACCCTGTTTTTTGGATAACAGTTTTCACGACCGTGTAAAACTGTTATCCGGATTTTAATAAAAAATCCCGACTCAAAGCATCCTTAAAAATTTCTGAATTTCCGCGCGCTGATCTTCCGGCGATGCGGACAGCGCCCTTTCGCCGTACTCGCGCGCCTTTACTCTGTTGCCGAGCGCGGCGTAAACTTTCGCCGCGTTAAAATAAACCTCCCCGGTTCCGGATTGATTTAACGACAGTTCGTAATACTTCACCGCGTCCTCAAGCCCGCCTAAATCAAAATAGGTATTGCCGACCAGCGCTGTTTCCAGCGGCGACTTAAATTGATAATTGCGCTTAATCGCCCCTTCAAAACTCGCCAGGGCGCTTTTTTTGTCGCCATTTGTATATTGCGCCAGTCCCAAAAACCAATACGAGTCGGCGATGTTGCGGTTAAAATCAAGCGCCTTTTGAAAAAGCTCGATCGCTCCGGCGAAATCTCGGCGCGCGAGCCGCAGTTTTCCCCAGGCGTAATAAATCTGCTGGCGCTTGGGACTTAATTCGGCGGCCTTGCTATACGCCCATTCGGCTTCGTCAATATATTTCGGGTCATAATAGGACAACAGATGGTTAAGCTGGCCCAGGAGCAAAAATCCATAAATATCGCGCGGATGCGTCTTAATCGTATTCTGCCCCGCCCGATACGCCATTTCCAGGGCGCGATTGATGGTTTGCCCGTCGGCGGTTGAATTCTGCACGAGCTCAACCGCTTTGCGTAAATAATCCTGCTCAACATCTTTCACATAAGCCGTGCCCATCGCGAGCGCCTCTTCATACGCCGGAATCGCCGCCTGAAGGCCGCTCATACTGGCTTTAAGCGCGGACAGCAGTTTTTTTGAAGTGTTGAAAGTCCTGACGCTTCCGGTGTAGACCAAAGTCAGAGTGAACATAATGATTATCAACGAAAAGAAAAGATACGCGCCGGAACTCAAACCCCTTGGCGGCATAATTTTTCCGACGGCTGTTTTTTCGCGCGGCTCGGCCAGCAGCGTTTGCGCGTATGCCAGACCGACAAAAAAAATCAGATAAGAACTGGCGTCGTCAAAAACCGTGAGCTTTTGGACAAAGGCGGCGGCAAAAAATCCGGCCGCGAGGATCAGCTGGGCGTAAGTAATTCCGCCGCCCCGCCATCGCTTGAATAAAGAACCGAAGACGACCGCGTAAATTGCCAGATACGCGAGCAGTCCGAAAGTTCCGCCGAAGACCAGATGATCAAAAACCACATTATGCGCCCGGTCAAACCAGGTTTCATAATACGAAAATTCCAATGATTTTGGGTTATAATATTTGTTAAAAGCGTAATAAAAATTTTCCGGCCCCCAGCCGAACACCGGACGCTCTTTCCAGGCCTCAACGGCAATATTCCAAGCAATAAAGCGCGTCGCCATCGTGCCGCCGGTAAACGACATATTAACCAAACGGCGCACGCCGGGAATTTTTTGCACCCACGATTCATTACGGTTAATTTGAAAAAAACCGA
>CAYHOC010000023.1:0-11611 GCA_964358135.1 uncultured Gammaproteobacteria bacterium
TTGTACCTTTTTGCGCCCGCCTTTACTTTGGTGGGGGGGGGGGTTGCCGACCCCCTCCAACTCCCCCTTACTAAGGGGGAGAGATTGGGATTTTATATAAAAAGTATCCCACATATCGCGCGCCGGATGATCGGCTGGGATATTCAGAAGATCGAAATTATATTTTTCCGTTTCCACCTCCGGGCCGTCAACCACATCAAATCCCATGGAAACAAAGATATCCGTGACTTTGCGCATAAACTGCGTGATGGGATGCAAATGCCCCATCTCGGGCTCTATTCCGGAGATAGTCAAATCAATGGCCGGAACTTTTTCGGCCGCGAGCCGGCCGCGGAATTCTTGGAGCGCCACTTCAATATCGCGCTTAATATTATTCGCCAATTCTCCCACCGTTTTTCTCTCCTCAATCGCCAAATCTTTCAGCCCGCGCAAAATTTTGGTGAGCTCGCCGTCTTTGCGGCCAAAATATTTAATACCAAAATCCTCAAGATCTTTTAAATCTTTTATTTTTGCCAAATCGGCTAACGCCGCGTCTTTAAGTTTTATGAGATCGTCTTTGAGCATTTAAGTGTCTGATGATTTTTTATTTGAAAATTGTTCCAATTCATCTTTTATCAAGAGCCGCGAAATTGTAACATTGGCCCGCAGAGCCAAACTCGGCCTATGGGCAAAACCGATATACTCCACCTGTTTTCCAAGTTGTTTTATTTTTCTAATTGCTGGAATTAAATCCGTATCAGAGGAGATAATAATGGCAATATCATATTTATCTTCGTAGGCGCCGACAAGAATATCGACGGCCAATTGCACATCAACGCCCTTTTCATGATAAACGCCGTCGTTTTTCATCAAATATCCGCGTTTCACAATAAATTTTTGATCAAGCGACAACAGATGCGCAAAAAGACGCTGCTGCTCCTTTCGAAGCGCCTGTCCTTTTTCGTTGTTTGGCTCGGTTCTCACCACACCGATATAATAACCGCAATAAATGAGCGCCCTATCCCGAGCCAACCACTCGGAAAACTTGCGATAATTAAATTTAACGGTATTTTCTATACCCAGATCGCGCAATTTAAAATACAAATTACTTCCGTCAATAAACACCGCGATACGGACATCGTT
This sequence comes from uncultured Gammaproteobacteria bacterium, assembly GCA_964358135.1. Taxonomy (GTDB): domain Bacteria; phylum Patescibacteriota; class Patescibacteriia; order CAYHOC01; family CAYHOC01; genus CAYHOC01. The sequence continues at coordinate 1,123 of CAYHOC010000023.1, forward strand.
CTGCTTCATATAAACAAAAACCCGCCGTATGGCCTTGCGGCCATAGAGCGGGCGTTTTTAGCTAATTCAATTATACCACAGGCAAGAATCTTGTCAAGTGTTATTTTCCCCAGCGCCGCGTCTTTAAGTTTTAACAAATCGTCTTTGAGCATTTAATCAATATTTACTCTCTATGGCCGATTAATCTCAATCAACTCGCCGGCGGGAATATTTTTTCTCTTTACCTTACCATCTTCTTCTTTATAAACAGTGACCGTGCGACCTTCGGGATTTTTTGCTAATATCTTCCAGCCATCCTCTATGCGCCCGTTGGAACGCAACACTTTTACCACCCCACCCTCTTTCAAGTCATCCCAGCGCTTATTCACCAAATCATTTTCTTTTTGCAACAAACTTTCAACGACTTCTCGCAATCCCCCAGCGCGAGTCACTTCCCCAATATCTGTTTCTCCCGCTCTCACTCCCGAAATGATTTTCTTTAACAACATAGCGTCGTATGCCCGCTTTGTGCCCTTAATTTCTGTAAGCTTATCAAGCGCGCTGTATAACTCCGTAAAACTGCTTGCTTTTTTTAAATCAATTTTTTCTGCCGATTTTTCTTCCTCTTGCTTTTCCGCATCCGATGGAGCCTCGGGCGGCTTTTCTTCCGCAATCGGCAAATTAGCGGGCGCATCCGGTGCGGCTTCGGCTGGAGCAGCCGCTTCCGGTATCGGCGGAGTTGCGGGCGGAGCTTCCGGCGCGACCGGGGTTGCCGGGGCCGCTTCCGGCACTCCCACCTGACCCCCTCTCGCTTCCCCTTTCGGTTTTTCGACCACCCCCAACCCCTCCTTACTAAGGAGGGGAGATTTGCCGCCTAATTGCGCGCGGCGGAGTTGGCGACGGAGGTCGGCCAGTTCTTTGTTGATTTGCGGGATGCGCTGAAAAATGCGATTCATCTCCGCGCCGGCGGCCTCGGATTCGGCCGTGCCTTTCGGCGGGGTTTCAAGCTTGCCGGTTTTCATCATCTTTTTATACGCTTTTTTCTCGGCCGGCGTCAACTCGGAAACTTTTGCGACCATCGGGCTTAAGTCCATTGATTCAATCCGCTCTTTTTCTTCTTCCAAATCTAAAATTTTAAGCTCAAGCGCGCGGGTATCCGGCGCTTCCAAACCCCTCCTATTGATTCGTTCACTGAACGAATTCAATGCCCCTTTAATGGGGGAGGAAATTACGGATGGCGCTTCGGGCGGTTTTTCGACTACCCCCAACCCCTCCTTATTAAGGAGGGGGGATTCCATGCTCTCAACTACGACTTTCGGCTCGGCTTTGATTTCCGGTTCCGCCGAATTTTTCATTTCAATTTCACCTTTAACCGGCAGTTGACCACTCTCTGGTGCTCCCACCGCCCCCCGCCCTTCCATTCCTCGCTCGCTCGGAACAGAAGCGGGCAGGAGGGGAGATTCGGCCGGCGCTTTACCCGCTTTGCCGCCGCTTAAACGATAGATATCTTCAAGACGCTCGCGGGTTTCCGTCGGACTGGGAGTCCCTTCCGGACGCCCGGCTTTGCCGCCGCTCATCGCGTAGATATCCGCCAAACGCTCGTCGGTTTCAGCGTCAGCTTCGGCGGCCGAACTGGCGGCCTCATCTCCGGTTTTTTTAAGCTCGGTTCTTTCTTCCGGCGAAACCGCTTCGCCGGTCCTTTTTTCTACTTCCGCCGGCACGGTTTCCGCGGTTTTTTGGACCTCGAAAACTTCCTTCGCGCGGCGAGCTTTAATTTCGGCGACGGCTTTTTCCGCGGCTTCGGACAAAGCCGCTTCGTCCCATTCTTTTTCCATCTGCTCCAGTCCTTTCTCGCCCTCTTTTTGCGCCTCCGCCTCGCGCGCGAAAAACTTTTCGGTGGCAGGTTGTTTTGGTTTATCGGACATAGGAATTATCGTTTAGCTTTCTGCGATTGGTAGAGACGCAAAATTTTGCGTCTCTACAATAAACTGTTTGGCCAGCTAAAGCTGGGCAATAATATTTATTTCATTCTCTTCCTGATTTCCGCGATTTTGTCCGCGTCAATTCTTTTAATGATTTTTTCAATTACCGCCCGCTGTTCTTTTTTAATTGCAAAAAGTTTCTTTTGAAAATCATAATCAATTCGCTTGATTTCTTTCAGCAACTTATCAACGGCTTCTTTGGTGATTTTTTTCTTAACCATATTGCGTCTAAACGCTAAACTGCGCGAACGGCTCCATACTGCTGATCTTTTTTACATCCGCGTCATTAAGAATTTTCTTTTCTCTAAGCGTCTCAATCAGCGCTTTAACCTTGGTATCTTCTTTTCTTACCAGCACCACCAAATCACCGCGCAAATCCGCCATTTTTTCATCAAGATAATCCTTGGTCACCATTTGCGATTTTATTGACGCTATTTCGGATTTTAATTCCGTTCTTACCGACGATACTTCCGATTTAACCGATGATATTTCCGATTTTATCTGCTCATGAACCGAATCAAAACCATCTTTGACCGTTATCAACAGTTCGTCAAATTTTTCCCCAAACTCTGTTTTTGTTAAATACTCTTGGGTGGACATATTTTTTATATTAAATGTTAAATTATATTATATTTAATTCACGATTCTCTGCCACAATTCCACGAATTTATAGCCGAATTTGGAAATATCGCGGTAAGTGACGACAAGAACGAGCAACATCAAAAGCGCGAAACCCATCGTGTGCGCCCATTGTTCAATTTTTTGATTCATCGCCCGCCCGCGAAGCCGTTCAATCAGGAGAAACAGCAGCCGCCCGCCATCCAGCGCCGGAAACGGCAAGATATTGATAATCGCGAGATTAATTGAAAGGAGCGCGGCAAATTGCAAAAGATAGATAAACCCGAGCCGCGCCACCCGCCCGGTCATTACGGCGATGCCGACCGGCCCGGAAAGATCCATTGATACCGCTTGATGGACGATCAAATTCTTCAACAAATGATAGAACGCGACAACGATTTCACGCGCGTAAAATACAGCGGCTTCAAGCCCCTTCCAGGCGGCGAGATACCAGGGATACGAAACAATTCCGATTTCCACGAACGAAATTCCCAGCCCCGGTTTTCCGGTTTCTTCAAGTACGGCCGGAGCGGCGGAGATGTCTTTGACGCCATTATCGCGTTTGATTTTTAAAACAATCTCTTTGCCGCCGCGCGATTCTATGTACGAACGCAAAAAATTTTCCGATACAATTTCCTCGCCGTCAACATTCAAAATGATATCGCCGGCGCGGAGTCCGGCCATTGATGCCGCCGTGCCGTCAAGAACTCGGACGATTTGCGTATTCCGGTCGCGCACCGTAGCGCGCGAGAGATCGGCGTCTTCCAAGGCCTGCGGCAGACCGATGCCAAATCCAAACGCCAAAAGCGCCGCCGCCAAAATAAAATTCATCGTGACACCGGCCGAAAGAATAATCGCCCGCTTCCAAATCGGCTTACCGGCAAAACTATCCGCGTCGCTTGCCGCGCCACCCTCCTCGCCCTTGATTTTGACAAAACCGCCCAGTGGAATCCAGTTTAGGGAATAGACGGTCGCGGTCTCCGGCTCTTTTTCGGCCGAATAACCGGATTTTACCAAACGCCACTTGCCGTCTTTTTTCTGAATTCCAATCGCCCGCGGCGGCAGGCCGAAGCCGAATTCCTCCACGCGCACGCCGGATTTTTTGGCGGTAATAAAATGACCAAACTCGTGAACAAAAACGAGCAGGCCGAGGATTAAGATAAAGATTAAGATAGTGATAATCATTTTTTATTTTTTCTATTGGCCTTCGAAGCTTCGAACATTACGCGCGTGAACACATTTGCCAAAAATGCCCACAAATTACGACGATTAATATATTGAGGGTCGTTTTCCGGCTTTAATCCTCTTTCACTATAAGATAGAGCTTCATCCCGATTAAATTTTTCATGCGCCTTCATAAAATTATTATATACTTCCCCGATTGCCTCATAATCTTCTTTAAGTTCGCCATGATGTTCGATAATATCCTCAAACTTAACATAATAATCCCGAAACGCCACAATATCGCCATCGCTAAGGCTTTTGATAATTTGATCTGGGTCGATGTTTCTTCGGATTCCAAGCGCTTCCTCTTTGACGGTTTTTCCTTTTTTTGCCGCCTTAGAAACAGCCCAGCTCTCCTCGTCCGTAAAATCACGCTTAAAATGCGCTTCCCTCGCTGCCTCTTCGCGCGCAATAACATTTTTTAAATGTCCGCGCAGACGATCGAGTTCGGCCTCCTCCAACGATTTAATTTTTGGTACGCCCGTGTACATATAAATTTAATTTTACATTTTTCCCCAACCACTTTTTCACGGTTGATTCCGTGGCCGGAGTTAGGTCGCTAAGAAAAAATTGCCCCCGCTGAGCGGGGTTATTTGAAACGTCCGCCGTGACCCGTGTGATGGTGGAATCAATTTCCGGATGATTTTGAAGATACGCCAAAATTTTGCCGACCACGGCTTCGGCAGAGTCCACGACAATTACTTTCCTTCCTATTTTACCCTGAATCGCATTTTTTATCAACGGATAGTGCGTGCAGCCCAAAATTAGTGTATCAATCTGCTTTTGTTTGAGCGGATAAAGATATTTCCGGGCGATCATTTTGGTTTCGCGCGCTTCAAGCCAACCTTCTTCAACTAATGGAACAAATAGCGGGCACACAACGGAAAAAACATCAATATCTCCCCCTTTAGAAGGGGGAGCGAGAGGGGGTCGAAGCGAATCCGATTGACCCCTCCGCGCCTTCGCATCCTCTCCGCCAGCCGGCGGATCGGATTGCGAGTCCGAAGGGGAGAACAGTTGTTTTATTTTTTTATCATATATTCCACTACCAATTGTCGCCCTTGTCCCAATAACCCCAACGCGTCCATTTTTGGTAGCCCGCGCCGCGGCTTCGGCTGCCGGGGTGATGACTTCAAAAATCGGCACACCCGGAAACTTGGCGCAAAGATAATCATAAGCCACGGCCGAAACGGTATTGCAGGCGATGACAATAATCTTTGCGCCCTTAGATAATAAAAATTCCGCGTCTTCTACCGCGTATTGTTTAATCGTTTCGGCGCCTTTGTTGCCGTAAGGAGTGCGCGCCGTATCGCCAAAATATAAAAGCTGATAGTCCGGCATCCGCCGCATTATTTCTTTTACAACCGTAAAACCCCCTATCCCCGAGTCGAATATTCCGATCATAATTCAAAAAAGCATACGGCCTCGCGGCCCAAACCACGAAGCAACGAAACAATTTTTTGATTCTATGTTTCGATGTTTCTATAATTTTATCAATGCCGTCAATTCTTCCTTCTTCTCCTCCATCAACTCTTTTGTCGTCGCCTCAAGATTCAGACGTAAAAGCGGCTCGGTGTTGGAGGCGCGGAGCGAGAACCACCAATCCGGAAAATCAACGCGAAGGCCGTCCATTTTTAAAACCCCGTCCGCGCCTTCGCTAAACCGCTCTTCCGCCTCGCGGATTTTTTTATCCTTATCTTCAACGGTAAAATTTATTTCTCCAGAGTGGAAATACCGTCCATACTCCGCCGCGAGCGCCGAAAGCGACTTGCCGGAAGATGACATCGCGCGAAGGACATAAAGCATCGCCAGATCGCCGGATTCAATCCCGGGAAAATCATTAAAATAATAATGCGCCGAAAGCTCCCCGGCAAACGCCGCGCCCCCCTCTTTCATTTGTTTTTTGATGTTCGCATGCCCGACTTTGCTAAAATGAAAAGTTCCGCCCGCCTTTTTTACTTCTTCGCGAAAAGCGTTGGTCATGCGCGGATCGCCTAAAACCAGCGCGCCTTGCGTTTTTTTGATGATTTCCTTGGCGAGTATAATCGCAATAATGTCGCCGCGAACCATTGCCCCGCGCTCATCAACAAAACCAACTCTGTCCGCGTCGCCGTCAAAAGCCACGCCTAAATGCGCGCCGACGGCCAAAACCTTTTTCTTCAAATCCGCGAGATTCTCTTCTTTTACCGGATTCGGTTCGTGATTCGGAAAAGCGCCGTCTAAATCAATGAACATCGGGATGAATTCGCATGGCAAACTCCTAAAAATATCGGCGATTAAAAGTCCGCCCATTCCGTTTCCGGCGTCCACCACAACTTTGAGCGGCGCGACTGACGCTGCTGGAATAAAAGAAAATAATTTCTCAATATACGCGGCGCGGGCGTCGGTCTCTATTATCGTGCCGCGCGGAACATCCGGAAACTCTCCGGCCAGGGCAAGTTCGCGGATTTCGGCGAGACCCGATTCCAGTCCAATCCCCCGCCCATCGCCATGGACTATCTTAAGGCCATTATATTCCTTAGGGTTATGCGAAGCGGTGATCATCATACCGGCATCGTGCAATTCGTAATCAGCCACGGCAAAATAAAAAAGCGGGGTGGAGGCGAGGCCGATATCAATTGCGTCCGCCCCCTGGTCGTTCACGCCGCGGATAACCGCCTCGCTGATTTCCGGGGAAGAGCCGCGCATATCGCGTCCGACGACCATTGAAGAAGCGCCGGTGTATAAAACCGTAGCGCGCGCGATTTTATAAGCAACCTCCGGATTAATCTCGCCGGGATAAATCCCGCGGATGTCGTATGATTTAAAAATGTTCTGATTCATATTATTCCATACGAAATTACGAAACTTTACGAAAATACGAAAATTTCGTAGTTTCGCCCGCCTGCCTACGCCTTTCGCAGCTTGAAGAAATCAGAATCTCACTATTTGTCCAAAGCAACTTTATCAAGATTAAGAAGCAAAACGGCAATTGGCGGGCAGGTAGTTTTTCGTACTTTCGTATGGGTACTTTACTATCGCGCCTTTCTATTATATAATACTATCATAATAAACTTAATTGTCTAACTTATGCAAAACTATATTATTTGGATAATTTTAGGCGCCGTCGGTCTTCTCGCCTTATGGCTAATGATGCTTTACAACGGCCTGATTGCCTCGCGCAATCATGTTGACGAGGCGTGGTCGGATATTGAGGTGCAGTTAAAGCGCCGCTACAATCTTATCCCGAATCTGGTGGAAGCCGTCAAGGGGTATGTGCGCCACGAATCATCGGTTTTTGAAAAGGTAACGGCAGCGCGGAGCGCGGCGATGGGCGCGAAAACCATGGATGAACACGCCCAAGCGGAAAACGCGCTCACCGGGACGCTCAAAACCCTGTTTGCCGTAGCCGAGTCCTATCCGGACCTCAAGGCCTCGCAAAACTTTTTGGATTTACAGAACGAACTAACCGACGCCGAAGATAAAATCCAAGCCGCGCGCCGCTTTTTTAACGGCAACACGCGCGATTATAATATCAAACTCCAAAGCTTTCCGGCTAATCTTATTGCCGGCACGCTCGGATTCTCCTCCCGCCAATTCTTTGAAATTCAGAACAACGAAGAACGCGAAACGCCGAAGGTGTCGTTCTAATTATATTATTTATTAACGAGTTTCCGCCAAAGGCGGATCCGCCTTTGGCGGAAACGATAACGAGTTCAAATCAAAAGACCCCCTATTCGGGGTCTTTTGATTTACTTATATATAAGGTATAATAAATGAGTCAAATGTCAGTTGTCAGTTGTTGCCTATGCCCGCGCCAATTTACTCGCAAATCAACTCTAATCGCAACCGAACAGCATTTTTAATGCTGATATTTTTGGTCTTTATTTTTATTTTAGGATGGTTTTTTGGAAAATCAACCGGCTATGGGTACGAAGGGCTCGCGATCGCCATTGTCTTTTCGCTTTTTATGTCGGGGATTAGCTATTTTGGCGGCGACAAAGTGGCGCTTTGGAGCTCGGGCGCGCGGCCGATAGAAAAAAAAGACCAGCCGGAAATTTACCGGCTCATAGAAAATCTGGCGATTACGGCCGGCCTGCCAACGCCAAAAATTTATATTATCCAAGACCCGGGGATAAACGCCTTTGCCACCGGCCGCGATCCGAAACACGCTTCAGTGGCGATCACCTCCGGCGCGATGCAATCTCTGGAAAAGCAGGAACTGGAGGGCGTTTTAGCGCACGAATTATCTCATATCAAAAATTATGATATTCGCTTGATGATGGTGGTGCTGGTGCTGGTCGGCTTAATTTCACTGCTGGCCAATTGGATGTTCCGCTTCCGGCTTTTTGGCGGACGGCGCGATGACCGCGAAAGCGGACAATTGGGCGCGCTTCTGGCAATCATCGGAATAGTTTTAATGATTCTTTCCCCCATCATCGCCCAGCTTATCCAGCTCGCCGTTTCCCGCCGGCGCGAGTATCTGGCCGACGCTTCGGGCGCGCTTCTCACCCGTTATCCGGAGGGATTGGCGCGCGCTTTAGAAAAGATTTCCACGCAAAACCGGCCCCTCGCCCACGCTAATGACGCGACCGCGCATCTTTATTTCAGTAATCCTTTTGGAAAGACAAAATCAACCATGCACCGGCTGTTTTCCACGCACCCGCCGGTTGAGGAACGGATAAAACTTTTAAGACAAATGAGTATCTAACATACGAAATTACGAAAAGATACCTGCCCGCCAATTGCCGTTTTGCTTCTTAATCTTGATAAAGTTGCTTTGGACAAATAGTGGGATTCTGATTTCTTCAAGCTGCGAAAGGCGTAGGCAGGCGGGCGAAAATACGAAAATTTCGTACTTTCGTAAAATTTCGTAATTTCGTATGAGTTATGCCTGATATTGACCAAACACTTTTAACCCAGCAAGCGCAGGAGAAGGAATTGCGCGAGGCGCAGCTGGCGGCCCAGAACCGCGAAGCGCAAGAGCAGGAGGCGGTTGTTTCAATTGCCGAGCTCGGAGCAAAAAGAGAAAAAACTTTAACTAAATCGACCTCCGAAGAACCTGAGGAAATGGAAGCCGAGCTCCGCGCCGAACAGCTCGCGGCGCAAAACCGCGAAGCCATGGATGAAAGCGAGCAGGGCGGGAAGCTTGAAAAAATTCAAAAGGCGCAAGAACAGATACAAAAAATCCAAAAGACCATGAAAGCCGCCAAGGGCGGAGCGCGAACAGTAAATTTCGGCTCCGCCGCCACCCTCATCGGCCTGGTCATTACTTTTATTTTGATGAACGCGCAACTTCTTCTCGGCAATCTATTCGGCGTCAGCTGGGTTCCAAAATTGGAGGTCTGGGAAATTGTTCTTGTCGGAGTTCTGGATTTGCTCGTCTTCCTGATTGTGATGACAGCCGTTGGACTGCTCGGCGCGATCGTGAATCCGCTTTCGGCAATCTGAGCAATGATTATATCTTAATTCATAATTCATAATTCTAAACAATATGGACAAGAAAAAAATATTTTTTATTATCGCCTTTTTTGTGGTCGCGGGACTTTTGGGCTACGGCCTCTATTATTTCTTTTTCCGCGCCGCGCCACCGCCCCCGGAGGCGCCCCCAGCGGCAGTTCTCCCAACCGGTGTCTTGCCCGGCGCCGCGCCAGGCGTTCCCGGCGCGCCTACTGCCCCGCCGCCGGAAGCAATACCGCCGGGACTGCCGGGAGCCGCGACCGTTGCCGCCGGCGGACTCACGCAGAGCAACATTGTCGCCAATGTTTCCGCAAAACAGCTTACTCTCGCGTCGGACGGAAAAGCGATGCAGTATTGGAATCAAGCCGACGGAAAATTCTACCGCGTTACTTCCGACGGATTGGTAAAACCGCTCTCCGGAGAAATCTTTTTCAATATCCAGAATATCACCTGGGCGCCAGATAAAAACCGCGCTCTGCTGGAATATCCCGATGGCGCGAAAATCATCTATAACTTTGACACCCAAAAACAATTCACCGTCCCGCGGCATTGGCAGGATTTTTCTTTTTCTCCGGGAAGCGACAAGCTCGCGGCAAAGAGCATCGGGATTGACCCGGATAATCGCTGGCTCATCACCACCAACACTGATGGTAGCGGCACAAAAGCGATTGAGGCGCTCGGGGAGAACGCCGACAAAGTAACCGTCAGCTGGTCGCCGACCGGGCAGATGGTTGCCTTTTCGCGCACCGGCGATTATCAGGGTTTTGACAGCCAGGAAGTGATTCCCATCGGACAAAATCATGAAAACTTCAAATCATTTACCGTTCAAGGCATGGGATTTACCCCGGTCTGGTCGCCCCAAGGAGATAAACTTCTTTACAGCGTTTATAATGCCGATTCCGGATTCCGCCCGACCCTTTGGGTGGCGGCCGCCGGAACCGACCGAATCAGCGGTCGCAAGGCGCTGGAAATAAATACCTGGGCCGACAAGTGTACGATAACCGGCGGCAATGCCTACTGCGCCGTGCCAAGCAATCTGGATGAAGGCGCCGGCTTTGCCCGCGAAGTGGCTGACGGCACGCCCGATGTCTTTTACAAAATTGACTTGACGACCGGAACAAAAACGCTTTTGGCTGTTCCCGAGACGGATGCCACCGCCGAAAACTTGCAGGCCTCCGCGGACGGGCAATATCTGTTTTACACCGACAAATCAAGCGGAATAATTTATAAGATTAGATTGAGATAAA
>CAYHOC010000024.1:0-11494 GCA_964358135.1 uncultured Gammaproteobacteria bacterium
CAGCCCTTCCATTCCTCGCTCGCTCGGAACGGAAGTATTAAGGAGGGGAGAATTAAAAAAAGAGCCGTTATGGCTCTTTTGTGTTTTACTTCCGTTTTGGCCGGCGGAAGAGATAGATCTTATCAAAACTCGTAAGTTTCGCGGTCTCGTTGAAAGCGGCGCTGGCTTCAGGCATAAATTCCCATCCTTCCTTTTTCAGCTGTTCTAAGACGCCGTATTCTGGGCTTGATGTCCAAATTTTTTCGGCACGGTATTCGTAACGGTCTTCGATCGGTTTGGTTTCGCGGCGGAAGACTCCTGCCGTAGGAGAAATGTGAGTGCCATCTTGACCAAAGGCATAGGAATTGGCAAAACAGACGAAAATCCATCCTTGGCTTTCAATGCGGTTGATTTCTTTTTGGAGTTGCCCTATGGTAAAGTTGCGGTCTAATTGAAAGATTTTGCATCCGCCATCGGCATCCGCAGTAATTTCCTTCGTGTCCTTCTCTGATGTCATTTTCTCCTTCCTCCTTCCGCGTTTGCGGAGCCGTGGTCAGATATCGTGATTTTCTTTCCGAAAGAGAATCGTCCGCGGTCGCTTCAGGGCATCATACTCAATCACGCCGACTTTTTCCCAGCCGGGTTCGGAATCTGGCTTAAGACCATCGTTTGCCACGGTTACCGTCATATAATCAAAGATAATCGTCCGGAGCCGGCCTCGCTTTGGCCGTCGGAATTTGACTGCGGTCGGTCGGAAATAACCGTCGGCGCCGGCCGAAAATTTCAGCGCCTGCGCGAATCTCCAGCCGGAAAGTTCTTTCGCGGAAATCAGGTCAACGATGCGATGAATGTTCGGTATGTCACCGTCGTCGTACGAAAGTGGTATGGGGACTTCGGTGAAGGCGAATCTTTTTCGTTTCATCACGCCTCCTCTGAAAGGAACTTGCCCAGTAATACAACTTTGACTTGTTTTTCGCGATGCGTGTCTATGTTGGCGCATCTAGACATAGTAGCTAACTTTTTTCGTGAATCGTGTTGGAATTTGGCCGTTTTGACGGCCATGTTAAAGTTGATATACTGGGCTTGAATTTAAGACCAACTTAGCATAAAATTAAAAGGATGTCAAATATCTTAGAAAATCTTAACGGGGAGCAGGCGGCCGCCGTCACGCACGGAGACGGTCCGCTGATGATTGTCGCCGGCGCCGGCACCGGCAAAACAACGGTCATCGCGCGCCGCATCGGTTATCTGATTGAACGGGGACTGGCCAAGCCGGACGAAATTTTAGCGCTCACCTTTACCGACAAGGCATCGGGCGAGATGGAAGAGCGGGTGGACAAACTCTTGCCTTATGGATATGTGGATTTGTGGGTTTCCACCTTCCATGCTTTTTGCGAACGGGTGCTCCGTGAATACGCTCTTGATATTGGGCTTTCCACCGATTTTAAGTTGCTTTCGGCAACCGAACAATGGATGCTGGCGCGTAAAAATCTTGAGCGTTTTAATTTTGATTATTACCGTCCGCTCGGCAATCCCACTAAGTTTATCCACGCGCTCCTAAAGCATTTTTCCCGCGCCAAAGATGAGCTGGTGGCGCCGGCAGATTATCTTGAATATGTTAAAAACGCTAAATTGAATTTGGATAGCGCGCCTGATTCGCCGGAAGCTGGCGAACTCGCGCGGACCGAAGAAGTTGCCGAGGCCTATCATATTTATGAGCAGCTGCTTTTGGAGAATAACGCGTTTGATTTCGGCGATTTAATCAATCGAACACTTTTTTTGTTCAAGAAGCGGCCGCACATTTTGGAATATTTCAGAAATAAATTCAAGTATATTTTGGTTGACGAGTTTCAGGATACGAATTTTGCCCAATATGAATTAGTAAAACTTCTCTCCGCCCCGAAAAATAATCTAACGGTCGTCGGCGATGACGACCAGTCAATCTACAAATTCCGCGGCGCTTCCATCAGTAATATTCTTGAATTTGAGCGTGATTTTGTAAATGCCAAAAAAATCTTTTTGGTAAAGAATTATCGTTCAAAACAAAATATTCTTGACTTGTCATATCAATTCATCCAGCAAAATAATCCTTACCGGTTGGAGGTGAAGCTCGCGGATGCCGGAGGATTATCAAAAAAGCTTGTTTCCAACATTGAAGGAGAGGGGGAGGTCCGTTATCTCAAATCAAAAACCGCCCGTGATGAAGCCGCGGCCGTCATCAACAAAATCATTGAAATTAAAAATCGCGATCTTGAATCGACTTGGGATGATTTCGCGATTTTGGCGCGCGCTAACGGCCATGCCGATATTTTTATCCGCGCGCTCGCCGATGCCGGAATCCCGTATCATTTTGTCGCTTCGCGCGGGCTTTACGCGAAACCGGTCATTCTGGATATTCTGGCGTATTTGAAGCTTCTGGATAATTATCACGAAAATGCCGCGACCTGGCGCGTCCTGAATTTTACGATTTGGGGGCTCGGAGAGAACGAGCTGATTAAATTAAATCAGCATGCCAAACGAAAAGCAAAGTCGCTGTACGAAATAATGCGCGAGGCCTGCCTACCGGTCAGGCAGGCGGCGCAGTTTGAATTTAAGCCGGAAACAGTCGCCGCATTTAATAAAATCATCGGTTTTGTTGAAAAACATACTTCAATGGCGCGCGCCCGCGATGTCGGCAAGACGCTCTGGGCATTTTTATCCGACAGCGGGTATCTAAAAGAGCTCGCGCGCGAAGATAATTCCGCCACGCGCGAGAAAATTTCATATCTTAATCAATTTTATAAAAAAATTGAGCAATTTAAGGAGGCGGCGGCTGAAGCGAGCGTCAAGAATTTTTTGGAACTGATGAATCTGGAAATTGAAGCCGGGGAAGAAGGCGCGCTGGCGCAAAATCCCGACGATGGTCCGGAAACGGTCAAAATTATGACCGTGCATGCGGCCAAGGGTCTGGAATTCAAATATGTTTTTATCGTGAATTTAGTTGACCGGCGGTTTCCGACCGACGAGCGGAAAGAAACGATTGAACTGCCGGAAAAATTGGTAAAAGAAATTCTTCCCGAGGGCGATGTGCATCTTCAGGAAGAACGCCGTTTATTTTATGTGGCGATGACCCGCGCGAAAGAGGGGGTATATTTTACGGCCGCCGAGGACTACGGCGGCAGCCGCGCCAAAAAACCGTCAAGATTTTTAATTGAATTAAAATTAGTAAATGAGGAAATTGCCAAAAAAGAAAAGAAACCGCCGGCGCTTGAGCTTCCGGACATAAAAGAGGCGCCGGCCGCGGTTCTTTCGGCATACATTTTGCCGGAAAAATTTTCTTTTACCCAAATCAAGGCGTTTGAAACCTGCCCCTTGCAATATAAATTTCAGCATATTCTGCATTTACCGATGCAGGGACGGCCGAGTTTTAGTTTTGGGCAGAGCATTCATCGTACGCTCCAAAAATTTTTCACTTTGGTTCAGGAGCGCGCCGGGCGGCGTCAGATAGATCTTTTCGGCGGGGACGCTGAGCGTCCCCTTGGTCCCGATGGCCATCGGGGCGGTGCGGCAAAAAAGCCGGAAGTCGGTTTGGATGAACTCTTAAAATTATACAATGAGAGCTGGGTGGATGATTGGTATTCGGATAAAAACCAAAAAGAAGAATATTTTGAAAAAGGAAAAAAGAGCCTTTTGGCGTATTATGATACCGTCAAAGACAATCTCCCTGTCCCGCTGTATCTGGAGAAAGGATTTAACCTTAAGATTGGAAAATATACTTTTAACGGCAAGATTGACCGTATTGACCAGCTACCGGACGGAACGGTGGAAATCATTGATTATAAAACCGGCAAAGCCAAGGAAGAAGAAAAAATTGACAAGGATCAGCTTCTGATTTATCAGCTGGCGGCGGCAAATCCGCAGATTCTGGATAAAAAAGTCGGCGCGCTTTCGTATTTGTATATTGAGGACGGAAAAAAAGTTTCATTTTTAGGTGAGGATAAGAATCTCGCAAAGCTGGAAGAAAAGATTATTGGTACGATTGACGAGATCGGACAGAGCGCCTTTGCGGCGACACCGAGTGAGTTTAAGTGCAAATTCTGCGATTTCAAAGATATCTGCGAATATCGCATCTTATAATTATTACCCGGCTTTAGCCGGCTATACCGGCTGGCCGCCTACGATTAGACACAATGGTTTGTATCTAATCGGACAATTTAATATCATGTCCTTCACTTCCCTCGGAAAACTTATCCCGCAAAATATCAAGCAAAGCGGCTTTGGCCGCCAAATTGAGGCCGCGATGGTCTTAAAAGAGCTTGAACAAATTTTGTGTTCAATCTTCGGCGACAGCGTAAAATATAAAATTAAAATCATTTCTTTTAAGGACAGCGCGGTTAAGATTAGCTCAATCAGCTCAATTTTGGCGCAAGAAATTCAGCTTCGCGAAAAAAAGATTCTTGCCAGAATAAATCAAAAATTCGGGGAAAAGACAGTGGAAAGAATAAAATTTGCCGTTTAGCGAGATAAATTTTGATGCGGTTTTACCTCCATCTTGATTTTTTTCGGCATCATGCTAAAATGACCATATAAGGAGGCGCATCCTTCTATAATTTTATGACGCTCCGCCAGTATCTTATTTTAATGACCCTCTGTACGGTATTGTCGTGGGTTGCGTGGGTCGCGGTTTTAATTTCGGTTGATCCGGCCGAGCAGGGGATTTTGGCCGTTTTGTTTTTTTACGCGAGCTTGGGGCTGGCGGTTGTCGGCACCAACGCGATCATCGGACTTTTTTTGCGCGCCCGTTTCAATCGTCTGGAACTTGTCTCGCGGCTGGCGGCTACTTCTTTCCGGCAGGCGATTTGGTTCGCGGCGGCGGTTATTATTGCTTTGGTTTTGGAGAGAATGAAAGTATTCACTTGGTGGATAATGGTCGGAATTATTTTTGCGCTTTTAGTCCTGGAATTTTTCTTTTTGTCATTAAGAAGAAGAGCGGAATAATACTGCGGAGGAGGGCGAAAAAGTTTTATGTTCAAAAGAATATTGGGAAAATTTTCTAAAGATTTGGGAATTGATTTGGGAACTTCAAATACCCTTGTTTATGTTAGAGACAAGGGCATTGTTATTAATGAGCCGTCGGTCGTCGCGGTCAACGCCCGCACCAGCCAGATTATTGCCATTGGCCGCGATGCCCAGGAGATGCTGGGAAAAACGCCGACGCACATCAGTATTTCCAAGCCGTTGCTTAAAGGCATCATTTCGGATTTTGAAATCACCGAAAAAATGCTCCGTTACTTTATTGAAAAGGTGCACGAAAATTCTTTTACGATTATTCCTCGCCCGCGCGTGGTCGTCGGCATCCCGCTTGAAATAACCGAGGTGGAGAAAAAAGCGGTGGAAGACGCGATGATGCTGGCCGGCGCCCGCGAAGTCGCTTTGGTTGAAGAGCCGCTGGCCGCGGCCATCGGCGCGCGCCTGCCGGTTGAGGAATCGGTCGGCAGCATGATCGTAAATATCGGCGGCGGCACGACGCAAATCGCGGTTATTTCTTTAGCGGGCGTTGTTACCTGGAAATCCCTGCCGATTGCCGGCGACGAACTGACCAAAAATATTATCCAATTCGCGCGCGACCAGCACAATCTTTTATTGGGCGAACGGATTGCCGAGCTCATTAAAATGCGCATCGGTTCCGCCGAGGAGCTTGAGGTTCCGCTGGAGATGGAAATGCGCGGCCGCGATCTTTTATCCGGACTTCCGGCGGAGGTTATCGTTAATGACGAGGAGATCCGCCGCGCGCTTGAACGGAGCATTAAATTGATTGTTGAAAATATCAAGGCCGCGCTCGAGGTTACTCCGCCCGAGCTCACAGCCGATATTTATGAGCGCGGAATGGTTTTGACTGGCGGCGGCGCGCTGCTGAAAGGATTGGACAAATTAATCGCCCGGGCGACCGAGGTTCCGGTGCGCATTGCCGACGATCCGTTAACCTGCCTGGTTCGGGGCACGGGCATTTTGCTTGAAAATAAAAAACTTTTAAAAGAAGTGCAAGTCCCCTCGGGGCAAACGAGATGAGACCGTTGAAAAATTCTCTTGACTCAAGGACATCCGACCCCCTATAAGCTTGTAGGGGGTCGGATGTCCCATAGTTAACGAATGTCAGACATTGTATTATGTCCCGCGATAAATTACTGAAGATATTGGCAGTACTTTTGGCAGTTTCCGCGCTGCTTGTTTTTTTATACAAAATGAATCTGCTCGCGCCCGTCAACCGCGGGGTTCATGCCGTGGTTGCTCCCATCGCGACCGGCGCAACCGCGACGCGGAATTTTCTGGAAAAATGGTTCCGCTGGATTGGCACGCCGTCGCGCCTGGCGGAAGAAAACAGCCGCCTCGCCTACGAGCTGGCGCGGATAACAATGGACGCGGCGAAACTCAAGGCGCTGGAACAAGAAAATATCATCTTAAAAAAAGAGCTGGATTTTAAGGAAAAAAGCGAGCGCCAAACCGTCCTCGCTAAAGTTATCGGAAAAAATAATCTTGATGATTCGGAGGCGCTGATTCTTGACAAGGGAAAGAGCGACGGCATTCTCCTCGGCGAGGCGGTGGTATACGCCGATGGCGTTATTGTCGGAAAAATCGCCAAAGTTTATGATGATTATTCGCTCGTCCTGCTGATGACCGACGCCAAGGCGAGTCTTGCGGCCACAATTTTAAATACCGGGCGCACGACGGGTCTTGTCCGCGGCGAACACGGACTTGCGATAAAAATGAATTTGATTCCGCAGGAAGAAAAAATCGCGCGCGGCGATATTATCATCACCTCGGGGCTTGAACCGGAGATTCCGCGCAATTTAGTTATCGGTGTCGTGGAATCCGTCACTAAAGAAGTCCGCGAGCCCTTCCAAACCGCGCTGATCCGTTCGCCCGCGGATCTCAATAATTTGGATTATCTGATGGTGGTAGCTGAATAGACATTGGATTATGAAACTCGTCCGCCAGCTGGCTCCGCCGGCTGGCGGAGCGTTCGTCCGCGTGAAGTCCGCGTCAGTCAGCGTTCATCGGGTATCAAAAAGTTTTATGTGGTTTAGGTTGCCAATAATTATCTTCGCCGCTTTCGCGTCCGCGGCCATTGAGCTTTCCGGATTATTCGGAAGCGTTCTTTATTTTAATTTCGCTTTGGCGCTTTTAATTATCATCGCCTACCGCGGCGATTTTTTTGAAAACATGGTATTTGCCGCCGGGACAGGTTTGATTTTAGATTTCTACTCTTTGGAGGGTTTCGGTTTTTTCTTTTTTTTGTTTATCATCGCCGCCTTCGCCGGAAACTTGATGATGGCAAATTTTTTTGGCGGCAGAAACTGGCTTTCATTTTTATTGTTCTCTTTTTTTTCCGCCGCCAGTTACGGCGCGATTCATTTAGCGCTTAAAATAATTTATTCCCGCGGCATCGGAGCCGTTGATTTCAATTATTTTTTGCGGCGCGAGCTGGCGCCCATGGCGATTACTTTTGTTACGCTTTCCGTCGGATATTTTGTTGTCGGATTTATAAGAGAAAGAAGAAGCGCGCGATTTTAAAATTTTTGCCTCCCTTGAACCTTTAGCGGGAAGGATCAAGCTCCTTCCCGCGCCTCCGCCGCTCAAGCTTCAGGTAATCAAGAAGCTCCGCGGAACGGGCGGGTCGGGGATGAGGCGCGTCCGCAAAAATGAAATTTTTTTTGAATAAAAAATTGAAGCGCGAGTTTGACGATCCTTTTGTCGTTAAAGAGTCGGTCTCCGGCGACGCAAAAATCGGCGACCCGTCAGGCAAGCATTGGATGGAAGAAGCGTTTTTGGAAAAAGAGGGCGTCGGGATGCAAGTCAGTTCCAAGGAACCTATTTTAGGACTTACTTTGAGCGGAAAAAGACTCACGGCAATCGGCGCGGTTATTGCCGTGTTTTTTGTTGGGCTTGGTATTCGCGCGGCTGACCTTCAAATCATCCGGACTGACGATTTTAAGCGCCGGGCCGAGGGCAACAGATTACGCATTGAATCCATCCGTCCGAGCCGCGGAGTAATTTACGACCGAAACGGCGCGCTTCTTGTGGAAAATGTGCCGAATTTCAGCCTCGCGCTCATCCCCAGCCATTTACCGGCCGCCAAAGAGGAGCGCTATGCCGCCATCGCGCGATTGGGCGAGCTCGCCGGCATCCCGCCCACGGAAATTGAAGCGGAAATCTCTAAGTACAGCCGCTATTCATTTTTTCCGGTCGTTATTAAAGACCGGCTGGAGTATGATTCCGTTATTTTGATACAAACGCGCTTGGCCGAGCTTCCGGGCGCGCGGATTGAACTTGGCGCCGAGCGGCGTTATCTGACCGGGGTAAAAAGTTTTTCGCATATTTTGGGATATGAAGGCCGCGTCTCTCCCGATGATTTGAAAAATCTCGCGACCGAGGGATACGAGCCGAGCGACCGGATTGGCCGCGCCGGAGTTGAGGCGAGTTATGAAAAAGAATTACGCGGAATCCCGGGCCGGAAAAAAGTTGAGGTGGATGCCTTGGGACGCGAAAAAAGAATCGCCGCCAAAGAAGATCCGGTAGACGGCCGTAATCTCACTTTGTCTGCGGACGCTGATCTCCAAAAGTTTTTAGAAAATGCTCTTCGCGAGGAATTGGCGCCGCTTGGACGCCGCAAAGCCGCCGGTGTTGTTTTGGACCCGGAAAGCGGCGAAATTTTGGCGCTCGTGAGTTTGCCGGCGTACGACAATAATCTTTTCGCCGGTGGTATCAGCCAGGATGAGTACGCGCGCATCGCCTCCGACTCCGCGCATCCGCTCTTAAACCGCGCCATCTCCGGACTGTATCCCGCGGGCTCAACAATCAAACCCTTTATTGCGTTGGCCGCGCTCGGAGAAAAATTAATCACGCAAAATACTACTTTTGCTTCTTCCGGCGGCATCGCTGTCGGTGATTGGTTTTTTCCGGACTGGAAAGCCAGCGGGCACGGCGCGACCAATGTCATCAAAGCGCTCGCCGAATCAGTCAACACTTTTTTTTACATCATCGGCGGGGGATATGGAAATTTTAAAGGACTTGGAATTGAAAAAATCGCCGCGCATCTCCGCAGTTTCGGCTTTGGCGCCCGCCTGGGCGTTGATTTACTGGGAGAGGGCCGAGGATTTTTACCGACGCCGGACTGGAAAGAAAAGAACCTCGGCGAAAAATGGTACATCGGCGATACTTATAATGTTTCCATCGGCCAGGGCAACTTGCTGGTGACGCCGCTGCAAATCGCGGCCGGTACCGCGGCCATCGCCAACGGCGGCACGCTTTACCGCCCGCATGTGTTGAGCGATAAAAATACGCAAAAATATATTTTGAAAAAAGATTTTTTGTCCGCCGATGATGTTGAAGTCGCGCGCCGCGGGATGCGCGAGACGGTTATTTCCGGCAGCGCGCGCGGTCTGGGAGATTTAAGGATTCAGGTTGCCGGCAAAACCGGAACGGCGCAGTGGAAAAAGGGCGAGCCGAACCACGGCTGGTTTACCGGCTTTGGGCCGTACGGGAGCAAATCATCTGCCCCCTTAACCTCCATCTCCTGTTATCCTTTTTCGCCGGCCGGCGGAGAAGAATCGTCGGCGAATACCAGCGCGACTCGCGCCGCAATAGATATCTGCAAACGGCAAAACGCTCCGCGTCAAATCGTCGTCACGATCCTGATTGAGGCCGGCGGCGAGGGCGCCGTCGTCGCCGTCCCGGTCGCCAAAAAAGTTTTTGATTGGTGGCAAAAAAATCGGATGTAAAATGATAAAATAGATTTTGCGCCCCGGGCCTCAAAAAATACTAACTATGCCCTTAAATTTAAAAAAAATCGGAGCTGTTTTATCGGGAATGGCGGTGATAGAAATTGTTTCGTTGCTCGGATATCTCATACCGGCCATTCGTCTCTGGACTTTTGCGGCTGTGGCGATTTTATTTCTGATTTTGGCGCTCCGAAACTTCCGGCTCGCGGTTTTTGTTTTGCTCGCCGAACTTTTTATCGGTTCCAAGGGGTATCTTTTTTATCTTGAGTTTGGCGGAATAAATCTTTCGGTCAGAATCGTTTTCTTTTTGATTATCATCGCCGTTTGGTCCGCGAATTTTTTGATCCGCGTATTCGTAGAGACGCATAGCCATGCGTCTTTACAGATATTTAAAGAAGACGGTTTTTTCAGGTCAAAATTTTTTTATCCTTATCTGGCGCTTTTGGCCGCAGTCATTTTTGGAATTATCCGCGGGGTGCTGGCCGGCAATGCTTCCCAAAATATCTTTTTTGACGCGAACGGATATTTTTATCTGGCGCTCGCCCCGATTTTTTACGGAATTTTAAAAACGGAAGAGGGGAGGCGCGATTTATTTAATTTTTTGTTTGCCGCGGCCATTTGGGTGAGCGCAAAAACTCTATTTTTGCTGGCGGTCGCAACGCATCTTCAGGGAGATTTTTTCTATCAGATTTATCGATGGGTGCGGACAACCGGCATCGGCGAGATAACGCCGTGGAGCGGGGGATTTTACCGCGTCTTTATCCAGTCGCAGATTTATGTGGTGTTCGCGCTACTTATAGTATTGGCCGGCAAACAAACCCTCTCCCTTTTCCAAAGGGGACTAACTCAAACCCTCCCCCTTTCGCAAAGGGGGAGTTGGAGGGGGATTTTCATCGGCGCCCTATTTTTTTCCGCCATCTTTGTCAGCCTTTCCCGTAGTTTTGAAGTAGGACTTGTTGCGGCAATTGTTACCGGATTGGTTTTGTTATTTGTAGAGACGCATAATTATGCGTCTCTACTGAAATTTGGCGGCCGCGTTGTGGTTATGGTCGTCTTCGGTTTTCTGCTCGCCGGACTTATCTCCCCCGGATTTTTTGGCGCGGCGAGCGGACGGGCTGGAGAATTAGGCGGCGCCGCGGCGAATACGCGCCTCGCGGAACTTCCACCCATTTGGGAACAAATAAAAAAGAACCCCCTTTGGGGTTCCGGATTCGGCGCGACGCTAACCTTTAAATCTTCGGACCCGCGCGTTTTACAAATAAATCCTTCCGGGGATTACACGACCTACGCTTTTGAATGGGGATATTTGGATATTTTCATGAAGCTCGGAATCGTGGGAATGGGGGTTTATTTATGGCTTATCTGGAGGATTGCAAAAAATCTTTTTAAAAAAAGGGGAGCTGGCGGCTCTCTCCCTTTTGAAAAGGGAGAGTTGGAGAGGGATTTGTATCTTGGATTATTTTTGGGGCTCATCGCGCTTTTGGTGATAAATATTTTCAGTCCGTATCTCAATCATCCGCTGGGGATTGGATTTCTGATGATTTTGATGGCGATAATATAAAAAATATTTTGGATAAAAAAAGGCCCGCCGGAAACTGCCCGGCGGGCTCTATCTTCAACCCCGATTCCTCGCGATTGGTATCGCGTGTCCGGATAACCGGAGTTCCGATGGTGGTCGGAACGGTAGCGGGGTCCCCTGTGGTGCGCTCAGCGGGATTCGAACCCGCGATTCCCGGCTTGAAAGGCCGGTGTCCTTG
>CAYHOC010000025.1:0-8507 GCA_964358135.1 uncultured Gammaproteobacteria bacterium
TCGTCGTTTATGACGACCCGGCATTTTTGACAATATCCGGCGGGAGTCGCATCTAGCGCCTCGTAACTTTTTGCGCTCATTACGCAGGCGCCGTCCGGGCAATGCGGCAGGGCGAGGGCGTGTCCGACCTCGTGCGCCACGAATTTATCAATGCGGGATAAAAATCGATTGAGGCTGACGACTTGGCGTTCCTCGTCGCTGGCGGCTTGCATGATGGAAATAATGACCGCGCCCGTTCCATTCAACATGGCGTCGCCACAGCCGACGATGGCGGTTTTTTCAGTTTGTAAAAGGGCACGCGTTAGCCCGACGATTATCCGTCCATCAAGCGGCAGTTGGTCGTATAGGTAAGTAATCAGCTCCTGGTCGTCGCAGATTTTTTCGCCATCCGGAAAATCTTTGATAATCGCCGCTCGCGGCAACGGCTGGGTTTTGAACAGCCGGCAGGTAACGCCATATTTTTCGGCAATCGCCGAGGCGACGAAATCATGGATGATGTCCGGAATGCCTTCAAACGGCGCGATGTAGAAAATTATGTCTTGGCGGCCGGCGCGAGTCATGGCGCTCTCCTCTCAAGGGGCTATTTCAACACCCCGTTATGGGGTATTTTGGGTTAGGAGATATCTACGGAGCCATTTGCCGGCTTTCTTTTTTTTGTTCATGGCGGCAAGGGCGCAGGCCGCGCAGTACTTATAGTGAGCGATATCCGGCCGGAGTTTGGCGGCGGCAGAGTAGTATTTGGCCGCCAGGCGGTAGTCGCGCCGCATGTAAAAAAACTCGCCGAGCATAAATTCAACAACATCCGGTCCGGCGGTCAGGGCGCGTTGAATTTGCGTCCAGCAGCTGGGGCAGAATTGGCGCGGCGTTTCTGAATAGGTGAGGAAATTATCCATCAGGCAGTCGGCGGCAGAGCATTCTTTGTTGCCAAGGCCGTGACCCAGTTCATGCAGAATTAGGCGGCGGATATTTTCTTTATAGCGCGGAAGGCCGTCCGGGTTGGGGGATAAGCAATCTCGTAAATTCTTCAGCGTGACAACGGCGGCGAGATATGGAGCTCGGCTGCAACCGTCTAGCGGGCCCAGGCCGGCGCTGTAAAGCTCGCTACCCGTCATCACCCAGACGATTCTTGAACCGTCCGCCGGCATCCTTCCTACCAGAAAATCAAGGATCTCCAACGCGTCTATTCTTGATTGACAGTCGCGGGCGATCCCCATCGGCAATTCAATCGGCGGAAGAATGAAGCACGGTCGGATAAAGCACGCGGTCACGGAGTTTGCCAGAAATTCCAGCGTTTCCCGGTTCACTTGGCCAATGGGAACAAGATAAATAATAAATCGCGGGTCGGACAATCGGGACATCGTTCGCTCCTTTTGAAGGAACTTGCTAATACCATTTCACCATAATAAAATAGTCCGGTCAACCAGTGTTTTCTGGAAGACCGGACTTAGCGGGCGCGCCAATGGGTCAGGGCGCGCTCCATTCGGCCGCGGCAACGGGCGCAGAAAGAAATTTCAGAGGCATAAAGGCCGCGCTTTTCGGACATCAGACAATGTTCGGGACAGTCATTGTTGCCGAGAACATGTCCGAGTTCGTGCAAAATCAGATTTTTGAGATCCAGAGGCGCGGGCGCGCCGCGTTTATCGCGGGGCAGTTCGGCCAAGGTAATGATCGCGGCCGCGCCGTCCACTTCGGCATAACCATCCAAAAGCTGATTTTGTTGCGGCAAAATTAAGTCGGCCGCAATGATCCCGAGTACCAATTGTCCGTAAACGCGGGCAATATCCGAGACCTGGCTAATCAGTTTTTCGGTATCCGCGGTATCTGGTCCGACCAGTATTCTTTTTTGGATTTTGACGGCCGGCAGGACGCTTGTCCGGAGACCAAGATGCGTTTGAATGATGTCGGCCGTTTGGCGCAAAACTTCCTCGTCAATTTCGCCGTAGGGAAGAATAAGGAGACGGAAATGATCATCGGTCGTCGTCATCTTTTGACCCTCGCAAATTGGATATACTCTTGGTACCACTTGACTTTTTCTTTATCCGTTAGCCGCTCGTAATCGGCATAACGGTTAAGGATGTCCAGATAAGAGTGGAGTCGGACGGAGCATGTTTGGCAGTACGCGGGCGGCAGTTCCGCCGGATATTTTTTGGCGCCCGATTGCATCACGCAACCGGCGTCATCGCAGTGCGCGAGATTGCCGGCGTGGCCCATTTCGTGCAGGATGGTCGCGAAAACGCAGTTATAAAATTTATCAACATTTTCTCGCGCCTCGCCGAGACCCATCGCGGCAAGGAGCACGGAAACAATGGTTACCGAGCCCTTGCGCGGCAGGCAAAAGTCGCTTGATCCGTGCACATAGCTGTTTGCTTCCTGGCTGTAAATAGCCGCGTCGGTAATGACCAAAAGACGGGCGCCTTCTGGTTTTAGACCGGTAAGATAGCGGTGGATTGCGCGGTTTTCATAGGCCCGCTTGTCCGGCAGAAAACATCCGTCGGGATTGGGAAGCCCGATGGCTTCCGCGATTTTTGCTTCAACGCCGAGTTCGAATTGAATGATGACGCTGGCGGCGACGGCAAAATGCGGCGGGATGTTACCCATGGTGACAATTTGAAACACAACCTTCGGATAGCGAATCTCGGACATTGCCGCCTCCCGTGAAAAGGGCTGAATCTATCTTATAATAATAAAAACCCGGTCGTCAAATAAAGTAGAGACGCAAAATTTTGCGTCTCTACAATGGTTTGTCGGTGATGGTAGAGACGCGATTAATCGCGTCTCTACAAAAATCCGCGGGAATCCAAGAGTTATGAAGAATATCCGCCCGTGCTTCCCAGTCCGCTGCGGTTTGGGGCGTGAACGATTTCTATTTCTTCCAGCTCGCATTTTTCTATTTTGACAATCAGGACCTGCGCCAATCGCTCGCCGCGTTTTACTTCCACCGGAGCGTCGGTCAGGTTAAAAAGTTCCAGATGCAGTTCGTCATTCGGACCGCAATAATCCTGGTCCAAAATGCCGACGCAATTGGCGAGTGTTAATCCCTTTTTGATTGGCAGGGAACTGCGCGGGGCAATCATTGTCATATATCCGGGGGGAGTGCGGATAATCAAATTTGCCGGGACGACTTTCAGCCCTCTTGGCGGAACAACGGCATCCTCGCGCGAGCCGACATCAAACGCCACCGAACCCGGAGTTTTGTATTCCGGCAGCGGAAGCGAGGGGTCAACTCTTTTGATGATTAGTTTCATAAAATTATTCTATTCACTTTATTTTCCCTATCGGGAAAATAAAGTGAATGGTGAAAAACTTAAAAACTTAAAAAATTCTTGAAGAAGAGATTTTCGTTCATAATGCTGTCTGGGGCGGGGAAGGAAATTCTTCAAGTTGGACGGCGCCTTCTTTTGGAATCATCTCGGGAATTTCGTTTTCAAAAAGATTTTTAGCGACTGCGTTCCATTCAGGATTTTCTTGATAGATATCCACGGCAACGCCGGCGGCTTTTAGAATCTCGGCTACTTGCGTATTGCGGTAAAATTTTCCGATGACGACCCGTTTGATTTTGGCGGTGATAATATATTTTGCGCAATGGATGCAGGGCGAATATTTTGTGTACATTGTCGCGCCGTCGGTGGACATTCCGGAAACGATCGCGGCTTGCAGAATCGCGTTATGTTCCGCGTGCACGGTGCGGACGCAATGCCCCTCTTCCATTAAGTGTCCAATCTCGCTGTCGCAATGCGGCTGTCCGGACGGCGAGCCGTTGTAGCCGGTGGAAATAATGCGGTTGTCCTTGACCAAAACCGCGCCGGCGCGGAGGCGGTCGCAGGTGCTTCTCGTTGCGACGATTCGCGTGAGCGCCATAAAATAATCATCCCATGCGGGACGGAAGTAGGTTTGTTGTTCTGTCATAATGGGTTTTGTTATCGTAGAGACGCAAAATTTTGCGTCTCTACATTATTTTATCCGCATCCTTGACAAAAGTCAAAGGAAATGCTATGGTTAAATTAGTTCCATTCATCGGTTTCAAGGAGGAAACATGCGGATTGTGCCGTTGATCATGGGCCTCTTTTGGAATAACATCTTACCGCCGTCGCTCATGGAACAGCAGTTTTTCTATGACCCGGAGTCAATGTGCGCTTACTATACTGTGAGTAAGGACTGCTCCGCCCGGGTCTGTAGCAGCGGATGCGACGAGATGCCGCCGGATCCGGACTGGTGTTCAATTGCGTTGGACCGTTATCCCCCGAGTGACGGCAACGGAGAAGAAGACGAAGAGGAGGAGGACTAAGATGAGACGCGTGCTGGTCGTTTGTTTATTTTTGGTCGGTTGTAATATCTCCGATGAGTCGTTTGAGGAAATGTCGGTCGGCTATTATGAGGATGGCGCTCGGGCTAAGGTAGTAGAGACGGATTCGTCCCGGACCGGGATGCTCAAGGCGGCCGGTAAAGATACCGATGGATTGCGCGACATCGACATTGATATCGCGTCAGCAAAGGACCGTGGGAGCCCATGCGTCAAGTACGAGGCGCCGGATCCGTACACCGAGGGTTGCTACACGGTTTTCTGCGAGGAAGGGTGCAGTCCCGCGCAGGCGATGCGATGGCCGCCATGCGGAATCAGTTATTGCCTGCCGCGTACGAATGGCTGGACTGATCCGGGTTACCCGATCCCGTTTGCCGAATAGATCTTTCGTAAATCAAAACCGACCCCCCCCTATGGGAGAGTCGGTTTTTTAATTATCCGTGAGAATCCGTCATCATCCCCGCCTGCGTTAAAACTTCGGCGGGCAGGCGTGGGAATCAAAATCGGTTTAGAAATCCCTCCCTCCGCTCGGGCGGAGTACTCCCTTTTGAAAAAGGAGAGAGTTTTGGTTAGATCGAGATCTTAACGCTCGGGCCCATTGAGGCGGCGAGATACGCGCCCTGGATGTAGGCGCCTTTGGCGCCGGCCGGTTTGGATTTTTTTACGGCATCCATCACCACCCGCAGGTTTTCTTTGATCTTCGCGCTATCCAAAGATACCTTGCCGATTTGCTGATGAATATTGCCGGTGTCGTCATTTTTGAAAGTGACTTTTCCTCTTTTAACTTCTTCAATCATTTTTTTGACATTCGGGCCGACGGTCTCGGTTTTTGGATTTGGCATCAGACCCTTTGGACCCAAGATTTTGGCGACCTTGGCGAGCTTGGGCATCATATCGGGCGTAGCGACGGCAACATCAAAATCGCATTTGCCGGTTTTGGCGATGACGGCAATCAGCTCTTCGCCGCCGACAATTTCCGCGCCGGCTTCCGCGGCGTCCTTTTGTTTATCCGCGCTGACAAAGGCGGCCACTTTTTTGGATTTGCCGGTATGGTGCGGCAAAATTACCGTCCCGCGCACCTGTTGATCGCTTTTGGCGGTGTTAATCCCCAGCTTGATATGGAGATCGATTGACGCGTCAAATTTGGCGGTTGAACTTTTTTTCGCTAACTCAATACCTTCATCAATTGAGTAAGTTTTTTTTGGGTCAACTAATTTTTGTGCCTCCTCGCGTTTCTTGTTCATAGTTTTTATCTGCTAAGGATGTTAATAGGGGATTGAGGACAATCGGCCACACAAAATTATCCCGCAGTCGTGGCGCGAACCCCGTTTATAATGTCCCACAAATAGTTTTAGATTTTGGATTTATGATTTATTTGGGATTTGGAAATTGGAAATTTTTTATTTTTTTCCGCTATTCATTTTTTGGCGGATGATGGAGATAGCAAGGGGATTAATCTTTCACCTCCACGCCCATCTGTTTAGCCGTGCCTTCAACCATCCGCATCGCCGCGGCAATGTCGGCGGTGTTTAGGTCCGGCATTTTTCTTTCGGCGATTTCTTTAACTTGCGCGCGGGTTACTTTGCCGACTTTTTCGCGGTTCGGTTTGCCCGAGCCCTTGGTGATGCCGGCGGCTTTTTTCAGGAGTTCCGGAACCGGCGGGGTTTTCAAAATAAATGCATAGGTGCGGTCTTCATAGACCGTAATTTCAACCGGAGTGATGTCGTCGCCGAGTTTGGCGGTGGCGGCATTGAACTTTTGGCAGAATTCGGAAATGTTAAGACCGTGCTGACCCAAGGCCGGACCTACCGGCGGCGCCGGATTCGCTTTGCCGGCCGGGATTTGGAGCTTGATAATTGTCTTTATTTTTTTAGCCATATAATATATATTTCCGATTTCGCTGATAGTAGAAGCATCTATCGGGTGTACGGATATTTTGGATAATGCGAATGGCCCGCCGCGGCGGGGGCCCCGCTAATTTCACGAATTCGTGTTATTCGTGGGGCGGAGCCCATTCGTGAAATCCTAATTTAAATCTTTTTAATCTGCAGAAAGTCCAGTTCCACCGGTGTCTCTCGTCCAAACATATTAACCAGCACTTTGATTTTGCCGCGCTCCTGATCGATTTCCGAAACCTTGCCTTCAAAGTTTTTGAACGGGCCGTCGGTGATGCGCGCCGCGTCGCCGACTTCGGCGTCAATTTTATATTGCGGTTCCTCAACACCCATCCGTTTTTGAAGCGTCTTGATTTCTTCCTCGTCAATCGGGGTCGGCGTGGTGCCGGCGCCGATAAAGCCGGTGACGCTCGGCGTATTGCGGACCGCGTACCACGAATCGTCGGTGACAATCATCTCCACCAGAACATATCCCGGAAAAATCTTTTCGGTCACAACTTTGCGTTTGCCGTTTTTAATCTTGATCTTCTTTTCGGTCGGAATCATCACGGTAAAAATTTTATCTTCCATTCCGTAAGATTCAATTCTGCGGTTTAAGTTGTCGGCCACATTTTCTTCGTATCCGGAATAGGTGTGGATGGCATACCATCGGCGGCCGTGTTGGATTATTTGTTTTGGCATTTGTCTTCAATTATTAAACGGTTGAATTGTTGAATTGTTGGTCCCGCCGCTCCTCCTCTTAAAAAGGGGAGGCGAGGAGGGGTTGGTCAATTTGACAATTTAACAATTTATCAATTAAATGTTATTTTGTTGATATAAATCTTTGAAGTCCAAAATTAAAAATATAATCAAAAATTCCCAGCAAAATCGCGACGCCAATGCTGATGCCGATAACCAAAAGGGTGTGATTGGTCGCCTCCTTTTTTGACGGCCAAACCACTTTTTTTAATTCCGTCTTGGATTCTTTGATGTAGTTGATTGCTTTATTTAACACTTCTGGCATATATTTTTGATAACGCGCCTGCCTGCGGTAGGCAGGGATATGGGCGGAGAACATGGATTTTAGTCCTCCCCCTTTCTGACTCGCAATCCGAGCGAGCGCAGGATGTGAGGGATTGAGGGGATTTATTTGTTACCGATTAAAAATCCCTCTCCAGCTCTCCATTTTTAAGATGGAGATGGTCTATCCGTGTAATCCGCTTAAATCCGCGTAATCTCGGTTTCTAAAAAGACCCCTCGCGGGTCTCGTGTCTATACTATATAACAATGGGGGTGGAGTTGTCAATAGTCCGATTTATGGTTCGAATTTGGAGAGGCAGAGCGCAACCTCTTTTTAACATTCTGACATTCTCGAGAATGTCAGAATGTTCTGATAAAAAAATCCCCGGATTTTTGGTCCGGGGGCGGGGAACTATTGTCCCAACTTTTCCGTTTGTTCAATAACTTTCTTCACGCACTCTTCGTATGCTTTTTTATCGGCGCGTGTTGCAACACAGCCGCGGAGGCCGGTTAAAAAGTGGGAAAGCTTCATCACGTGTGTCCTCATTAGCTTTAGAGCGTGGACTTGTTCGGGATTTGTGGCACGGGCGAGAAGCCGATCGGCTTCGCCGATCATCTTGTAATAAATTTCGGCGCAGGCCTCGAGCGCCTTGTCCAGCCGTGCCGGATCTTTTTGTGACTCTTTGGATTGGATTTCCGCGATACAGACCAGGTTCATAGCTGCGATTTTTCTCACGAGCACGCCGATTTCGGTGGCCAGACTCGCGTCTCTTTGCGCCGGCGTCGGTTCGGCGGGAGTTGTTTCCGGCGGCGTCGGCTCGGACTTCGCGGCCGGCGCGGTCTCTGCGGACTTGGGAGTCGCGGCGGTCGGGAGAGTGTTGGCGCAACCGAGAGCGAAGAAAATCGTGAAAATGTAAAGAACATTTTTCATTTTGCACCTCCTGTCCAAACTTATCACGACCCCGCGGTTTTGTCAACGAGGCGTCTTTTGTAGAGACGCCCCGGCGGGGCGTCTCTACGTTATTCGACGTACATTTCATCCATCAGCCATTTTTCTACATTGGAGGCAATATATTGCCGGATATTTTGTAGGGATTTTTCATTGCGGATAACATGGTCGTAAAACCGCGGCTACCAGGAGAAATAATTTTGGCCGTAGATACGATTTATACGTTTGGTGCAAACGGATTTTAACTGATTGATGATTGAGCCGAGACAGTTCGGTTTCCATTTTAACTGGGTATTGGTGGCGTTATTTGTAGAGACGCCCCGGCGGGTAGAGACGCCCCGGCGGGTAGAGACGCCCCGGCGGG
>CAYHOC010000025.1:8607-11396 GCA_964358135.1 uncultured Gammaproteobacteria bacterium
GTAGAGACGCCCCGGCGGGTAGAGACGCCCCGGCGGGTAGAGACGCCCCGGCGGGGCGTCTCTACGGTATTTGTTCGATCTATATATCCAAATTCCTCACATTCTTGGCGTGGGTTTGGATGAAGCGTTTACGGGGTTCCACATTCGCGCCCATCAAAATGTCAAATACTTCATCGGCCTTGGCGGCGTCTTCAATGGTTATCCGTTTTAAGAGGCGGCGCGCCGGATCCATTGTTGTTTCCCAAAGTTGTTCCGGGTTCATTTCGCCCAAGCCCTTGTAGCGCTGAATATTGATACCGGCAACTTTTTCATCAACGCCGGCTTCTTCCGCGGTCTCTTCGGCGGTTTCCACAACTTCTTCAATAACTTCCTGTTTTTTTGATTTCTTGATTTCTTGCTTTCTTGATTGGATTTCCGCGATTATTTTTTCTTTCTCTTCATCCGAATAGGCATAACGCGCCTCCTTGCCGGACTGGATTTTGTAAAGCGGGGGAGTGGCGATGTAGATGTGGCCGGAGCGGGCAAGCTCGGCAAAGTGGCGGTAAAAAAGCGTGAGCAGAAGCGTGCGGATGTGCGCGCCGTCAACATCGGCATCGGTCATAATAATGATGCGGTCGTAGCGGAGTTTTTCAATATTAAATTGTTCGCCGATATTTGTGCCGATGGCGACAACCAGGGCGCGAAGTTCGTTGTTGGCGAGCATTTTATCAAGCCGCGCGCGCTCCACATTCAAAATTTTTCCGCGGAGCGGGAGAATCGCCTGGAATTCGCGGTTTCGGCCTTGCTTCGCCGAGCCGCCGGCCGAATCGCCCTCAACGATAAAGAGTTCGGAAACGCTTGCGTCTCTCGTTGAGCAGTCGGCAAGCTTTCCCGGAAGCGTCAGCCCCTCAAACGCGCCCTTGCGGAGCACGGTTTCGCGGGCGGCGCGGGCGGCGAGCCGGGCGCGCGAAGCGAGCATACATTTTTCAATGATTGCCGCTCCGTCCTTCGGATGTTCTTCCAAAAAAGTTCCAAATGATTCGCCGAAAATCGCTTCCACCGCGGCTTTCACTTCCGGATTTCCGAGCTTGGCTTTTGTTTGTCCTTCAAACTGCGGATCTTTAATCTTCACGCTGATGACGGCCGTCAGCCCTTCGCGCGCATCTTCGCCGGACAAATTATCATCTTTTTCTTTGAGATAACCTTGCTTGCGGGCATAGCCGTTTAGCGCGCGAGTGAGCGCGGCGCGAAATCCAACCAGATGCGTGCCGCCATCCGGATTGTAGATGTTGTTCGCAAAACAGAGCAGCGTTTCTTTGTAGTCCGTCGTATATTGAACGGCGATTTCGGCTTCAATGCCGTCTTGCGTTTTGGAAACATAAAAAACATTTTCGTGCTTTGGTTCGTTGTAGTGGTTCAAGTGTCGGACAAAAGAGGCGACGCCGCCCTCAAAATGGAAAACATAAGAAAGTTTTTCGTCCGGCGCGCGTTGGTCGTGGACAAAAATTTTTATGCCCTTGGTGAGATATGCCTGCTGGCGCAGATGGTCCAAAATAGTTTTCCAATTAAATTCTATGGTTTGGAAAATCGTTGGGTCCGGTTCAAAAGTAATGGTGGTTCCATGCGCCTTGCTTTTGCCGATTTTTTTTGCGCGCGCCGCCGGTTTGCCGCGTTTGTACTCCTGCATCCAAAGTTCGCCGTCGCGTTCCACCTCGGCCTTCATATATATAGAAAGCGCGTTGACGACTGAAACGCCGACGCCGTGCAAGCCGCCGGAGACCTTGTATCCGCCCTCGCCGAATTTTCCGCCGGCGTGGAGCTTGGTCATCACCAGTTCCAGCGCCGAGACCTTGAATTGTTTGTGGATGTCAACCGGAATGCCGCGGCCGTTGTCGCGGACGATGATGCGGTTTCCGGGATGGAGCGTCACCGTGATGGTATCGCAAAATCCGCCCATTGCTTCGTCAATGGAGTTATCCACAACTTCCCAGACAAGATGATGAAGCCCGTCCGCGCCGGTGCTGCCGATATACATTCCCGGCCGTTTGCGCACCGGGTCCAATCCTTCCAGCACGGTTATCTGTTCGGCGCTATAGCCGCTTCCTTTTTTGGGTTTGGTTTTTGGCATATGCTCTTGACCCCGTTAGAAATTTTTGCGTGAAAAATTCGTTGAATTTTTTATGCTGGCGCCATATCAACATTCCTCGATGGCAATTATAAATGGTTACAATCTTAGCAAAACTTACACCAGATTTCTAACGGGGTTGACAAAAAAATATGATGTGTTATAATTAAATTATCACGATGAGAGGCCACGCCTAAGGTTTCGTCCGAAGGTAATGCCTCTTTTTTAGTTTGTTATTTTTGGTAATTCAATTTATTTTGCAATTGGAGCGTAGTTATTTTTCGTTTTCGGCATAAATAAAAAATAGAAAATCGCTCCTCCGTATATATTTTACACCTTTCGCGAGCCCTTGACAAGGGTTTTGTTTTATGGTAAGGTAAGATGTTCTTTGGTTCTTTTTCAATCGCCCCGTTTGGGGCAAGCACCCCCGGCCACTTTGCGCCGGGGCGTCCGGAAACACCAAGCACGGCACTGTCGCGTAAGTGAGAGGAGACACAAGATGACACGAGGAGCGAAAGAGATTGAAGAGGAACTTGTGGAACTACAGTCACAAAGGAAATCATCTTGGATGAAGGAGTTCTTGAGGGATTTGGAGCGTAAGGGACGTATCGATGAAATCCGGTACGATTCTATGGACATCACATTATGAAACCGCACTCAAGCCGAGGGCTCCCCTTTGGGGTAA
>CAYHOC010000026.1:0-10950 GCA_964358135.1 uncultured Gammaproteobacteria bacterium
ATGACTTTCGGGGTCAGCACCGTCGGCGAGCAAAAGGACGCGGCGGATTTTTCTCATGTTGAGCTGGCGCTAAATCACGGTCTGCAAATGGCCCAGATTGCGCGCGGCCAAAAGGATGAATACGGCGGAAAGTTCAGCGAGGCGGTGATTATTGAAGAAATCAAGGAGGTTGAAAAGTTCCGCGACGGCATCATTGAAGGCGATAATCGCATTGTGGCTGAAGACGGCATGGTCTACGATCCGATTTTTCTGCGCAACGCGGGCGGCAATTGGGAAATCAGCCGCGATATTTTGCGCGATGTGCGTAAATACAAATTTAAAGTCGCCGCGGGTGACGCGCAAAATGAAGCAATGCTTGAAAAAATAAGTTTGTATGTGAGGCGGCTTAATCTTTTTGATATCAGAAAGCCGTTTACGCATGATGAAATAAGCGGCAAGAAAAGCGTTCAGGATTCCGGCCTGATGGTGGCGCAGGGATTGGATGTTCAGAAGAAATTGGCGTCAAAATTTCGGAGCGGCGAGTTTGACCGCGCCGAGGCGCTTCAGGCGTCGGAAATTTTGGACCAGGATCCCAAGGACCGCTTTTGCGCCTCCAAAGAAAAGTTCGCCGCCGGGGCGCTTAAAATAAAAAATTGTTCCTATATAATGTTGGACCGCCTTGACTTGGGAGTGGATTTGCTTCGCGCCTACGAGCAACTGCAGCAAAATATATTGGCCGCGGAAAGGCACGGAGAAGATCCGGCCGAGGCCTTGCGCGCGGCTTCGGTTTCGGCCGGCGATGATATTACGCGGGTGATGCGCGAGGTGCGCGGGATGGTTTTAGCGGAATTTCAAAAATCATTTCCGGGCGAAGAGTTTTTGTCCTTGGTCGGCGGCGACGAGTTGACGCTCGCGCTTGACAACGACCGTCTTCCCGCGGAAAAAATAGACGAGTTTTTGCTCACCATCCAAAATAAAACCAAGAGCCGGGTGATTAGAACCATTGAGACGCATCGTTCTTCGGAGGCGTTTGACGAGCAGGCGATGCGGGAGCATGTTGACGCTCTAAAGCGCGCGGAACAGGGCGCGGATACGGCAAAAGAAATTGAATCGTCTTTAAGCAAGTTGAGGCTTTTGCTTTCCGACAAGGTGCGTTGGATTTATCCGGCCCAGCCGACCGGGGAGGAAATGTTGGCCGCCCGCGAGGAGATAACCTTCGCTCTTGAGGGGGTGGTTGAAAAATTAGGACTGACGGGATATATTATTGTGGAGCGCGAACAGGATATTGACGGGAAAAAAGAATATGAGTTTGCGCTGAAAACTTCGTCCGGTGAAAAAGACCCAAAAGAAGTTACCGCCGCGCTTCAGCGCTTAATCGGCGAATTGCCGAAGCGGGATACTTTAACTTTGGAAGAAGTAAGCGCGCTTTTTGATAAAGTTAATCATATTTAATTATGGAAAAGATGAAAGAAGGAAAAAGTTTAGTTGATATTACCTGCGGCGCTATGCCCGAAATTGTTAGGAAAGTTTGCGGACAGGATGCAAAATTTGCCGGAGTAGATTTTGAGCAGGTCGGAAGCGAGGCGATCGGCGCGGTGCGCGCCAAGTCAGTTGATCTTTTGACGCGCGGCGCTTTGGAAGAAAAGATTTTGGAAATCGCCGCCGCGAAGTTACAAAAAGACTAACA
Source organism: uncultured Gammaproteobacteria bacterium (assembly GCA_964358135.1). Lineage (GTDB taxonomy): Bacteria > Patescibacteriota > Patescibacteriia > CAYHOC01 > CAYHOC01 > CAYHOC01. Next base: position 1,667 of record CAYHOC010000026.1, read on the forward strand.
TTATGTCTGAAATATTTTGGATACTCGGAGCAACGGTTATCGTCTCTTTGGCGTCATTTGTCGGTATTTTTACATTTGCGATGAAAGAAGAAAAATTGTTAAAAATACTGCAGTTCCTGGTTGCTTTTTCCGCGGGCACGATGATGGGAGGAGCGTTTTTGAATCTTTTGCCGGAAGCGGCGGACAAGTTTAACGATGACAGCGTTTATCTGGCGGTGGTTGTTTCTTTCGCAATCTTTTTTTTGGTGGAAAAATTTTTACATTGGAGGCATTGCCACAAGGAGCATTGCGAGGCGCATACTTTCGGCTATCTTAATCTTTTGGGTGACGGATTGCATAACTTTATAGACGGCCTGATCATAGCCGCGGCTTTTATGACCGACATTCGGCTCGGCGTGATCGTGACAATAACCGTGGCGCTGCACGAAATTCCTCAAGAAATCGGAGATTTCGGCGTTCTTCTTTACGCGGGTTTTAAGAAATGGAGAGCGGTGGCTCTTAACTTCGTTGCGGCATCGACTATTATTTTGGGCGGCGTCGCCGGATATTTTTTATCATTCTATGCCGAAAAAGCCACGATGTATTTGCTGTCGCTGGCCGCGGGCGGATTTATTTATATTGCGGCGGCTGATCTTTTGCCGGAGCTGAAAAAGGAAACGGTTTTAAGAAAATCGGTGTTGTCTTTTTTAATTTTTTTTGGCGGAATCATTTTTATGTATCTGATAAAAATTTTTGGCGGGGAGTAGATTTATCTTTTATTGCCGCTAAAGATCGCGCGAATTATCGGCGGCGAAGATATGATGACAAAAATTACGGCGGCGCTGGTTCTGGTTTTAATTTTAATCGCCGGCCTATGGGGTTGGAACGGGTACGGTTTCACTCAAAAGGCCGGTGATTTTGAAATTAAAGAAGGGGATTCGGGGCGGGCAATCTCTCTAAATTTAGAAAAAGAGGGATTTATCAAAAACGCTTTTTTGTATCGCGTTTTTTTGAAATTCTACATTTCGCCGCCGAATTTTCAGGCCGGTACATATAATATAAGAAGCAGGATGGCTTTTGGCGAGCTGACGCGGGAATTGACTAAAATAAAAATTGCGGAAATCACCGTAACGATTCCCGAGGGATGGGATTTGTACGACATCGCCGGTTATCTTGAAAAAAATAATTTGATCGCGGAAAAAGATTTTTATAACGCAACGGGCAAGCCGTTGACAGATTACCGTTTAATGCTCGGCGACTCTCCGAAAATAAATTGGTCGGGCGAATTTTCGTTTTTGGCGGAATCGCCGCCGTATGTCAGCTTGGAAGGATTTTTGTTTCCGGATACTTACAGATTTTTTCAGAATTTTACCGCCGCCGATTTAACGCGGAAGATGTTGCGGAATTTTTCTAAAAAAATAAGCCCGCTTGAGGCCGATATCCGCGCGAGCGGGAAATCCGTTTTTGAAATTATCACGCTTGCGAGCATCGTGGAAAACGAAGTCCGGACGCCCAAAAATCGGGCGATGGTGGCGGATATTTTTTGGCGGCGATTACGACTGGGGATTCCGCTCCAGTCAGACGCGACCGTTAATTACATCACGCGGAAAAATATGGCCAGTCCGACTTTTGACGATACCAAAATTGATTCTCCATATAATACTTATAAATATAAAGGTCTGCCGCTCGGGCCGATTTCCAATCCCGGTCTCGCCTCTATCAACGCCGTTTTGCATCCGGAATCAAATCCGTATTTATATTTTTTAACCACGCCGGATGGAGATATTTTTTACGCCAAAACCTACGAGGAGCACCTCGCCAATAAGAGAAAATATTTAAAATAGATTTTTATTCATTAAATCCAATTCAATCAAAACCACGCTCCAGCGTGTTTATGATTGAATTGTCTATGCGATTATGAAACGAAAAACTAAAGAAAATTTTAAGGATATTGCAAAAAGTATTTTTAAAATTTTGGGTGTCGGCGTCGGAATAAGCGTTTTGGCGGTTTTGAGCGGGGGGAGGCGAAGCGATAAATTATTCAAGGGACTTGGCCAATATGCAAAGTGGCGAATTTTACAGACGCTCAAACAGCTGCGCCTTCGCGGCTACATTAAGTTTGACGAGAAAGATGAAATGGCTCCGATAATTCTTACGAAAAAGGGGATGAGGAGATTTTTACGGTACACTCTGCTTGATATGATCAGCGGTAAAATCAAAAAATGGGACTATTTATGGCGAATGGTAATTTTTGATATACCGGATAAAAAAAGAAAATCCCGTGAAGCTTTCAGGCGAGAATTGCTTTCGTCCGGGTTTTATCCATTACAAGAAAGTGTTTTTGTATCGCCATATAAGTGCGAAAAAGAGATCATTTCGCTTGGTAGAATGCATGGTGTACTCTCGCATGCGCTTATTTTAACGGTTGCTTCGCTCGGGCCGCGGGAAAATGGCGTGAGGTCGTATTTTTTTAATAACAGGCATAAATAGATACTTCGTCATTATTGGTGTCAAAAAATTAATTAAAATCAATTCAATCAAAAACACGCTGGAGCGTGGTTTTGATTGAATGTAGGTTTTTAAAGAAAATGAAAAATTATTCCAGAAAGACAAATAAAAATTTAACCCGTTACCGGACGCCGTCGTTGTTTCGGGCGACGGTGAAAATTCGGCAAGCCGCGCCAAAAGCGTCGTTTTTTAGCCGTTGGCAAAAAAAGAAATAAACACGGTCTCCCTTTCCTGCCTACCGCAGGCAGGCGGGAGGACTCCGTGTCGCGTCTGGACTCCCCGCGAAAGCGGGGGAAAACGCGTGACTACCTCCCTCACGGGAGGACTCCGTGTCGGCTGGAATCCCGCCGAAAGGCGGGTTTTGGCTAATATGGGTCTAACTATTTTAATTCTACAAACTATTGACAACGCCGGGATTTTTTGATAAAAAGATTACAGTTCGTTTCACGAGGAGGAGGGCGCATGAGGCGGCCATACATCGGCATTACGGATTTTGCGACCGCCGAGCAAACGCAAAAAATGTTGAATGTCTTCGCGGCTAATCGCGCGCCTGATTCAAAACGATTGTTGATGGTTGGCGTGATGATGAGCTACAAAACGCTAAACGGCATTCCGACAAAATGGGCGGCGGTTTGGCCCCGCAAGCAGGCCGTCGGTGATATTTTTATCCAGCATTCCCTGGCGTTGAATACTCTCCACTATGCTGATTATGAGAGTATTGATGTTCTGCGCAGTCTTAGGCGGGCGGCTAATTGGGGCTATCCCCGGATGGATGCTCTTCAGTTGGATATGATTTGGCCGAAACCGACTGATATCAGCGTTTTGCGGTGGATCAATCCCGAAGTCATGGTAATCATCCAGGCCAATAGTGAAGCGTTGGATATTATTGATAACGATCCGCAAAAATTGGTTGAAAAGTTAAAGGAATACGGCGACGCGGTTGATTATGTTCTCTTGGACAAATCAATGGGGCGCGGACTCGGGATGGATGCTGAAGGATTGCGGCCATATTTGTGCGCCGTGCGTGACAGCGGGCTGGACATCGGTCTCGCTGTTGCCGGCGGGTTGGGACCCGACACTTTGCGTCTCGTGGAGCCGCTCATTGCGGAGTTCCCGGATTTGAGTATTGACGCTCAAAGTAAGCTCCGTCCGAGCGGCAATGCCATGGACCCGATTGACTGGGGCATGGCCGAGGAGTATCTTAAAAAATCACTAAAGATGCTGAAGTGATGTTTTGCCCCCGTGTTGCCGGGGGCTTTTGTAAAGATAAAAAAATCCATGTTTATCCGTAAAGATTCGGACATTCTAATTAGAGGACATTAAATCCTCCTCGGCTCTCCTTTTTGAAAGGGGGAAATTTTTACTCTTGCGTTTTTTGGCGGTTTGTTATAATATGGTTTCGTTCGCCCGCCTGCCTACGCCTTCCGCCGCTTGGATAAGTAGAAGTCGTTTAATGATTATAACGACTGAATTTTTATCCAAGGGTGATAACGGCAATTGGCGGGCAGGTATAATTAGTGGAGTCCTCGCGAAAGCGAGGTTGCCCCGCTCTCGCGGGGACTCCGTAGATATTTGTATGTCCCAAGAAAAATCTTTTTTTGAAAAACTTTCCGGTTTTTTCGCGTGGTCTCTTCCGCGCGGGAGAATCAGGATTTATATTCTCATCTTTATTGTTGTATTTTTAGCTGCCGGCGCGTTTGATTATCCGGCGTTTTTTAATAAAGCGGCGGATAAAGTCAACGGCCTTTTTGCGCGCGTCGCCTATCTTAACGAGATAAAAATTCCGCATCTCAAGGGTTTGCCGTATCGCTTGGGGCTGGATCTTCAGGGCGGAACGCACTTGGTTTATGAGGCCGATACCGCGAATATCCAGTCCAAAGATCGCGCCGACGCGCTGGAGGGCGTGCGCGATGTGATTGAGCGCCGCGTCAATGCTTTTGGCGTGGCCGAGCCGGTTATCCAGACAAATAAAAGCGGCGACACTTGGCGCGTGATTGTGGAACTCGCCGGCGTGAGAGATGTGAATCAGGCGATTAAGATGATTGGCGAAACGCCGATTTTGGAATTCAAAGAAGAAAACGCGAATAAGGATGTTAAGCCGGAGCTTTCGGCCGAACAGAAAAAAGAGATGGATAAATATAACGCCGGGGCGCTTATCCGCGCGTGGAAAGTTATTTCCGATTTGAATCAGGGCGCGGATTTTGCCGAACTCGCCAAAAAAATCAGCGAGGATCCAGGCAGCGCCAAACTTGGCGGGGATCTCGGATGGTTCACGACCGGCACGATGGTTAAGCCGTTTGAAGACGCGGTTTTGAAACTATCAGCCGGAAAAATCACCCAGTCGCCGGTTCAGTCGGTTTTTGGGTATCACACCATCAAAAAAATTGAGGACAAGATGGCGGATAAAAATGGCGCGCCGGTTTTGCAAATGCGCGCCAGCCACATTTTGATTAAAACAAAGTCAGCGCAGGATTTTTTCCCGCCGCCGGAAGAGTGGGTTGTTTCCGGACTTTCCGGTCAGCAGCTGAAAAATTCTTCGGTTCAATTTGATCCGAATACCGGCGAGCCGACCGTTGCCCTGTCGTTTAACGACGAGGGCAAGGAATTGTTTGCCGCGATTACCGAACGCAATGTCGGCAAACCGGTGGCGATTTTTTTGGACGGCGAGCCGATCAGCACTCCGCGGGTCAACGAACCGATCCGCGACGGAAACGCGATTATTACCGGCAGTTTCTCCATCCCCGAAGCCAAACAACTCGCCCAGCGTTTGAACGCCGGCGCGCTTCCGGTGCCGATTACTTTGGTCGGTCAGCGGACCGTCGGCGCGAGTTTGGGCGTTTCGTCGGTGGAAAAAAGTTTGTTCGCCGGACTCGTCGGATTTATTTTGGTCGCCGTCTTTATGATTCTTTTTTATCGCCTGCCGGGGTTATTGGCGGTGCTGGCGCTCTGTCTTTACACCGTTTTGGTTTTGATGTTATTTAAACTTATTCCCATTACCTTGACTTTGGCGGGCATCGCCGGTTTTATTTTGACGCTCGGCATGGCGGTTGACGCCAACATTCTTATCTTTTCGCGCATCAAAGAAGAAATTATCTGGGGCAAGCCGATGCCAGCGGCGATTGAAGAGGGTTTTAAGCGCGCCTGGCCGTCAATCCGCGACAGCAATGTCGCCTCGCTTATTTCCGCGATGATTCTTTTCTGGTTCAGCTCAAGCATCATCAAGGGTTTTGCCCTCACGCTTTCCGTCGGCGTTCTTGTTTCCATGTTTTCGGCGATTACCGTGAGCCGCGTCCTAATCCGCCTCGTCGCGCCGTGGATTAAGAATACCTGGTGGTTTGGGGTTAATAAGCGGGATAACACGGATGGGCCTGCCTGCCGGTAGGCAGGCTCGCGCCCCGCCACGCTGAGCGTGACAATTGGGACGCTTAGCGTCCCGCAAATAACGCGAATAATATCAGAGTCATTAGTGGCGCGAAGCGTCCCGATGCCTATGATACGGGACGCTCCGTATCTTCAGCATCGGAGCGCATTAGCGTTATCCAGAAGAATCGTGCCTGATTTAAAACTAACATTTTAAGATATAATTTCTTGGAAAGATTGTATGCTGAATATAATACAAAATAGAAAATATTATTTTTTAATCTCCGGCATTGTGATTGCCGCGAGCATTGCCGCGCTTTTTATCTGGGGACTGAAATGGGGCATTGATTTTACCGGCGGAAGTTTATTGGAAGTTTCTTTTCAGGATCAGGTCGCGCCGGCGGCGGAAGTGCGGGAAAAACTCGTTTCTTTGGGAATCAGAGAATCGGTTATCCAGCCGATCGGCGAGAAAGGTCTTTTGCTCCGTCTGCCGGTCATTGATGAGGCGAGGCACCAAGATATCGTCAAAGAACTTTTTAAGAGTTTCGGCACGGAAGAAAAAAGTTTTGAATCCGTTGGCCCGACTTTGGGGAAAGAAATGCGCGTTAAGGCCTCGTGGTCAATCTTCATTGTTTTGCTCGCGATTATTTCTTACATCGCCTTTGCTTTCCGCAAAGTTTCATATCCGGTGGTCTCTTGGAAATACGGCGTGAACGCGGTTGTTGCTTTGGCGCATGATGTAATTATCCCGCTTGGACTTTTTGCTGTTTTGGGGCAGTATCTCAATGTTGAAATAAACGGCGCGTTGGTCGCGGCGATGCTGACGATTTTGGGTTTTTCGGTTCATGACACGATCGTCGTCTTTGACCGCACGCGCGAAAATCTTTTTAAATATCGCGATACTTTGGAGAACATCGTCAACCGCAGTGTTAATGAAACTCTGGCCCGTTCCCTGACGACAACCTTCACGACCATTCTCGCGCTTTTAGCCGTCTACTTTTTCGGCGGTGAAAGCGTGAAATATTTTTCTTTGATGCTGATTGTCGGCATTGCCATCGGCGCGTATTCGTCAATTTTCATCGCCAGCCCTTTGCTCGTGGTCTGGAATAATCGGGGGAAAAAAAAGTAAGCGAGGCAAGGAGGCGGGCATGAAAATTCTAAATCCGCTCCGGCAATGGTATGGGCGGCATCCGAGAATCTCCACCCTGATTATCCTTTGTTTATGGGTAGCCACATTCCTGGCTGGTTTCTGGTCGGTTTGGGCGATGCTACTTGGACTGGCTGTTTGTATTTTGGTCACCGTAATTTTTCGCGGGGTCATCCCCGCGGGATTAAAGAGAAAGAAAAAAGAAAAGAAGGTTGTTAAGTTCATGAATTAGGATTTTCAGCAGGCCGGAAAGCCTGCTTTTTTTAATATCCGCGCCAGGATTCACGGTCTAATTCGGCGAATTGACAAAATACGGTTTTTTTCGTAAAGTTATATTATAAAACTTACCAAGATAATGTATAAGTATGAAGATTTTAATTTTTGGGCAAGGACAGCTGGGTCAGGAATATTTTGAATATTTTTCGGCTAATCCGGCATACACCGTTTCGGTTGCCGAGGGCGCGGATATTCGCGATTTAGGGAGCGTGTGGCAGACAATTTTATCGGTTATGCCGGACGCGATTATCAATACCGCCGCTAAAACAAACATTGATTGGTGCGAAGTTAATCGTTTGGAGACCCTGTCGGTAAATGCTTTGGGCGCCGATCACATCGGCCAGGTTTGCCAGGAGCTTGGAATTTACTTTATTCACATCTCGAGCGGCTGTGTTCAGGAGAGTAAAACTTCAGAAGAAGTTCATGATGAAGAAGATGTTCCCGATCCGTTATGTTTTTACGCTTGGACCAAAGTTATGGCTGACAATCTTTTGATGGAACGGGCGCAGATGCGCGGTATTGGATTTAATGCCGGGCGTCCGCTTAGGGTTTTAATTCTGCGTCCGCGCCAGCTAATGTCTGCGCGCGTCAGCCCGCGAAACGCTTTGGCCAAGATGCTCACATATTCAAAATTTGTGGATACGCCGAATTCGTGTACCGCGGTGCCGGACCTGATGCGCGCGACTGAAATACTTATGTCAAAAGGCGCGACCGGTATTTATAACATCGTGAACCCCGGCGTGACCAGCCCCTATAAAATTGCCGGTATGCTCCGCGAAATAATCAAACCGGAAATGCAACCGGAAGCGATTTCAAAAGACGAGCTTAATAAAATGACTCTGGCTAAGCGTATTGACTCGGTGCTCAACACTAAAAAACTGGAAGCCGAGGGGATCAGGTTGCCGCAGATTGATGCGCGTCTTTGGGAGATAATCGGCGATTTGAAAAAAAATCTGACATCGGAAGCCGGTTTGGCGGTGCTTGCTAAAATAGAAGAAGAAACGAGAGATAAGCTATCCTTAAAGCAGTAACATGAAATTGTTTATTACCGGCGGCGCCGGTTTCATCGGCAGTAATTTTATCAGGTATATTTTAGCCAACTATCCGGATTATGAGATAGTTAATTTTGATAAACTCACTTATTGCGGCAACTTGGAGAATTTGAAGGATGTTGAAAATAATCCGCGCCATAAATTTGTCCGCGGGGATATCGTGGACCGCGCGGCCATTGATGCGGCCATCGCCAGTGCGGACGCGGTTATAAATTTTGCCGCCGAAACGCACATTGACCGTTCAATTTTGGAGCCCGAAGCGTTTTTAAAAACTAATGTTTTTGGCGTCTATAATCTTTTGGAGGCGGTTCGGACGCATAATATCGGTCGGATGATCCAAATTTCCACCGATGAGGTTTATGGGCATGTGGAAGAAGGGGAGTCGGATGAAGGCGCGCCATATCTCCCGCGGAGCCCCTACGCGGCCTCCAAAGCCGCGGCCGATCATTTGGCCCATGCCTATTTTGTCACTTACGGAACTCCGGTGATTATCACGCACAGTTGTAATGTCTACGGGCCGTATCAGTATCCGGAAAAATTGATTCCGCTTTTTGCGACCAATCTTTTGGAAGGCAAGAAAATTCCGGTTTACGGCGACGGGATGCAGATCCGCGAATGGATTTTTACGGCCGATATTTGCCGGGCGCTGGACGCGGTTTTGCATCGCGGCCAAATCGGCGAGGTCTACAACATCGGAACCGGTCATCGCGCGCCAAACATTGATATTACAAAAAAGATTTTAACTCTTTTAGAAAAAGATGAGTTCTCCATTGTTTATGTGAAAGATCGTCCCGGCCACGACCGCCGTTATGCGCTAAATCATCAAAAAATATCCCGCGAGCTCGGTTGGGAGCCGCAAATTTCTTTTGATGACGGCCTTCGCGAAACCGTTTTCTGGTATAAAAAAAATGAGGACTGGTGGAAAAAAATAAAAAGCGGGGAGTATTTGGAGTATTACAAAA
>CAYHOC010000027.1:0-5037 GCA_964358135.1 uncultured Gammaproteobacteria bacterium
GGTTCAAGCTCTAAGCTTGAACCGGCGAAATTTTGAGTTTTAATCATTGTGATTTATTTGGCCTTCGGCCGTGAGCTCAGGCCGAACGGGATTTGTAATTTTTGCGCCCGAGGCGCATCCGCCTCTGGCGGAGGATTTGTAATTTAACAGAATTAGATTTAGTGTAATTAGGAATAATTTATTTGAGCTTGGTATTGCCGAAAGATATTTCAACTGCCACCGAAGCCGGCTTCAAGGGTATATCCAACGCCACGACCTCTCCTTCTTTTCTCTTCCGTAAATCAATCGTCGGCGTTTTGGCGTTCGTGTAGCCGGGTTTTTCAAAGGTCACATAATAGATATTTTTGCCGACCAGAAATGAGTAGCGGCCGAGGATATCGGTAACTTGCGTTGAGAGAAGCTTATTGAATTGCGTTTCAAAAATGCGAGCAATGACAAAGCGAAGCGGCGTTTTGGATTTTTCATCGTAGACAATTCCCCAGCTTTTTGGCGCCGGCGCGTGTGATAAACGCCTGAATAAGAAATAAAGCGATGAATGGATTGCCGCGAATCCGGCAATTAAAGCCGACGGGCTGATAATTAAGGAAATGATAATCATCGCCAGTCCGCCAAGCGAGAGCCCATGCTGAACCCCGCGGAAAAGCTGTTTCAAAATAAGTTTTCCTCTGGTGGCGCGCTTTTCCACCGGATCAAGCGGGATATTCGGCGTCAGGGCGGCGCTGGCGGAAGCCACCTTCAGCGCTTCGCCGTGATAAATATCGGTGAAGACCTCATCTTCGCGTTTCGCCCTTAGGAAGGCCGAAGGAAATTGAAATTCCCGCTTGGTCGCTTCAATCAGGAATTCGCCGATCGGCGCGAAAAAGACGAATCTTCCCTGCTTGTCAGTCACGCGCGTTTGGACAACCCGTCCGGTTTTCGCGTCCAGCAAGCGCACAATCGCCAAATCAATCGGCAGTTTGGTCAGGGCATTGTAGATAATCCCCCAGCCCTTGCGTTTTTTTCTCTGGAGAAGCAGGAGCGGCTGGGTAATGAGGTATTGGATAAATCCCCAGATGTTGAAGACGGAAACGGCCGCCGCGGTGTTGGCGATGGCAATCCCGGTGATGGCCGGGGCGGCAATTGTTTTATTTATTTCTTCCACCAGCGGATTTTGGATAACATCGGCAATCGCCTTTGCCGCAACATCGGCTCTGAAAGAAATTTTTTGCGCGACATTGATTGTGACATTTTTGATATTTTCAACAAGCGGCGCATCGGACTTAATCACTTCTTTCAGCGGCGGCGGAAGCGCGATGAGATTAATTTGCGCGTTGATAACATTGTCAGTTACCGTGAAGCGGTTCATTTCGTATTTCAAGAATTTTTCTTTTGCCGCGGAGATATAATAAGTTCCGTTCGGGACCATCAAGCCGTAAGTCCCCATGACATTTGTGAAGGTCGGATTTTTTTGCGCGTATCGCGCCGCGTCCCAAAGTTCCCAAGCGCCGTCTGCCAGACGGAAGAGCGCGACGGTCGCGCTTTGGATTGCCGAATTGTCCGCGGATGAAGTAATTTGTCCGAGCGGCGAAATTTGTAAATTGAAATCAATCGTATCAAAGCGATTATCTTCGTAGAGAATGACGATGGCGCCATTTAATGTTTGCGGAAGTGACGGCACGGTAAAATCAACCGCGTAGTTTTGCGTGCTCGGGTCAAGATTCAGAAGATAGTTTGAGCCCTGCCCGCCAAGGCCAGGCGATGGCAGGCGGGCGCCGAGCGTTAGGCCGATGGTTTTTGCCGGGATGGTCAGGACGCGCGGGTTTAAGAATATTGTGAGTATTTTTGCCGGCAGGATATTCACCGTCTCGTTCGCGACGGCGAGGCGCAAGGTTCTGTCAGCCGCCCAAAATTCAAAATCCGCGAGCGCGAGTTTATGTTCCGGGGTAACGCCGGCGGCTCCCGACGGAACAAAAATCGGCTGTTCTTGCGCCCGCTGCGGCGGGGGAGTCGGGCCGGGCGGGGTTGGTGGAATTTCCGGAGTAACTTCTCCCGGCGGCGGAACCGTCGGCGGAATCTCGGGCGGGGGCGTCCGCCAGCCGGCGGAGGCGGAAGCAACGGCGCCGGAGGAATAATTATTTGAAGTATCGTAGGCAAACGCGGCGTAGTAGTAAGTTATGCCGTTCGTCAGGCCGGAATCAATTGCGGTTATTCCGGTCCCGCCGTAGACCGTTGTCCCATCGGTTGGCGAGGACGGAAAGCCATCGGTTTTTCTTTTGATAATTACGCCGGCAAAATCAAGAACGGACGGGTTTTCCCAAGATAAAGAGTTCTGCGCGTTTCCGGCCGTCGCGATAAAATTTGTTACATTCGGCGGCGGCACGATATCTTTCAGCGTCTGGAATGAGATTACGCTCGGCGCGCTTTGATTATTTGAGGCGTCTTTCGCGGTCACGGAAACATTGTAGGCGGTGTTGGCGACAAGTCCGGTCAGATTATACGCGTGATTGGTTGTGGGCGAAAGAATTGAGATGGTCGCGTTGCCCGAGCTCCAGACATAATTCAATACTGAAGTGGCGGGTTCGTTGGTGGTAAAAGTTACGGTCGCGGTGTTCGGCGCGATATTTGCGACGCCAAGATTGGAGATTACCGGCGGCGTTATGTCCGGCGCGACCGTGGTCGTAAAGGTTTGGTCAACGCCGTAAGTTGTTCCGCCGGAGCCGGTGGTGGCGATGCGGAAGCGATAAACCGTTGTTGGCGCCAGGCCGCTTAAGGCGACGGCGTGCGTCAGGACGGATTCGGAAATCGTCGTTGTTGCCGTATAAGCGGTCGTCAGACCGTAAGCCACGGCGGAATCGGCGGAAACATTTGTTGTCCAGTGAACAACCGCCGAGTTATAAGAAACATCGGTAAAAATATTTGAAATTACCGGAGCTGACGGCGGCGAGGGGGGTGGCGGGGGAGGAGGCGAGGGGGGCGGCGAAGAACCGCCGGCGGATTGCGAAGGATAAATCCCGTAGACTTGAGTCGCAAAAGTCGGCAAGGCAAAAACAAAAATCGTGAGGATAATTATTCCCCCGAGGATTATAAGTTTTTTGTTTTTGATGTTTTGCATGTTGGATTACAGATTACACGCCTGCCCGCCGAATCCGCCTCCGCCAGCTGGCGGACGGCGGAGTAGGCGGGGATACGAGCGGACTACGGTATGTGACGTCCATAGCCCCGAAATCTTTTATATTCGCGAAATTCGTTTTTTGATTTTTCCAAAGGTCTTCTTCCAAAAGATTATCAGCGCGATGATTCCGAGCAGGATTAAAGCGGCTGATTTCCACGGGAGGACCCAAAACTTTATTTCGCTTTTTATTTCATTTTTGGCGCCGTATTTTACGCGAAGCGAGGCGCTATAAGGGCCGACGGCGATTATTTTGTTTTCCCATTTTGCCGACCATTTGCGGATGCTGTTCGGAAGAAGCGCGTTTCCCGCGGAATTAATTTCCAAAGCGGCAACAGTTTTCCCAAAAATATTTTTTACGACGATTTCCCCGGAAGGTTTTAAGAGCGCGTTTCCCTCGTTTGCCACCCGCGCCGTAAATTCAACCGGCAGGGTTTCAAAAAAACTTTTCGGCACGCTAAACTCCGCGATGACGGCTTTGGTTTTTGTTTCGCCGGCAACGGATAAAAGCGCCAGCGCGCCAAGGCGGTTGGTAATCGTAATCCCCCCCTGCCCGTCATTTTTTTCGCGCCAGAGAATTCCCGCGGAATACGAACCGGGCGCGGCATTTGGCGGCAGATTGATTTTGAAAGAAACATATTTTTTTTCTTTCGGCGCGAGCGTAATTTCTTTTTCGGATAACGATATCCATGACGCCAAACCGTAGTTTCCGGAAAGATAAGTTTGCTCGCCCGTCTCCCCTCTCGGAATAAAATTTTCTATGTCCGCGGCAAAAGTCAGGGTCCCGTCCGATTCGTTGAAAATCTGCATCTGATCCGCCAGCGGCTGGTTTTGCGAGGTGTTAAATTCAAAAATCGCCGGATAGATCGTAATCGCAGAGGCCTTTTCAGCCGACAAAAGATAGATGGCCACCATCGTTATGAAGAAAAATATTTTTTTTATGGTCATAATTGTTACATTGTTAAATTGCTACATTGCTACATTATTTTTTTAGTTAACAATGTAACAATGTGACAATTCAGCAATGTTAGTAGTTTGCCGTTGTCGTGATTGTTACATTTTGCGAGAATGAGCCGTAAGCCGTGCCCGCGGCAATCGCGGCCTTAAAGGTGATCGTCGTCTCGGAGAGATTAGTCCAATTAGAGCGGGAAGCAATGGTAAGCTGGGTTGTTGACAGGCCCTGATCCGCGGAATTATACTGGCCATCCACTCCGGCCGTTCTGAAGCCAAATTCATTTCCGCCGGCCGAGACCGCGCCATCGGACACGGCGTTTATTTTTGTCCCATCGGTCTGTTTGAAATCGCCGTCAGCCGCAATCGTTGAGCTGTAGCCGAAAGTTGCGTTGGTTGAGATTTGGAGAGCGAGATTAGCACTGGCAACCGAACCGTGGTCAAGATTGCCCAAATTAACGCTACCCGGCGTAGTTGAGGCGGAGATAAAATTAGCCAGACCCTGTGATTGAAAACCGGCTGATAGGGCGTAGTTGGCGCTGGTGCTGGTGGGGGTATCAAAAATACCGCCTTCACCAATGCTGTCAAAGATAATGAAGTTCGAGCCCGTGCTCCGATTGCCGCCATAGTTCACGGTGTCGGCAAAAATGGAGAAGTTTTCTGATGACATGGAAAATGCCATTTGCGGCAAAATAATCGCTACGATGAAGATAGTTAGTAGATTAAGGATGCGGAGCTTATTTTTGGTCATAAAGAGTATATTATTTATGATTTTAATATCTATATATATTTTATCAAAAAAAATACATTTGGTCAAGCATTATTTTCGCTGACATAAGCCAAAATACAACCACTTGTGAATAAGTTGTTGATAAACTAATTGTGGATAACACTATACCCGATCTAATTATGCACAAGTTATTAGTATCTATCCACAG
>CAYHOC010000027.1:5137-10899 GCA_964358135.1 uncultured Gammaproteobacteria bacterium
TATCCACAGTTATCCACAGGCAACCAGCTTAAAATTAAAGTTTATCCACAGGAGATGCTTGAAAGACAAGAAATTGGGCAATACACCAAATAGCATAAAAGTCAATGGGGCGGCGATTGAATATATTGAATATTGTAGAGACGCATAGTTTTGCGTCTCTACCGTAGTTTTCGTCGACCGACGCTCGCCGTGGTGGGCGGTGCCCGCTTGAGGCGGTGGAAATGCAGGAGTTGGGAGGAGGTCTCTCGGAAACAATATTGTTATCCACAGGGCGGTGCATAAATACTATTTTTGCTTATGCTAAGCGATATTATTCCTCTTCGTCATCGCATTCTGCCCCGTTAGCTAACGGAGCGAATTGTGTCCCTACAGAACATCGCCCGCAGAGGGACGAGCGGAAAAGGGGAACATTAAGGAGACCTCTGAAAAATTCCGAATTGACATTAATGATTCCGCCATCCGCTTCCGCCAGTTGGCGGATGGCGGAGGCGGATGGAGTCCTCGCGCATCATTTCTGCCTCCGCCAACTGGCGGAGACAGAAATGATGAGGCCAAACCCCGCTCTTCTTGCCACTGGCAATAAGAGCGCGCAGGGACTCCAGACGGGTATAAAGCGACTCTTTCAGAGGTCTCTAAGCGTTCCGTGGGAAGAAAAGTAGTAAGTGAATTATTCAACGCTCTCGGTGTTATGTCTATATGAAGTCAAGAAATGACCAAGAAACAATGAAACAATTCAGCAATTTAACAATTTTATTCGCGTTTTACGACGCTTAAAAATAGCTATAATTAGTAAAATAAGGGTATTGTTATGTGTAAAAATAAAAAATTGTTTCACGTGAAACAATTCAAAAAGACGGATTTTTATCCGTCTTTTTATGCAAGATTAAGTATGGCCTATCTTATTTTTTTATTTTAGATCCACATTCTCCCGGTACTTTTGTGAGTATTTTAGTCTTGTAATTCTCCGACTTTAGTTTAGTAAATTTAGCATATTCGAGAGCTTCTTTTTCATGCCGTAATATTGGCTTTTAAGCGTATTGGCCTTGGTTTCCAGGTGAAACGCATCCCGCTTAAGCTGATAGATTCTTTTCCACAGAGGACTCTTAGAGTCATTTGTCCGCGATTCTATTTTGTATGCTCGTTGTTTTAACATTAGAGCTTTTGAAAATAGTCCATTGACTCTCGAATTTAGAGCATATGGACATCACATTATGAAACAGCATTAAGAAGCAACAAAAATGAATGAAGCGCGAAGTTTTGGAGTTTGAAAAAACCGCAAATGTATTAGCTCTACATTGAGGATTTTTTCAAACGAAAAACAAGCGATTCGTCATTTTTGTTGTCTTATGGAGTGCGGTTTCATGATGTGATGTCCATAAGCATCATGCCTAAATGTATCAGCCCGTATCGCATATTTTTGCGCCTGGATTTTATGGTAATAGGAATCACGATCCAGTAGCTCGTCCTTTCTTAGATTGATCATATGATGGTGGGATTACGATTTTCTTAAATTTGCCTATGGACCTACCGGGAATCTCCGCCTAAGGCGGATGCGCCTTCGGCGCAGAACCGCTGTCTCCGTCCGCCTAAATTTGCCTATGGACATACCGGGAATCTCCGCCTAAGGCGGATGCGCCTTCGGCGCAGAATCGCTGTCCCTGTCCGCCTAAATTTGCCTATGGACCTAAGCGGAATCGAACCGCTGTCTCCGCAATGCGAATGCGGCGTATTACCTCTATACTATAGGCCCGCGGGTAAACTTGGGCGGAAAATGCCGCGTAATACCGTTTTACTATAGGCCCATGGGCAAAATTGGGTGAGAAATGCCGCATTTGTATTATATTAGACCATCAGAAAAATGTCCCCGGGAGGCGTTTATCCGGCGCGAGAAGTAAATTGCTTTATTTCGAGCCGGATAAACGGGCGAGGCGATGTCTTTGACCGCCGAGCCCAGAGAACCCGGATGCGAGAGAAAATCAAGTTGATCTCCCCTGCCTGCCATTGCCCTCGAAGGGAATTGAACCGCCTATACGTATCCTCCCGCCAGCTTGCGCTCATGCCCGCGGTATGAATCTCCGCCAGAGTCCGCCTTAGGCGGGCAGAGGCGGATGCGCCTCGGGCGCAGAACATCTGATACATCCACTCCGTAGGACGGGCTTGCTCTATCTTCACCCGCCTAAATTTTCATGCCCCCAGAGGGAATTGAACCCCCATCGTATCCTTAGGACGGATCCGCTCTATCCGTTGAGCTATGGGGGCTGATTGCATGAAAATTTAGGTGGGCAAGTTGAGCTGCGAGAGGAATTGGTGTGGGGACGCGCGCACATCGTTTTCCATCCGCTAACTCCTCATGTATGTGTCCGAGGACGAAATACTGATTTAGTATAGCATATAAAAAATATAAAATCAAGATTCAATACTCTCTCCCTTTTATACTTCCAATCCGATCCGCCGTCCGCCAGCCGGCGGAGGCGGAGGCGGACGGCGGAGAGGATGCGAAGTACCCCGATGCTTCGGTGGAGGGATTTAAAATTGTTTCACGTGAAACAATTTAGAATCTCGCATGGAATAAATAAAATATTTTGGCTGAATATAGTCAATAATATGCGTCGCAAAACATCGGCATATCGTTAAATTGTTACATTGTTTAACGCGTTCCGTTCTGTAGGGGCGGGGTCTCCCCGCCCAAAGAATGTAGTAATTTAGCCATTCACCCCCAACTTGCGTAATAGATTTATCCTTGATATTATATAATCATTATGCAGACATTGACCATCATCTCACTTGTCATCTCATCTCTGGCCGCACTGGCTATATTTTATTTTTTATTTTTCAATAAGTCAAGCAGGGATTTGGCGCAGGATAAAAATCTTGAAGATTTGAAAACAGAATTGAAAGATATCCGCGAAGCGGTGAGCTCATCATTTCAAAAAAATTTGGAATTTGTCCAAAGCCGGGCCAGTGAAAGCAATCGGATTATTCAGGATGTATCGTCAAAACTTACCCAGCTTGACGCGACCAATAAACAGGTTGTCGGCTTTGCGACGCAACTACAGAGCTTGGAAAATATTTTAAAAAATCCAAAACAGCGCGGAATTTTAGGCGAATATTTTTTGGAAGCGTTGCTGGGAAATATCTTACCGCCAAACAATTATAAAATGCAATACGCGTTTAATGATGGGCAGATTGTTGACGCGGCGATTTTTATCAAAGATAAAATAATTCCGGTGGACGCCAAATTTTCGCTTGAAAAGTATAATCAAATAATGGAAACGAATGACGCCTCGCGGCGCGACGAATTGGAAAAAGATTTTAAGCGCGATATTAAAAACCGGATTGACGAAACGGCAAAATATATTCGGCCAAATGAAAATACCACTGATTTTGCTTTTATGTTTATTCCGGCCGAAGGTATTTATTACAATCTTTTAATTTATAAAGTAGGGAACACCAATGTGAGCTCACAGGATTTGATTCAATACGCCTTCGGAAAAAAAGTTATCATCGTTTCGCCGACATCTTTCTTCGCTTATCTCCAAACCGTCATCCAGGCGCTTAAAGCATTGAAAATAGAGGAGTCGGTGAAGGACATTCTAAAGAGAGTTGACAATTTAAGCCGACATATGCTAAACTATGAACAATATATGGCCAGATTGGGCAATAATCTGAAGACCACGCAAAATGCCTATGACCTCGCCAATACCGAGCTTCAAAAAATAGATAAAGACATTGCCAAGCTCTCTGGCGATGGCGAAAAGTCAATTGAGGCGCAAGAAGTTTTTAAACCACAAATTGAATCTTAAAAATATTTCCTCCCTCTTTTCTACTCGCCCTACAAGCGGGCGAGGGGCGCGAGGATCGGGGGGGGATTTGACAAAGTTGTCTTTGAAAGTCTCGCCGTATTAATTTAAAATACATATGCCGATTAAACAAGCCGCGTTCAAGGCGCTCCGCCAGGCAAAAAAGCGGGCGTTTAGAAACGCAAAAGTAAAAAGACAAATTAATGAATTGGTGAAGGGCGCAAAAAAGTCCGCGCTCGCCAAAAAGTTGGCCGAAGCCGGCGAGACGGCGAAAAAAGCGATAAAGGCGATTGATAAAGCGGCGCAAAAAAAGATTTTGAAAAAAAATACCGCCGCCAGAGTTAAATCCCGGTTGCTCGCTTTCATCAAAAATATCAAATAGAAAAATGACCCCGCAATTTGCGGGGTTATTTTGATAACCCCCCTCTTAAATTAAGAGGGGATTAAGGGGAGTTATAAAATAATTTTGATTTCTTCTTGAAGTTTTATTATTACTCCTTCCATATTTTTCAGCACATCATTATTCCAAAATCGTAAAACTTTTATGTTTTTTGATTGAAGGTATTCGGTCCTTTTCGTGTCATACTCGGCGCGTGGCGTCTCCGAATGTTGGCCGCCGTCCAATTCAACGGCCAATCGTAATTTGGAACAATAGAAGTCCAAGATATATGGTCCAACGCCAAATTGTCTATAAAATTTTAGGCCCGCGATTTTTTTATTCTTGATTTGTTGCCAAAATTTTCTCTCCGCATCGGTTTGATTTTTACGCAATTCGCGGCGTCGGTCTTTTTGGTCGGGATTATTAAATACGAATTGCATAATGAGATAACTCCCCCTACCCCCTCTTAAATTAAGAGGGGAGATATTTGTTATAATTTGGCGACAAAGAGATCCAGCAGTAATTCCGGTTTGCCGTAGCCGGTTTTTATTTGGCGGTCGATTTGGATTAATGAGCCGAAGATTTTTTTGAGTTCCTCGGTTGAAAATTTTTTGATGACGGCCAGCGCTTTTTGGACTTTGAACGGATGGACATCAAGTTTGGCGGCGATAGCGGATTTGTCGCGCTCACCGGAATCGTATAAATCTTTGACGGAGATTAAAAGTTCAAATTGTCCGAGCAGCATGGTCAGAATATATAATTCGTTGGAGCCGGCGCGAATTTCATCGGACAATTTTTTCAGCGCCGTTTTTTTGTCGCGGTTTCCGATGGCATCAATCAGGCCGAAGATATTCTGTTCGGTTTTTGATGAAATCAATTTATTGAAATCGGCCACTCCGAGCTTGCCGGTTTTTTTGCTCCCGATGTAGGCGGCGATTTTATCCAATTCGGAAGCGGCTCGCCAAAGATCATTTCCGATTTGCGCGGTGAAGATTCCCAGCATCTCCGGGCTAAAGCCGATGCCGCGGGAAAGGGCCTCATTTTTAATCCATCTTTCCAATTCAATTCCTTTTAGCGGTTCAAAAATATAATTATATTTATTTTCCCCCAAGATTTTAAAGAGGGGATTTTTAGATAAGTCTTTGACGGACGAATTTTCGGCGATGACCAGGATAACATCGTCGGAAGTGTTTTGTAGAGACGCAAAATTTTGCGTCTCGACGCTGTTTTTTTTCTTGTTTCCCGAAAGAAAATTCTCCAGCACCACCATTCGGCGTTTGGCCATAAACGGCGCCGCGCCGATCGATTGCTGAAAAGCGGCCGGATCCAATTTGGCGCCGTCAAAACGCGTTAAATTGAGCCCGGACTTATCGTGGTCGCGGGTGAACTTGTCGGTAATTTCTTTTAATTTTTTTCGGAGGCGATACGAATCGTCGCCGTATAAAAATAAAATCATGGTATATATTTAGTTGATTTGAGACAAGATGCGGATTTGTCTATTTTTGTGACTTTTGGATTCCCGCGGATATTCCCGCACCTTTTTATTTATTTTTCCGCCAGAGGCGGATCCGCCTTGGGCGGAA
>CAYHOC010000028.1:0-5998 GCA_964358135.1 uncultured Gammaproteobacteria bacterium
CGCCACATTTCAAAACACAAGAGCGTCCACAGGTATTTTCGATTATCGCGCCGGCCGGAAAAATGATCATCTAAAAGTTTTTTAACATACGGATAACTGAATAAACCCCCTTGTTTTATTCGCGCCTCGCTCAAATAATCCGTGGCCATTTCTTTCAGTTCGCCGCGGAGCCATTTGCCGATGGGCATCCCAAATCCTTTTTTACTTCTGTAAACGATTTCTTTCGGCAGTTTATCGGCCATTAACCGCTTAAAAATATACTTGGTTGTCCAGCCCTTGATTTTCATATTATAAGGCATAGAATTAACGAAGTCAACGAGCGTATAATCCAATAACGGAGCGCGAACTTCCAGCGAATTCATCATGCTGGCGCGATCAACTTTCACCAAAACCTGATCACGCAAATACTGCTTCTGATACATATACAAAAGCTGATTTTCCGGCGACTCGCCTTTGACATTTTGGAGATAATTTTCCAGATCCTCCCAAACATTTCCGCTACTTTCGCCGACCAAAAGTTCTCTTTGCGCTTCCGGCGTAAATGCCCCGAGCCAAACTTGGTTGCGCCGGCAAATACCGCTTTCCGTATCCGCCAAAAACTTTTTCAGCTTGAAATCAAGACTGATGTTATTATAAGAAGTCGGAAGCAGCAAAACGGCGCGTTCAAACAATTTTCTTGCTAATCGCGGCGTCCGATTATAAATCCCGGCCAGTTTATGCGCCTGAAAAGTAGGATAACCGGCAAAGAGCTCATCTCCGCCGTCGCCGCCAAGCGCCACCGTAACATGTTCGCGCGTCCACTTGGAAAGCAAATATGTCGGCAAAAGCGAACCATCGGCCAGGGGTTCGTCCATTCCGTCGGCGATTTTTGGCAAAACATCCAAAAGTTCTTTGGCGCCGAATTTGGTGTGATGATGTTCCGTCCCCAAAAAATTAGCCGCCAGCTTGGCATAAACCGACTCGTCAAAAC
The DNA here is from genome assembly GCA_964358135.1 of uncultured Gammaproteobacteria bacterium. GTDB lineage: Bacteria > Patescibacteriota > Patescibacteriia > CAYHOC01 > CAYHOC01 > CAYHOC01. Next base: position 971 of record CAYHOC010000028.1, read on the forward strand.
TCGGGTCGTCAAAGCCGATGGAAAATGTTTTAACTTTTTGCGCGTTGTTTTTCTGCGCGTAGTAAGTAATAGCCGACGAGTCAATTCCGCCGGACAAAAATATTCCCAAGGGCACGTCGGACATCAATCTGATTTTTACCGCTTCTTCAATCCGCCGGTCCAATTCTATAAGATATTCTTCTTCGGACATTTTTGGATAAAGATTGAACTTTTGGTCCCAAAATTTTTCTATCCGCACGCTCTTGCCGCCCCCGCCAGAGACGGGTCCGCCTTCGGCGGAAAAAACCAAATAATGGCCGGATTCCACTTTATTTATATCTTTAAATATCGCGCGCGGCGTCGGCGCATACTCGTAAAAAAGATATTTTTGGAGTGAAAGTAAATCCAATTCCCTTTTTACTGATGGATGCGCGAGCAACGCTTTAAGCTCCGAACCAAAAACCAACGCCTCATTATTTTTTGTCCAGTAAAGCGGTTTTTTTCCCAGACGGGCGCGCGATAAAATAAGTTTTTTGTTTCGTCCGTCCCAAATGGCAATTGCGAACATCCCGTTTAATTTTTCAAAGACTCGCTCACCCAGCTCCTCATAAAGATGAACAATGACTTCCGTATCGGTATTGGTATAAAATTTATGCCGCGAGACCAAATCTTTTTTTAAATCTTTATAATTATAAATCTCGCCATTGAATATGATGGCGATGGTTTTATCCTCATTAAAGATCGGCTGATGGCCGGTTGATAAATCAATAATTGATAATCTGCGAAATCCCAAGCCAACATTCGTACTATTCGTACCAATTCGTGAATTCGTCGTATATTCGTAATTCGTGCACAAAAACAAAAACCCTTCATCATCCGGTCCGCGATGACGAATTGTATCGGTCATTTTTTTTAAGATTTCTTGGTCTCCCGCGCCGACAAATCCAGCGATTCCGCACATACTACAGCTTTTAGATAAATTTATTTTTCTATCAACTGTTTTAATTTATATATTTCCCTAAAATCATTCCTCGAATATTCACTATATACCGACGAAGCATCCAGTTTCGGAAGGCATTTATTCTTAAAATCAACGATCGGAAAATCTGGGCTAAAATACAGATAATTTATTTTTAATTTCCGGAGAGCGTCAACCGAACACGACTCTACAATTTCATTATACAACTTAGATTCCTCGGGAAAAATACTGACTACTTCATTAGTGGCATCGCCGGGAGTAAAGCGCCCCGTATTGCGGATAAAATCATCGCTATAACGGGTATACTTCCCCCATTTTGCCGGAAAAAATCTGTCCGCGATGATAGTATTTTGTTTAATCCACGCGTACGCCCGGGCATCAATTTCTTTTGGCTTCGGCGGAATGGCAAAAAACGTTTTATTTATTGTTCCGATGTCGCCCAGCGGGGAGACTGTGGCATAAAATACTTGGAAAATTACAGCCGACAGCGACATTAAAATAATTGTTACAAGTACAATCCTCTGTCCGTCTCTTTGCAAGCGCTCTTTGGCGCGGCATAAAAACTCGCCCAAAAATAGTCCGGCGATAAATGAAAAAAGCGGTGTTGATAGGCCAAAAAACCGAAACATTTCACGCGGACGCATCGCGTAAGACACTAAAAATGGCGCAGAAAACGCTCCGGCCGCAATAATCGCCAAAAAAAGAATCTTTTTGTTGCGCCGAAAAAAAATAACCGCCGGTATAAAAAGTAACAGCGGCAGGCCGAATTCTTTCAACGCGGCAAGACTCCATATCGGCACCGCCGGTCCGCCGTCAAAATCAAGCTGCCAAAATTGCCGATGGACTTTAACAACCGGCCCGGATGAAATTTGGCCGCTGACCGAAAGAATTCCGCCCTGATTTAATGCCAAAATTAAACCGATGATCACAATAATCAAAGTAATCGCGTACAATTTATTACCTTCACCAAATAACAGCGTCTTTCTATATTTTCCGCGCAAAAGATGCGCCAGTAAGTTCATGGCCAAAACGACAACCATAGCTGCAAATAAAATCGCAAAATGCGTTTCCAAACTCAACGCCAAATAACCGAAGAGCGCGCCGGTCAAAACAGAAAATTTAACCCATCTTTTTTCTTCACCGCTAATCAACCGGAGATAAAAGTAGATTACCGCAAGCATCACCGGAAAGCCGAGTGCCGTTGTATGATTGTTCATTATCCAGATGTAGACCCTATCCATCCTCGGCCATGTTGCCGCCGCCAAAAATCTCCACGGAGCCAGAACCTCTTCACTTAAAACAAATTTGCGCCACAGGGGGCCAATCCCCTCAAAAAGACTAAGCCAGGCAAAACCGCCGCCGTAAAGTAAAAGAATTGCGGCGATAAGCGACGATCGGTAACGTTTAATTATCTCAAAAGATAGAAGAAACGCCATCAAAAACGCAAGCCCGCCAAACAACATTGTTTGTACATCATACGCCAGCCATGGCGGAATTTTGGTTATATTATATAAAGAAGCGGTTAGGATGTCCGGCGCATAATGATAATACATCGGATGATCGGGGGCAGACGGATTTTTTACCGGAAAATTTCCTTCACTGATCGTCGCCGCGAGCGGAAGGTGGCCCAAAGTAAGATCGTCGCTTTCTAGGGCGCGTACCGCCACCAATCCCGCGGCCAACGAAACCGCCACGGCAATCAAAAATAATATTTTAACCTGCTTGACCGTAAGCTCCCCGAGAGAAATTTTTTGAACTTCGCAGGCGCGTGATTTGAGATAAACTATCGCCGAGAATATCAACATCGCGCCTAAAACCGCCCAGATAACAAACTTCACCGGCGCGAAATAAGAAAAAATATTAACAAAAAAATTATATCCGTTGATGCCGAAAAGCAGGGCTAGCGGCACAACGGCAAAAATTCTCCTTTCTCCCAAAATACGCGTCGTAAAAATCCAGCCACAAAAAAATGTGCTGACTAAAAATAACATTCCTAAGATAATCGGCATAAAATTTTTACTAAAAAAAATGTAAATCTTATTCGCGTTATTCGCGGGGCAAAAGCCCATTCGTAAAATCCAAAACGTTTCGGATAACACTAATGCGCTTTGCGCCACTAATAACACGAATTGATAGTGAAGATGGCCGATATCATCTTTTTAAACTGATCATCATCAAAAATCCGTCAAAATATTTACGAACATCCTGCCAGCTTCTCACGGACAAAAGTTTTCTCAAAATAAACTTAGGCCTGAAAACATACGAAATATTAGCTCTTTGCGCCATCTTTTCCAATTGCTCAATTGATTCAAATCCCTTTGGCACGTAAGAGGCCTTGGTTAAACTGCCCTGACCCCATAACCCGCAATCGACTTTCCGACCGTAATCCATGGCAATATCAAATAATTCCGTCCCCTGCTCCGGCGTATAAAGCATAAATTTTACAAAATCTAAATCCAATTCTTTGGCAAAATTTATTGATTCCTGCACCGTTTCCGGCGTATCCCATGGCAAACCCAAAATAAATGAACCCCTTACTTCCAAACCGAACTTATGGCACAATTTTACCGCCCGGCGCTCCTCATCAAGCGTTGTGCCCTTTTGAATCAAATCAAGAATTTTTTGATTGCCGGACTCAAAACCGATATAAATACTGAAACACCCGGCTGATTTTAAATCTTTAACCATTTTTTCGGTCATCGTGTTGGACCGGCCGTAACAAGTCCAGGTAAGACCGAGTTTTTCTTTTCTTAAAAGTTCGCAGATTTTACCGACCCAGTCCTCCGAGACGCAAAAATTATCATCCCAAAAGGCAAAACCGTTGAACCCCATTCTTTTTATTTCTTTTAATTCTTCAATCACATTCTCCGGACCGCGTCTCCTGTAAACGGGCATAAATTTTCCGCCCTCAAAACAAAACTTACATTTTCTCCATGTGCATCCCCGCGCCGTCATAGCGTTGGTCACCGGCGTTTGCCTGATTTGATCCGGATAGGACATGTATAAATTATTCGGGAAAAGATGGCGGGCCGGAAACGGAAACAGGTCCAAATTCCTCTGAAGATCCGGCGGGCCGGTTTCAATTATCTTTTGGCTCACGGGATCCCTAAAAACCAACCCCTTGATATTTTGAAGCCCGCTTCGTCTGACTGCAGCTTCAACAAGAGGAACGATTCTTTCTTCCGCCTCGCCGATTACGGACACGTCAATCGCGGGACACTCGGCTATCGCCCTATCCGGAAAAACCGTGCAATGCGAACCACCCATAATAATCGGGAGATTCGGCATCTCTTTTTTAACCGCCTCCGCGACCGCGTAAGCGTTTTTGGCGGTATGGGTAAGGGCGGAAATCCCCAAAATATCCGGATTTTCTTTTTTCACCCACGCAGCAATATCCGAAACGGCGAGCTGTAACGGACACGGATCCAACACCGCAACTTCGTAGCCCGCCCTTTCTAAGACCGCCGCTAATCCGGCAATACCAAGCGGCATTGAATAACCGTAAATACGTTTAACCCGCTTGGTGGTAAAACCGGCGGCTGACAAGGAATTGAATGAGGATAAAAGCAAAGATACTTTCATAAATATTAATAATTACTCATTAACAAATTAAGCAATTTCAAAAACCGCGTAATAAAACCTTCTGAATTGTAAAAATTTTTCTATAACCGGTTTTCCGAGGTGAAGAGCCAAGGCGTTCGGATGTATTGTCCAAAGATGCTCCGGCTCGGGAACAAAAAAACGAAAAATGGTGTAATACGGCTCATACGGCACGCCGATACAAATATATTTTGCGGATAATTCCTTAAGCTTTCGCATTACCAAAACCGGGTCGTTCACGTGCTCCATGATATTTGAAGCGATAACAATATCAAATTTTTTATCCGACACAAAATCTTCAACCGATACTTTCGGCATCCCGTCTATCAACTTGACGGGTGACGGATCAATGCCAAAATAATCAAAATCCGGCCGCAAAAGCCCCTTAAAGCAATCATCAAAATAACCGACGTCAAGTCTCGCGGCCGGCCCGGCGCGCCCAGGGCCAATGTCGGCCGCCGCCGGGCGCC
>CAYHOC010000028.1:6008-10757 GCA_964358135.1 uncultured Gammaproteobacteria bacterium
AAAAACCCCCCGCAACTTAAGCCCCCCCCCCCCGGCCAACCCATTAACAATCTCGGCCTCGGCCATAAGCCGCGGCTTCCGGAGCAATTTATGATACATAAATTTGTGGAACAGCGACATAATTAAAATCGTTTTAATTTCAAAAAAAGACGCTTTATTCCACCCAGTGAAAATATAAATCTAAGAGTCAGCCGAAGACGCTTTGGATTAAGATAAAACAAAAGCAGTGCCCTTCTCCGGTACTTATCCAGGAGCTTTTGATCAAGCGCCACGCCCTGCTTATAAATGGAATTGCGATAATAATCAACCTTTGCGTCGGAAACAATCAAATCTTTGGTTCGATCATATAAATATGTCTTCGGCAGCGGCGTACAGATACTAAAAGTTGCCATATCGATATCAAGATTAACGGCGTACTTAATCGTCTCTTTGATTTCCGCTTCGGTTTCGGTTGGCGCGCCGATAATAAAATATCCCTGAACCAAAAGACCGACCTTTTTCGCCGCCGCCGCGGCCGCGCGGGCCTGGGCAACGGTAATTTTCTTGTCATAAATATCATCTAAAATCCGCTGCGATGCCGACTCAAGGCCGATATTTATTTTCCGCAAACCAGCTTTTTTCATCATCACCAGCTGATCTTCTTTTGTCAGATTGGCGCGGACATTACATCCCCAGAGTAATTCTACTTTTTGTTCAATCATCAAGCGGCAAAACTCTTCTATCCATGGCCTGTTAAAATTAAAAGTGTCATCCTGGAACATAAAGGCCTCAATGCCGAATTTTTGCTTTAACTGTTTCAGCTCGTCGATGACATTTTGCGGCGTTCTCTGCCTTATTTTGTCGCCAAAAATATAACGAAGCGTCGGCTGGCAGAAGGTGCAGACATAGGGACAGCCGCGCGAAGTGATGATTGATGTGCCGCGATACGGCTCAACCTGAAACCAGGATCCGATATATTTTTCCATCGGAAGCATATCAAGCGCCGGAAACGGCAATGCATCCAACTCCGAAGTCGGGATGATGCGCTCAGTTTTTTTTATCTCACCATGCGTGCGATAATAAAGATTGGGAATTTTCTCTAATTCTTCGCCGGCAATAATCCGCGGTAAAATTTCTTCGCCCTCGCCAGTCACCAAAATATCAATCTCCGGCGCGGCGGCTAAGGTTTCCTCCGGCATTACCGTGGCATGCGGGCCGCCAACAACAATTTTTGCCTGCGGTAAAAATTGTTTAGCAGCCTTAATTACCCCGAGACTATCATCAAGCTGTAATGTCATGATGGAAATGCCGACAAAATCATAGCCGCTGCCCTTTAAGATACTCCCGATTTCTTCCCGCGGATTATCCATAAAAGTTGTGTCAACAATTTCAACCGCGACATCTTTTATGTTACGCAAAACCGCCGCGAGATAAGCAACACCGAGCGGCGGATCGCCGCTTCGATATTTCATTCTCGGAAAAATTAACAATACTTTTTTCATACAAGCCGATCCGGCGGTTGGATTTTATATCTGCCCGCAAAATAATCCCATCTAATTTTTAAGATATCAAAAAATGATTTAACATAGTCTAGTGGCTTTACCGAGCTGGTTTCATCATTTATCCACCTGATCGGAATTTCTTTTATTTTAAAATTCTTTTTTCGCGCCAAAAATAAAAGTTCCGCGTCAAAACCCCATCTGTTTATTTTTTGAAGATGGAAAATTTCATTTGCCCGGCGGTTAAAAATCTTAAATCCGCACTGGGTATCCTTAATGTTTAATCCCAAAATCAGACGGATGCAAAAACCTGCCAAACGGCCGCAAAGGGACTTAAACCACGGCTGGGACTTAATAATCTCGGCGCCGGGAATGGCGCGCGAACCGATGATAATATCGTAATCGCCGATATATCTTTCCAATTTAGCAAATTCTTCCACGGGCGTCGACAGGTCCGCATCCAAAAATAAAATATAATCGCCCGTGGCCGCCAACGCCCCCCGGCGCACAGAATAACCCTTGCCGAAATTTACCTCATTTTTAAGGAAACGGGCTTCCGGATTGTTTCTCGCCAAATCATCAACAATTACCGCCGTTTTATCAATTGAACCATCGTCAACAACGAGAATTTCAAAATCATTGCTATTTTTTTTAAAATAGTCTAAAACCGCAAATACCGCTTTGGCTATCGCGTTTTCTTCATTATAAGCTGGGATTATTATTGAATACTTCACAATTAAATAATTATTTGCTATAATTTAATCAATAATTAATCAAAAATTTATGAAACCGTTCGTTGACCAAAACGCGTGTATCGGTTGCGGCGCTTGCGAGGCGCTGTGCCCGAGAGTTTTTAAATTGAATGACGGGGGGAAAGCGGAAGTTCTGCCGATAGACAACTATGAACTGCTTAAAATCTGCGTTGACGATGCTGTTCGCGGATGCCCGGTGAATGCCATCTCGATTGTCGAATAAATACAAAGTCGGCATTGTAGAGACGCAAAATTTTGCGTCTCTATTTTTTATAAATTTATTTTTTCTTTAATAAGATAAGTCGGTTTGTCCTGCGCTTCATGATAAGTTCGGATCATAATCTCGCCCAAAAGCCCCATCAGGATGAACTGGATACCGATGACACCAAAAATTGCCGAAAGAAGAGGCAGCGGAGTGGCCACAAAAGACCGGGCGCCGGTAATTTTCAAACTGATCGCGGCAAGACCGCTTATAAATCCAAAAAAAAGCGACAGAAAACCGGCCCCGCCGAAAAAATGAATCGGCTTGGTGAGATAATTTGACAAAAATTTGACGACCAAAAGATCTAGAACAACGCGAAAAGTCCGCGAAATTCCGTATTTTGACGTTCCGAACTTGCGCGGATGATGAATTGTCGGCATTTCGGTAATCTTCGCGCCATACCAGGCGGTATAAGCCGGCAAAAAACGATGCATCTCGCCATAAAGAGGAATATCTTTTATCACTTCGGCGCGGTATGCTTTTAGGGTGCAACCGTAATCATGCAAATGCACTTTGGTAATTTTTGAAATTAGAAGGTTGGCAAGCCATGACGGTAATTTGCGGGAGAAAAATGTATCCTGCCGGTTCTGCCGCCAGCCGGAAACAACATCATATCCTTCGTCAATTTTGGAAACGAGCTTTGGAATATCTGCCGGATCATTTTGCATATCCGCATCAATCGGAATAATCACGTCGCCGCTGGCGAACTTAATGCCGGCGGCAATTGCCGCCGTCTGCCCGAAATTCTTGCGGAATCTTATCATCTTGACTCTTTGATCTTGCCGCGCCAGATCGGCAATAATTTGCGGACCCTTATCACGCGAACCGTCATCAATAAAAATCATCTCATAATCATAATCGGGAGGGGCCAGCGCCTCAACTATTTTTTGATATAAAATTCCAACGCTCTCCTCTTCGTCTAAAAACGGGATGACAATGGATAGTTTATGCATACCCAGTATATCAACCCCCAGACCCAAACGCCTTTCAAGAGTTTGCGTCAGGAGGATTAAAAGTATTAATTACTAAAGTTGAAATGATTTTAAGATAATATTTTTTGGCGCTTGGTGTCTTTTATTTCCTTAATAGCTCATATACAGCTCCCAACACAGATACTATCAATTAGCATCAAGCTTTAATATAATGGCAAGCTGGGGGTTGTATTACTGGGCATAGTGTTTAATGAATAATAAAATTTTTTTAACTCGTTCCTCCCACGAATAATTTTTGACTAGCTCTTTGGCGTTCTCCGCCAAAAAAGCGGCCGCCTCTTCGTCGCGCAAAAGCTTCAAAATCCCCCGCGCCATATCGGCCGGATCTCCGGGCTTTACGATTACCGCCGTTTTCTCGTCCAAGATATCGCGGATCGCCGGCAAATCCGTAGCGACAATCGGTACTCCGGCAGCCATATATTCAAACATCTTAAGCGGTGAAACAAAGTAGGCGTAACGCTCGTTCCATGGAAAGGGTATAACCAAAACATCCGCCGCCAGTTCATAAACCGGAACGGCTCTTGGCTCTATATAATCAACAAAAATAACCTTTGTCAACCCTTCGACTCTGCTCGGGGTTGACCCTGAAATTATTGAATGGGTCAAGCCAATTTTGTCCGCCTCGGCCTGATATTTTAAAATCTTATTTTTAGGCCCGCCGACCAGACAAAGCGCCGCGTTTGGGTATGCCGACTCCACGATTTTGAAGGCCGAAATCAGACCGCCAACCCCCCTTTCCTTGCCCAGCGCCTCCAACTGCCCGACATAGGTAACTAATTTTACGTCCAGCGGCAACCCCAGCTCCCGCCGTAACAATTCCTTTGATTTGTTCGTCAGAAAAGACGCGAGGTCAACCGCATCCGGCGACACTAAAATTTTTTCCTCCGCGATTCCTTTTTCCAGTAGCATTTTTTTCATTGATGAAGTCAAGACGACAAAACCGTTCAGGGACGCGGCCATATTTTTAAAAAGCCCCCAATTCTTGTTGATGGCATGCAATTCCCAGAATATTTTATATCCGCCGCCGAACAAATGTCTTAAAACAAATTCGTCCCGCGAATAAACAACATCCGGCTTATTTTCGGCCAAATATTTTTTCACCGACAAACCGAAACTCCGGCTCTCAACCAAAAAAGCTATTTTTTTCGGCATCCACCACGACGAAAGAAAATCAACACACGGCAAATATTTTATCTTGAAACTGGCGCGGACGCCATAATATTCAAAAGGATTTTTATTGATAATCCCCTTTCGCAACGGCGCCA
>CAYHOC010000029.1:0-5862 GCA_964358135.1 uncultured Gammaproteobacteria bacterium
CCGCAGGCCGCGGCGGCGCAGCAATACGGCAGAGCCAGAGTGGCATCGCAACTTGCGCTCGGGGCCGAAGATTTTGACGGAAAATAACAATTTTGATATGAATCCTTAAGTCCGGCGGTTGCCTCGGGATAATAGGATGTCTCCTTCAGGAAATCGCCGTGCGGAACGGTTACTAAACTGCGGACCGCAACGGCCGAATCAATGGTGACCGCGCCGGTCAGATCCAAATAGCTGTTCCGCACCGTCCACCATGGCGCCACCGTAATATCATAAGATGCGTAGGGGGACTTCGCGCCGTGGAGAAGGAGGTTGCTGTTATTCAAACTACTGCTTAACATCACCTTGCTGAACTCCAGCGCGACCTCGCCTTTGGCGTCGTAATTCGGCTGTTCGGAGTCCGGCGCGATATTCAAGACCGTCGGCGCGGTTAAATCAATGCTATTGCTGGTGCTAAAATCCCAGGAATAATTGTCTGCCGTCGGACCATTAGCCGCGCCGTTTTTATTCCCATCCAAAGAATTTCCGGCGATATCGGTGATGCCGTCATAAGGATAAGGAAGCGCGGCCGCCGGCGGCGAAGCGCTTAAACTTGCAGCTTTAATTAAAGTGGTGATAGCCGCGCTGCCGGGCAAACAGAAAATCGTTTCCCCGCAGGCATTGACGCCGCAAGGATTATTTGGAATAAAGCCAACGGTGCGATAACCATTGCTGACGACAAACGCTCCATTTACCGCCGCGCTCGCGGCGGAGACCCTTAAATTACTGAATCCCGGGGAATCGCCGCTCGCGGTGAGGGGATCAATCGGCTCATTAAAGGTAATCTCAATTGAGATATTTTTGTCATAAGGAGGAACGCGCGGCGCCGGCATGACGGTTTGCCACTGCGGCGGCGTCTCATCAACAAAAGTGCCGGTGGTAAATTCCCATTGATAACCGCGAGAAAAATTCGCCCCGAAAGCCGCCTCGCCATTCGCCTTTTTGACGCCCGTCGCGCCGCCGGCGAGCGCCACCGCGTATTTGATGTTCTCCGCCGAACTCCCCAACAACCCGTCCGGTTTGAAAACAAAGGTGCGATTATCAGCGGACTTGGCGGCAAAGGCCAAAACAAACGGCCCGCTGTCGGCATCAGCCGCGCTCTTGCGGATTTTTACATTGCTTGAATTTAATTTATCATTACTGCTTCCATAAACGCCATCGGCGGGGGCGCTATCCTCAATCAAACTGGCCGGATCCATCACCTCCTTAAAGGTGATGATGATTTTGGCGTTCCGCGGGATTTCTTGCGCGTCGCGCGCCGGATAGTGGTCTTGGATTATCCCGCTCCCATAGGCGCCGGAAAGCGGGTCAACAAATTGCCGCTCGCTTTCTCCGCCCCGACCGCCGAACATCGCGCCGGTAATGCTTCTAATCACAAACTCGGTAATCGCCAAAGACGAGAGGATGATCAGCAGACCGATAATCGCTTCAGTGATTACTTTCCGCGCCTTGGCGACTTTTGTCGGATCGCCGGCGGAAGTCATATACAAAAATCCGCCATAGACAATCAGCGCGACCAGAATAATTCCGACCAGGCCGAGCGCGACCTGAATAATCCGCGCGATGATGACGCGGATATCGGTTTGCGTCGCGATGGCAAGCGTCGGTTCCACCTGCGAGAGCCCCAAGTCCCCGGGACCTTGCGCCAAAACCATGTTTATGGAAAATAAAAAGACCACAAAAACGCCAAGCGTTAATGCGGCTTTTATTACAAAAGATAGTCGATTTCTCTTAAGCATGCCCCGATAGAAGTCAGTTAATGACCATCACTCGTCCTCCGATCAAAAACCAACTTCAATTTTAGCCACACCCCGCGTTATTTTAAAAAAATTTTAATTTTTTCACGCGGACTTCTAACGGGGCATGGGGAAAGAAATTTGAGATGTGTATAACTATACTATATTATATATAATTTATGAGAATAACACAAATGTCGGATTTTGAGTCAAGGGGGACGAAAATGATACCAAAAAAGACGGCCAGTCAAGCCGTCTTTTGGGCTTTATTCTTTTAATACTTCTATCCTCTCCGATAAAACCGTAGCCGGCCTTAAAAGTATCATGCGACCTGTCTCCCTATCTCCGTTTCAAGAGCACGGATAAAATCACGAACAATATCCTGTTGATCTGCCGGCAAAAGCGCACCCAATTCCAGCTTAAAATCAATTTTACGCGCCCAAGCCAATATATCCGATTTAATATCGGATAACTTCTTTTTTTGCTCAAGCGAAAGCATCCCCCGTCTCATCATAAAATACAAATCATAAAAATCGCGTGGCTTTTTACGCTCAACTAAGGCGCCAAAAATTTTTTCTTCCACTAGTTTCTCTTGCGGAAAATGGATTATATTATAAGTCGGCACAAAATCATTGGCAATACTTACCACTTCCCCGGGCACGCTTTTGTCATTTCTCGTGGAAATATTTATTTCGATGTCTACCGGCTGAAAACCCTGCGTCTCAAATGTTGCCACGCCAAAATATCCGCCGCTGGTGACATTTGATTTTTTTCCAACCTCAACTTTAATACCCGAGCGTTCAATTTCCGCCAAAACTTTTAAAAAACAATTTTCTACAAAAACCTTGATTTCATTTTGCGCGATATTAAAAAGCGAGAAATCCAAATCTTCTGAAAAGCGAGGGCTGCCATAAACAATTCGCAAAGCCGTTCCGCCCTTAAGTAAAAATTTTCCTCCTTCTGGTATCTTATACAAATCGCTTAAAAATACATGCTGAAAATATTCACGAATAATATTCGGAAATACGCCCATCTGATATTGTTTACTTAATTTTTCAATATTTTCGTTGGAAATCATAAAAAGTTATTGCAATGTTGTCTTAATAATGCTCAAAAATTTATTATTGCCGAAAAGCTTGGCGTATCGTTCCGCCTTACGCGCGTCAATCTTTTCTTTATCAAAACGAGTAATCGGCGGCCGATGCGCCAAAAATCTAAAATAATTCGTATCGACAAACGCCTTTTCGGCATCAGCAATACGAAACCCTATTCCGCCCTGTCTTTCTATGCCATAGCCGGTAAAAGCGGCTTTTTTAATTTTGTGATAGGAAAAAATTTTTCCCATCGTCTCAAAGCGGCGCGTTGCCTTTGGAGTAACGGAAGTAATTTCATATACCGTTTCCGGAATAACGCGATGGTACGAAAGCGCAAACTCTAAAGAAACATATGATGGTTCGTAAATCTTATTGGCAACAAAAAGCTCCGGCGGTAGCGGCCGCGAAAGCGTATACAACCCCCTCTTGATCCGCACGATAAAACCTTTTTTTGCGTAACGATGCGCCAGAAAGGTGGCCGCTATCTTCGTAACCCCAAATAACCTTTGGATATCAAGAGAGGAGAAAATTGGTAGCCTTTTTTCCCTTATTTTACGCTCAAAATTGTACCAGTTCACTAACTTAGCCATATTGCTAATATACCAAATCCTATCTAAATTGTCAAGTATTTTTGGCTAAGACGGCTTTTTATCCCCTTCCACATTTTAATTTCCTCCTCCGTGAGGTCGTAGAGTTTATAAACCTCCTCGTCAATTTTCCGGTCGGCTTCGCCCGTAGGTCTGCCTTCGGCCGTAAGCCTACAGGCGAGGCAGCCGAGGGTTTTTTCAATTTCGGCCTTAAGCTCGCGCCATTTGTTGGAGTTTGCCGATTATTTTATTTCAAATCCATTATCAATTCTATAAAACCGGCTGTATTTACCCAGTAATTATCAGGGTTATGGTTAAGGCATCCGTTGATTTCTTCTCTCTGGGTGGTTATTTTATCGCCACCGCTATTACTACCGAGCAGTATATTGGAGTATTTACCATCTAAAAATGAAATATACGAAATGTTATTCTTTTCATTTAATCCCAAAATCTCAATCAATTCCGATATTTGCTTGTCCTGTCCGCCGCCCGAAGTATTTAAATGTTTTGCCTCGCAAAGCAGTATCCTGTCTTTCGCCTTGATTATTATGTCCAATGTCTTATTTTGTTTTTTGGTCATTATTCTTATATCTAAGTTTTTACGGACATTTTTTAGATTAAATTTTTTAGAAAACTTTACCACGCAGAAATCGGTCTTAAAAAAATTATTCCAATCAAACACCTCGGCAAAACCTTGTTTTTTTAAAATATGAATCAGCTTATTTTCTCCGCATTTCCCCTTTTTACGAGATGAATTTGTGTCCAATATCGCCTGCACCCACTCTTCCGGAACCATTTCATTAAGTATCCTTTTGGTAAAATATCTTTCGGTAATTTTTTTAAGCAAATCTATTTCATTTTTAGCTTCGCTGATAATATTGTCGCAAGCGTTCACGAAACAAGCGAATTCTGAACAATTAGAAAATTTGCCGATGATCCTGGATAATTCCAAAAAGTATTTATCAACGACCGAATGTTTCTCTTTTTTGCTCTGCAGCATCTTGATAGTTATCAAGATATTTTTTATTTCCTTTGTGTTTTTGATATATTTGTTTAGTTCGGGGTGCCTTTCATCAAATACATAAAAATCATCAAATAGTTTTTCTCGATTATTTTTGATATGTCAAAATAATACCGATTGGTTTGAATTTTTTTCATAATAAATAAAGTTTAAAAATTTGTAGGTCAAATCAAAAGAAATTCTTTTGCGATTATTGTCTCGGAAATTGGTCAAGAAAAAAGAGAAATACTTAATACGATTGTTGTTTAATTCTTCATTAAACTTTTTCATTAACCCAATTTGTTCGTCAATCGGAATTTCTTCTTTAAAAATTAAATGCGCCATATTGCGCGATGTATTTTTGCCGACCAGCCCGGCCACTTTATATTCTCTAATGTCTTCAAGCTGAATTTTTTTTCCATTTTTGCTGTCAATGGCTCGCAAAAATAGTATATTTTTTTCAAGCGATTCTTTTATGTCGTTGCTTATTTTTAAGATTTTTGTATCTTTAATATTTTGCAGCGCTACCTCCACCTCGTATTCTCCTGATTTTAAATAGTCCTCCGTCAGACGAAATATGCCGAGGCTATTTTTAGTATTTTTTATCTTATTGATAAAATCGCCGCCAAATTGCCAATTATATTTTTTTTCGAGCCTTAATTTTATTTTTTTATTCTCCGGGTAGATAGTCGCTCCAATAATATTTTTATCCGACATTTTTTGTTTCTTTCTATAATAAAAAGATATGACATTGTAAGTCGTATCGTCAAAAACTTGTTCGGAAAAAATATTCAATCTTAAAATTTCAAATCTTTCAAAAAATAACTCGCGTATTTTTTTTGAATTTTCGGCGCATAAAAAGTTCAGGGGAACAATAATTATTCCCTCGTCGCTGTTTAATACTGAAAATATGGAGACTTGATATAAATCTTCAAAATTAGAATGCGCGCCCGAAAAAAATTTCTCCTTTATATCCGACGATGCTTTATTTTTATGCAGGTAGGGCGGATTGGTACAGACGAATTTATAATTTTTCGGCGAATTTATGGAATCATTTAAAAAAACCTTTTTGTTATCAATTAGATTTTGGTCATAATCAAAACCAATAATTTTTTTACACTTATTATTTTTTGACCAATTTATCAAATCCTGATTGCCGGCAAAAGGATCGACAACCTCTTTGTTTTCAACAAATTCCTGAAATCCCTGCAGAATATAATCTGAATTGGTCGTAAAAAATTGGCCTAAATTGCGTTTTTTTATGGTAGCGTTCATAATTATATTATAGCAAAATTGACCATAAAAAGAAAACGATAAACTTAAAAAATAGCCCCGCCGAATCGGCGGGGCTATTTTTTAAGTTTTTCTTTACGACTGCATCGCTTCTTTTACTAATTTACTCACCAAAT
>CAYHOC010000029.1:5962-10629 GCA_964358135.1 uncultured Gammaproteobacteria bacterium
ACCAAATCGGCCCGTCCGCCGCGCTCAAAGTCGGCGACAGAATCGTTCAGTTTTTTAACTTCGCGGCCAAGCGCCTCCAAAACATCATCTTCCGAAAGCTCCTCCGGTCTCTTGGCAATCTCCGCGTTCTTAATCGCTGTTTTTGCGTTACGCAAAACCGCCAAAACCAGCTCGTTTTTGGCTTTCAAAGCGACTATTAAATCAGCTTCAATCTTCTGCATTAAAGACATGTTCTGGATTGCGCGGATTACTGACGGATAACGCGGATATTTCACCCTCACCCTACCCTCGCATCCTACGCTTGCTCGGATTGCGAGCATCAAGGGAGAGGAAGTTAGTTATCCGTGTTATCCGCGAAAATCCGTGTAATCAACTATCTCCGGTAGCTCTTCTTAAAATCTTCTTCGCGGAGCTTGCCGGTTTTAATCAGATATTCGCGCTCCTCGCGGATCGCGTTGCGGCGCAGCGCCGAAGCGCGGCGTTTTGTTTTATTGAGTCCCTTTTTATTGAATCGGACTTTTTTTGCCTGTAAAATTTTTCCGCTCTGAATCAACCGGCGATTAAACCGGCGAAGCAAGCTTTCAAATGATTCTCCCTTTTTTCGTTTTACTTCGGACATAAAGTCACCTGCCTTTCATAAAATTTAGTAGCTCGCTACCGACCTAATCGGGTTATCGTGGGGCCAACTTTTGGATTTCACTAATGGGCCTGCCTGCCGGTAGGCTGGCTAGTGCCCCGCGAATAACACTGATAATTATTCGTGTTATCCAGAATGCCCATAGGCCACTATTGAATATACCAAATATAGCTTAAATGGTCAAGAGTAAGATTTGTTCAATTTTTTCCTAAGCTCGCTCGTAATCTTGGAATAATCCACAACTTCTTGCACCCCGGAATCCATATCGCGGATTATTATTGTGCCGTCGCTCACTTCTTTTTGCCCCAAAATTATCGTATACCGCGCGCCGATTTTATTGGATGATTCCAGCTGGTGTTTGAGGCCGTCGCGGGAAAAATTTTCGGAGACCATGATCCCGGCGCGCCTCAACTCCTCAAACAACTGGAGGCATCTCTTTTTTGCCGGTTCACCGAGAGCCGCGACAAAAACATCCGGCTTTCTATCCGTTGGCATCTGCACTCCCTTCTCCCGCAGCTGGGTAATAACGCGCTCGACGCCGACCGCCATTCCGATGGCTGGCGCCGCCCGGCCTCCCAAAAGCTCAAGCAGCCCGTCAAAGCGGCCGCCGCCGCACAGCGTGTTTTGCCCGCGGTCTTCCTCTCCCGGCCAAATTTCAAACACGGTCCTGGTGTAATAATCCAGGCCGCGCACCAGATAAGGATTCAAAACATAACCGACATTGGCGCTGTCAAGATACTCCAACACGCGCGTAAAGTGATTTTTACATTCCTCGTCCAGCCAATCAACGATTTGCGGGGCGCCGGATTTGAGCGACGCGCAACTTTCATTTTTGCAATCAAGAATCCGCAGCGGATTTTTAAGAAGACGCTTTTTACAATCTTCGCAGAGCTTCGGACGGCTGGCGCGGTAATATTCCACCAGCGCCTCCTTGAATTTTTCACGACACTTCGGACAGCCGATGCTGTTCACCTGGAGCGTCGCCTCGCCAAGCCCGAGATCGTGAAAAAATCCAAGCGCGAAAATCATCAGCTGGGCGTCAATGATCGGATTGATATCGCCCATCACCTCAAAACCGACCTGATGAAATTCACGGAGGCGCCCGGACTGCGGCCGCTCATAACGGAACATCGGACCGTAATACCAAAGCTTGACCGGTTGCGGTTCGGCAAGCATGCCGTGACTGATGTAGGCGCGCGCCACCCCGGCCGTTCCCTCGGGACGAAGCGCCACGCGCTCCCCGCCCCGGTCTTCAAAGACAAACATTTCTTTATCAACAATATCGGTTTGCTTGCCGACCGCCCGGATAAATAAATTAGCGTTCTCAACGATCGGCGTCTCAATCATATCAAAACCGTGCGCCAGAGCGAGGTCGCTGAATTTTCCATATAAAAAAGACCAATAATTTTTATCGCTCGGCAAAATATCCTTAAAACCGCGCACCAGCTGCAAGGGCTCGTTGCTCTTCGGCGGCGCCATGACTTTAATTACCTGATCTTTTTCTTTTTTTACCGGCTTGATTTTTTTGATATTCTTAACTTGAGGCATATATACCATACGAAATTACCTGCCCGCCATAGCCATTTACATTATTTCTTTTGGATAAGAAACTTAATCTAAATTAAGATACTAATTAAATATTAAGACGCGAAAAGGCGATGGCAGGCGGGCGAAACTTTACGAAAATACGAAAATTTCGTATTTTTCGCAGCTTTTTCGTAATTTCGTATGAGCTTAAAATTTCTTAATTTTATCAAACGGCCATCCCCTAAGCCACACTTTTCCGATAATTGATCTTTGGTTCACCGGCCCAAAAATTCGGGAATCCAAACTGGAATTGCGGTTATCGCCCAGCACGAAATATTCGTCGGATTTTAAGGTGACGACTTTTTCGCCCGAAGTATAAATATACGGGCTAAGATAAGCATCTTCATTCAAGACCTGGCCGCCGGTATTTTCGCCGTTATACACGGTGACTTTTCCGCCGGAGATGTTTATTTTTTCACTCGGCAGGCCGACGATTCTTTTGATGAACACTTGTTTCGGATCGTTCGGATACTTAAAAACAACAATTTCGCCGCGCTCCGGATTCCTGAAACGATAAGATATTTCATCAATGATCAGATAATCTCTGTCGGCAAAATTCGGCTCCATTGACGCGCCCTGCACATAAAACGGCTGGACCAAAAAATACCGCACCGGAATGATAATCGCCAGCGAGATCAAAACCACCTGGACGATTTCCGCGACATAAAGCAAGGCGGATTTTAACAAAGATTGTTTTTGTTCCGGCATATGGTAATTTTAAATTTTGGATTTATATTTTTACTCCTCCCCTTGATACTTCCGTTCCGAGCGGGCGAGGAATGGAAAGGTTGGGAGGGGTAACCACCCCTAACCCTCGCATCCTCGCCCGCTCGGATTGCGAGTAGCTAAGGAGGGGAAATTTAAAATTTATTTCGGTGATTTTTTCAGCTCTTTTTTCTCTTCTTTTACTAATTTATTTAATCTGCCGAGATAAAAAAGCGCTTTGGCTTTTTTTGTTCCGGCAAGCCGTCAACCATCCATTCCAATTCGCTTCTGTCAAAAAGCTCGCACAATTGCTTTTCTCCGTCAATTTTCATGATTTCGTAGGCCCGAAGAGTATCAACATAAATTAAATTCCCCGCCTGATCCTTTTGATAATTTCCCGACATTCCATCCATATCAACTCTTATTTCATCGCTAAATTTCTTATTAAATGCGAAGATTTTACCGCGATCGCCAAAATCCACCGGCTTCCCTTCTACATAATCAACAATCACCATCTGCGGGTCGCTCGCCGCCAAATGCATATCCGGGAAATTTTTCGGATAAAGAATGTGGAGCAGTTTGGTCAGATAAAAACGGCTTTTTATCTGACGAACGGTCTCTTTGGTATAATATTTTTTGTGAAACACGCCGACAACCTTTTCCTTATCGTGTTTGTGACGATAGACTATCTTTTCCGCACCCTCGCCAATTTTTTCCCCGATGATTTTTTCCGGATTAAATTTTTCCATAATTAGCATCTTGGCGGGCACTATAGGATTCGAACCTATGACCTTCTCGGCTTGCCCGCCTAAATTTTGGGCATCTTGGGCACCATAGGATTCGAACCTATGACCTTCTCGGTGTAAACGAGACGCTCTAACCAACTGAGCTAGGTGCCCAAAACTTTGGCGGGTGAATAAACGAGACGCTCTAATTTATCCCCCGCCGACTTTGAATTTATCCAGCTCTTTCATCATCGCCTGATACACCGCGTCATTTTTAAGTTCTCCGAGGTCCGGCTTTTGCGCTCCGCGAATTTTTTGAATTGTTTTGAACGCCCGCTCATACGCCTTAAATGCCGAATCTTTATGAAACACCTCCGCCACATCTCTGAATCTCTTTAACTGCTCATATATCTCTTCAATCAAAAGCGCTCTGACCGGATGGTTCCCCAACTCCTTTTTTTTATTCTGCATCCATAACGATACTATTTCTTCAAGCCTTCCTTTTTCAATGCCAATGACGACTCCGGGGACGCCGCTAAGACGGCGCTTGCCGCTGTCTTCGGACTGAAAATATTTGACGGCGCTCAATTTTTGACTCATGATGCTATCCCAAATCCGATCAAATTTTTTCTCCTGATGACGAGTGGTAAATGTCACATCAATGCCAAGCGCCAGATGCGCGGGGGTTCCGGCTTCGCCGCCAAATTCGGTAACCAAATCAACGCCATTGGCGATATCGTCAAAATCCGCGGTCTTGTATGTCTTCGCATCCTTTCCAAACCAATTACTAAGTTCGGTGTGCTCATACATTATCGCTTCCAAAATCCGCGACATTTTGTCAGTTATTTCCAACGACGGATTTTCGGCGCAGGCCTTTTCAAAACGCCGTTTGCGGTCTTCAACATAGGCCAAGTCATGCGCAATCTCATCTTTGCTGTATAAAGGCGCAATATCATCTTTGCTGTATAAATTCGCAAAACTCTGCGGGCTGGGCGTGGCTTCTTTTAGAATCT
>CAYHOC010000030.1:0-10206 GCA_964358135.1 uncultured Gammaproteobacteria bacterium
GCCAGGAACGGGACGGCGGCACCAGGGCCTCGCGCAAGACCTTGGCCAGGGCGTCCTGATTCATGATCCAGCCCTGGGCCACGGTAGTGTCCAGGTTGCGGGGCAGAGCCCGCGTGACGGCGGACGAAAACTCGGCGAACTGATCTACTTCCATCTTCTTGGCCATGACTTCCTCCTTGGCATATCTCAAGTCCGAGACTCGAGACTTACCCAGATGGGCCGGAACCATTTCCAGCATTATCTAAACAGAGTATAGCACATTTTGAGAGTTTTGTCAAGAGGACATGACATAACCTGGCTAAAGTTAGCTAAATCTTTCTAACTGGTTAAGCTAAAAAAAGCTGATTTTGGATTTCCACAGACCTGCCTGCCGGCAGGCAGGTTTTTAGCAGATTACCACAGATATTCCCGCGCCTTTTTATTTTTTTCACTCGGGGCGCTTGAACTTTGGGCGACCGAGTCGCCGGGGACAGATTGACTTTGAGGCGACTCGGGCGCGTTGACTTGGGGCGACCCTTGATTCATTCACCGGATGAATCAAGCCGGAGACGCAGGTTTGGTTTGACTTGGGGAGGAGAGACCTCCTGCGGGAGGACTCACCTCCACGGTCGGGGCGCCTTAAACAAAAGAAATTATTTTAAACCAAAAAGATTTTTGGCGTTGGATAAGAGATGCTCCGCGGTTTTTTCCGGATTGGCGCCGCGGAGTTCGGCGATTTTGGCCACGATATACTTGACATGAGCCGGTTCGTTGCGCTTCCCGCGATATGGCACGGGCGTAAGATACGGCGCGTCGGTTTCGGAAAGGATTCTGTCCAACGGGCAATTTTTTACCGCCTCCAAAATCGGCGCGACTTTTTGCGGCGGAAAAGTTATAACGCCGGTAAAACCGAGATAAAATCCGAGATCCAAAAATTTTCGAGCCGTGTCCCAATTACCGGTATAGCAATGAAGAACGCCGCGCCAATCGGCTTTTTTAAGAATATCATAAAGATCGCGGTAAGCGTCATCAGTTTCCCAATTACTCGGTCGCACATGCAAAATCAACGGCAAATTAACCTCTTTTGCCAGCGCAACTTCCGCCTCAAGGGTTTCAATTTGCCGACGGCGGAAATCCTCATCGCTAACTTTCGGCGGCCGGTGCCAATAGTCCAACCCGACTTCGCCAATCGCCACGACGCGCGGGGAGGCGCAAAGTTTTTTATAAAAATCGAAATCAAAATCCTCGGCGCGGGTCTTGTAAGCCACCTCCTCGCCTTCCACATCTTCCTTAATTTCTTCGTGAAAAAGATGAGTAGGATGCAATCCAACCGCGGCCCAAAGATTGCCGCCTCCGCCAAAGGCGGATCCGCCTCGGGCGGAAATTTTTTCCGCCCATTCCACCGCCCGACGGCTGGTGTCTTTTTGCGTGCCGACGGTTATCATTGAAACATTTTCCGCCAGAGCGCGCTCTACGACTTTCTCCGTATCGTTTTTATAAGCATTAAATTGAATGTGGCAATGGGTATCTATATAACGCATAAACTTGTAGAGACGCAAAATTTTGCGTCTCTACCTTATCATATAATCATTCTTGTAACAAATTTTATATAAACGGAATAATCCGCTGGAGCATTCTGATGGCTTCCGGCAAAAGCGGCGCCGTGAAATCGCCGATTTTTATAAGATATTTGGCGACTTCGGAAGTTTGAAGCTGGGAAAAAACCCAGCCGCCGAATGGAAGGCGCACGGCAATATAAATTGCCAGCCCCAACACCACTCCACCCTCAATCAGACCCATAACGGCGCCGGCCAAACGATTGATACTGCTTAAGAACGGAATGACATTTACAAAGCGGAAGAGGCGGCTGACGAGAAAAAAAATCAAACCGATGAGGCGGTCGGCGACGATAAAAATGATAATGAAAGCCACTATTTTTTCAACATTTAAATCACCGCCGAATTTTCCGTTAAACCAGGTAGCGGCCGCGACATGAAAATGTCCGGCAATGGCCGCGCCGAAGATTGTGCCGACGAGCCCGCCGAGCGTCTGGATAAAACCGACCCAAATGCCGTAGAAAAGAAAGCCGCCGAGGATAACCAGTAAAATAACATCTAATAATCCGAAGGACATATACTTAAAAATTAAAAATTAAAAATTTTCTTTTACGGAGACGCATAATTATGCGTCTCTACTCGACGCCCCTAAAATATCTTTCGCCTCGGCGATTAATTTACGCAGTATCTCCTCGGAAATCCCGGTGCGGTTGATGATTTCGCCGATACTTAAAGCATCAATGTCCCTCAATAACATTATACCACCGCCGGAGAACTTTGTAAGCATCTCCTGCTGAAGCGACCGCAAAATAGTTATCGGATAAAGTCCTTTTTGCTCAATCCACGCCGGCAGCGGCCGTTCGCGCGGATGATCCCAGGAGAGCATCACCATATTTTTACAATGACCGTATTGGATTGAATCGCGCGAAAAACGGCTGTTGGTAACAAGCCAGACCTCGTCAAAATGCGGACAAAGACCCAGACCGGCCCCCTCCACCAAATCCAAAAAACGCGCCCAGGTGGACATTGTGTCCTTGATGGAAATATAAATTTCCTGCGAAACGCGGAGTTTGCACTCCATCATCGCGCGCCGTCCGTCTTTTTCCGCCGAAATATCCACTTCGTGCGTGGTGCAAGAACCCTGAAGAATCGGCGGCAGTTCGGTTTTAAATCCATATTCCGCGAGCACCATGGCAATATATTTTTCAAACTCAAAACCGGCCGGACCCAAACGGATGATGGCGTTGCGTAAATCGTAACGGCCGGCCAGAGCCGGGGACTCGCGCTCCAAAAGCGCCATCACCCGCCGATAAATATCCGCGGTCTTCGTCCCCTCCTTAATTTCTTTGGATATTTCGCGAACGATTTTTTCCGTGATTTCCGCCGGCGCTTTAGCGCGCAAGCAGGTCCGCCTGATTTTTTCCGGATCAAATTCCTGTTTTTCTCCGGTGGATTTTATGATATACATATTTGTATACGAATCTACGAACTTTTACGAAACTACGAAATCAGTGTTCGTTGTTTCGTGGCCAAATTCGTAGATTCGTAACATAGTTCACGAACATTTAAATTAAGAACATGCCAATCGCGGCGGCGGTCATCAAAAGAAAAGCCGAACCGCCTAAAATATTGGAAACCCAGCCATTCTTAAACCGTCCCATGATCCGCCGGCTATTGGCAATAATCATAATAATAATGATCAGCGGCGGAGAAAGCAGGCCATAAAGAACGGCGGTGTAAAATAAAGCCTTAATCGGATTGATTCCAATGAAAGACATGACGAGTCCTAACAAGACCGAGACAATAATCACCCCGTAAAACGGTTTGGCTTTGCGGAACGGGCGGTTTAACCCCTCGCGCGTTCCAAAGACCTCGGCAAAAATATACGCCGCCGAACCGGCCAAGACCGGAATGGCAAGCATCCCCGTACCCAGAACGCCAAGGGTGAACAGAAGATACGAAGCGTTGCCGGCGAGCGGACGAAGCGCCTCGGCGGCATCGCGGATGGTCTCTATGTGAACGCCATTGCGAAAAAAAAGTGAACCGGTGAGCGCGATAATAAAAAAAGTAACAAGATTGGAAAAAAACATTCCGAGCGTCACATCTCCGCGCATCCCGCGGAGCTCGTGTTTGGTAACGATTTTATGTCCCGCCTTGGCGCCCCTTTCTTCCGCCTCTTCGTTGGCCTGCCAAAAAAATAAATACGGCGAAATAGTGGTACCGAAAATAGCGACGAGCAGCATCAAAAACCCGGGAGACCATTCTACTCTTGGAAAGAACGCGCTTTTTAGTATCTCCACCCAATCCTGCGAAACAATCAGCGAAGCGGCAATGTAAGCGAACAGCGACAGCGTGAGCCACTTTAACCATTTGGCGATGCGGTGATACGGAAATTTGATGATTAAAAAAACGATCAAAACGGCAATCAGCGGCGCGGAAACATAAATCGGGATCGGCAGAAGAAGATTGAGCGCCGCGGCCATCCCGAGCAAATCGGCGCCGATATTTACCGTGTTGGCGATAAACATCAGCGCGAACAGCAGATACAAAAGTTTTTGCGGAAAAAATTTCCGGAAAGCGCCGGCCAGTCCGTGTCCGGTCACCAGGCCGATGCGCGCGCACATTTCCTGAATCCCGGCCATCAGCGGAAAAGTAACCAGCGCGGTCCAAAGAGTTTTATAACCCGCCTCGGCGCCGGCGATTGAATAAGTAACAATTCCCGACGGGTCGTCATCCGACGCGCCGGTAATAATTCCCGGGCCTAAAAATTTCCCAAGCGACTTGAACCTGGTCCAAAATGTCTTTTTATGCGGCATAGAGTACACTAATCAACACTACTGACCCTTCACACATAGATTAACACAAAAACCGCGAGTTTGATCCGTTGCTTGCCGTTCGTCCGCCCGCCAAATCGGCGGGCGGACTCCACGGCGGCGCGCCGATTTCAGCCCGCAATTTTTACTTTATTAATCTATGTGTGAAGGGTCAGTAATATTAGACGAATAGCCACCAAAGTTGATATTTATCCAATCTAATTATACCATGAGCCCATACTTAAATCACCCCGATATTTAATCAGAGTGACTTGAGCGATTCCTCGGCTGCGCTTTGCTACGCTCGGAATGACAAAGCGTGATTGTATTATTTCACATCTTTCTCAATATCTCCCATTTCTTTTTCTATTAGCTTTTCAATTCGCTCAATATTCTTTTTCAATTGTCCCAGAATTCTATTTTCCGCGATCGTTAAATCTCTTCTGTTTTTAATTCTTTGGAGCGACCGCACGTGCACGCGCATATTTTCGGTCATCTCATCAATCGCCTTATGGAGCTTATCTCCGGCCTCGCGGGCATCTTTTTTGACACGCTTACGCAAGAGCGAGAACCTGTGCCATATATACCAAATCAGGATTACCAGCAGAAATAACAGAACTATGAGCGGAATAAATACGACCAAAAAATTGATCGCGCTCCGGCTAATGCGTTCAATTAAGCCCGGCGCCACCAAAGTTTTTACGGTTTCACTCGGCTCGCTCCGCCCGCCGGCCTCGCCGATGACCTCGGCATAGACGCTATATAAACCCTCTTTTGTCTTTTCCGGAGCGACAAAGGCGAAGTTTCCGTTATTATCCGATCTAACCTCGTACTCCCTGGGCTCGGCAAGATCTTTCTTCAGCCAGATCGCCACCTTGATATTTGGATAAGTTGTGCCTTTAACAATCAATGATTCTCCGCTCTTTAAACTTGACGAATATTCCGTAATCACCGGCGCGCGCAGACCGGCGATATTAAATTCAACCGAGGCCTCCAAAAAATTACCGACGCCGTCAATGACT
Organism: uncultured Gammaproteobacteria bacterium; assembly: GCA_964358135.1. Taxonomy (GTDB): domain Bacteria; phylum Patescibacteriota; class Patescibacteriia; order CAYHOC01; family CAYHOC01; genus CAYHOC01. Next base: position 5,371 of record CAYHOC010000030.1, read on the forward strand.
TTGGCTTTCAAAAGATGCTTTCCGGGCGGCAGAGCCGGGGCGGCGTAAATATGAGTACCGTCGTCTTTCCAAATCCGCGGCGCGGTTTCATCATCAAAGACAACTTCATAATGGTCTATTCCGGAGCCCGAATCTTTTGCGTTAAAATTAAATTTGGCGACCGCTTCCGTCTGGTCGGCGCGCGGAATTTCGGTGATTGTGAAACTGGTCGGCGGCTTGGTACCGATATTAAATCTGAAATGAGCCATCGCTCCCCAGCCGGCGGAATTTTTTAACTTAACATGAAAATACCAGGCGCCTTCGTCAACATCGCTATATTTATACGAACTCAAAAGCCCGTCGGATTTTGTCCCCGGATCGGTCAGCGGATTGCGGTCGGCCAGGACATTGACTCCGGTAATGCCGGACGGCATTGTCCATTTAAACTCCGGATTTTTATTGTTATACCATTTTTCCGGATCGGGATGAGTCGGCGAAGAAACAGCTGGCGCGGCCGGAACATTGCCTATCGCTCCGCCTGGTAGCGTCGCGGGAGGCGCGGCCCCGGTCGGAGAAACGGCGGCAACAGTAATCGTAAAAACAGCCGTCCCCGCGCCGGAAAAAATATTGCTGCCCAAACCGTCATTCGCCAAAACCGAAGCGGAGGAAAAGTTTAAACTCGCTTCGCCTTTTGCCTTGGCCTTAAAAGTAACGGTTAAAATTTTTCCCGCGCCGCCCGTATAGCCGGGATTTAAAACTATACCTGCAAAATCAACGGTGCCCGCGCTATTTGAAAACGACGGCTCCTGCGCCCAAAGACTGGCAATCGAGCCGCTTTTGGAAATGGAAACAACGGATAGCATGTCTTCCGGAAAAGAGATCGCGCCTTCTGCCGCGTTCATCGCCGCATCCGCGCTTCCAACGTAGACGCCAACGGAAAATTGCTGTCCGACTTTATATGAGCCGGAAGACGGCGAAAAATATAAACTGGCCGCTTTGGCGTTCGCGCCAACACTAAAACCCACTAATATAAAACTAAAAAACGCCAACACAAAACGAGCTTTCGCCAAGTATTTAGGGCGATTAGTGTTTTTATTAGTGGGTTTTAACGTTTCCTCCATAAATCCTCCTCGCGAGCAATAAGACTCCTACTATCATTATACCAAAAATAATAAATATGCGATACAACGGCATATTTGACGGCGGCAAGACAACTAATCTTGCGTTTCCGGCCCGATCAAGGGCTTTCACGTAAATATAGCTCCACAACCACTGGTCTTTCAATAAATACGGTGATTCTGCCTTTTCCCACCCGTCATTGCTCGGTTGCCAGAACCATCTTTCTTGAATTTGATAATAATCAATACCGCTGCCCTTGTCTTGCGTTATAAAAGACAAAAACCACTTGCCATTAAAAATATTCTTGTCGCGTCCGATAAGCGGCTTAAAATCCTCGGGCAAATCGCGATCAAATATCGCAGACGCGGAGGCATTCCCCGTTTTTTCTATTTTTAATTCCAAATTTTTGACAGCGACGGCGTCTTCCGTTCCTTCTCCGTCGTTTAATAAAATATTAATACTTTCCATGGCAATCTTTGTTTTGCCGTCTTTTTTTGATTCAAAAATTAAGCTAAAAATCAGACCATTTTGTCCATTATATCCTCCGGGAATAATGCCGCTAAATTTTATTTCATTGCCGGAGTTTGACGGCTTTTCAATCCAAAAATTTATGATAGAATTACCGTCTCTTATTTCTTTTAATTCTAAAAAGTCGGAAGAAAATTTTACTTTTCCTTCCACGGCGTTAATAGTTTTATTTTGTGTGTCCAAAAGCAAGCGGATTTCAAATTGCTGATCAATGCCAATGGTTTCGCCGTTGATATTTAATTTGAGTTCGGATGCTAAAGCCGGCGCGGCAAAAAATAATAGTATCGCGACAACAATTGCATAATTTTTTAATTTGCTTTTCATATTTAATAATTCTGGATTCCCGCCTTCGCGGGAATGACAGCGAAAAAACTATCCCGTCCAGTAATACGCCATAATGCTAAAATCTTTTAAATCTACTTTTTTATCTCCATTAAGATCGACGGTTGCCTGCGCTTTTTCCGTTAATGGCCGTTTATACCAGTAAGATAAAATAGAAAAATCAACCAGATTCACTTTACCATCATTATTCAGGTCCGCTTTTACTTGTATTTTTTTCGGTAATTCTTCCCTCTCCACTGTTTTTGCGCCGACTTTAAAATTGATCGCCGAGCTGTATCCGCTTGCCAGCATATTGCCAATCAGCGCCTTTGATTTGGTGTAGTGTTCACCGGCTTCCAAAGGAGACGTGTCAAAATTATACGCGTATAGACCGCTCTTATCGCTGATAGTTTTAGCAAAATATTCTTCATCGGAATTAACCGAAATCACGATATCGGCTTGAGGCGCGGATTGCCCCAAGATAGTTACATTGTCGCCTCTTTTTACTGTTTCCTTATCGGTTGTAATTGTCGGGGCAATAAATATGCCGCTCACGTTGGTTGTCGCGCCCGAGGTGATGCCTACCGGAAAAGTTAAAAGCGACGAACGTCTGCCTTTAGTGTCTTCACTGTAAACGGAAAAAATATAATTGCCGGCCGTCAGGCCGGTTAAACTAATTTCAAATGACGCGTCCGCGCCGGCAATGGCTGTTGCCGTCACCTGGGCGTCTTTCAAAAGCGTAACCGTTAATTTGGGGTAAGCCCGGCCGGAAAATAACGCGCCGGTAACAACGGCCGGCGGCACATACCCTCCTCCGCCACCGCCACCGGACGACGGTGTTGCCGGCGGCGTTACCGGCGCCGTTGGTGTCCCGAAAACCTGGGAAGATGTGGCGATGGAATTTCCAAAAGCATCCAATGCCCGCACCACAAAATAATATGTTGTCCCGGCCGTCAAACTTCCAATAGTGGAACTTATGGCGGTGGTGGCGGCGGCGGTAAACGAATACGGACCGCCGTTCGCGGTTGACTGCCCCACTTTGTATCCCGAAACATTCCAACCTAGGTAACCAACCGCCGCGGTCCAGGAAAGCGCCACTTGGTTCGTTCCGGCCGTCGCGACAATAATCGGCGTGTTCACGATCGGAAAGGTCAAAAATCCGGCGCTCACATTATAACTCGCCGCCGTGCTTGTTCCAATTGCCATTTGCCCCATGGTACTGAAAAGCTGAAAACTGGTAGAAGTTGAATAGGCCGCGGAATACAATACCGGGTCGCGCGCTTTGAAACTGTTTGCGCTAAAATCTTCCGCTTGTAATCCACGAATGCCAACGAAAAAACCAACTAAAAAACAAATAAAAAAAGAGGCGTTTCGTATTTTTTTAACTGAAAAAAGCATAAAAAATTTTCCGCCGGTTATTGGGCTGGCTCTGCTTGCGGCGGAGCTTCCGCCAGAGGCGGATACGCCTCTGGCGTAGAAGTTGCTTGGTCTTGTAAAGGTTCATCCACGGGCAATGGAGCTACTGGCGGCGGAGTTTCCGCCAAAGGCGGTGTTGAAGTTGCCTCTTGCGGAAGATTTGTCTGCGACGGAGTTTCCACCGGAGATGGATCCACATTCGGCGTAGAAGTTGCTTGACTCGGTAAGGACTCCTCCGCGGGTAACGGAGTTACTGGCGGCGTGCTTGTAGAAACCACAGCCGGCTCTGCTTGCGGCGGAGCTTCCGCCAGAGGCGAAACCACAACCGGTGCGGGAGTTTCCGGCGGCGGAACCGGAGCGGCATCCGCAGCCGTCGCGGGATTCCATTCGTCGGCAACCGGAGTTTCCTCCGGAACCGGCTCCGGTATAACCGGCTCATAACCTTCTATAACTTGCGTTTTGGGATCTAATAATCTTCCGATCAGACCGGAGTATGCGATTGTGACTATTTTTTGCGACTCCCCTTTTTCTATCTCCAATTTCTGGACTCTCTTTAAATAAGACAATTCGTAATTGATATTTTCTCCCAGCTCTTTCGCCAGATAAAGCCCAAGGTCGCTTCCTCCCAGCGCCTCTTTGCCTACCGTCAGGGTTTTGTTTATTTCTTTGGTTTGCCAAAAGCCATCCTCAATTGCCAACGTTTGATACGAATAAGCGGCATAATAATTTTTCTCGTCTTCGGTAACGGAATCAATCCTCAAATTAAAATTTAAATTGTCTAAATCGGCAGAAACAATCAGGCCATTATCAATGGAAACAGTAGTTTCTTTGGTGGAATAAACGCCATCGCGCGCTTCGGGACTGGCGGCAAAAACTATTCCCCCGCCAAAAAAAACCATCGCCAAAATGATAGTGAAGGCGTTGTGGTATTTTATAAAATTAATGATTTTTTGATACATACATACTCCTAAGGGAGTTGGATAATTAGTGAAAATTAGTGTTTTTATCCGTGTTCTTTAGTGTAAAAAAGCGCAATACACGAATAAACACTAATATAAACACGAATTGACACTAAATATCTACTATCTTCATTATACCAGACAAAGGGCGCGCGACAAAATTAGACATGCCAATACAAGCCGTTTATATTCTTTATTGACGCGCTTCCTAATCCGTTGACGGTTTTTATTGAGGCCTCCGCCAGACCGTTTATTGTTTGTAGTTCCGGAGCCGGCGCAGAGGGACTGACGCTTGGAGATTCTGAACTGGATGGACTTAAGCTGGCCGAAGGCGACAAGCTCGGGGATGCCGAAGCCGACGGTGAAGTGGATGCTGACGGAGAAAGTGACGGAGATTCAGAGGCGGACGGTGATAACGACGGACTAGCCGAAGCTGATGGCGAAGCCGACGCCGAGGGCGAAAGCGACGGCGAAGCTGAAGCTGAAGGTGAGGTTGAGGCGCTTGGGCTAAGCG
>CAYHOC010000031.1:0-9563 GCA_964358135.1 uncultured Gammaproteobacteria bacterium
CAGGCGGAAATTTTGAGCAAAAAATTCAAGATTCCGATTATTGGCATGGGTGCCCTGCTTCGCGCCGAAAGCCGGCGTAAAACTCCGCGCGGCCGGCTGATCCATTCCATTATCAGGACGGGCAAGTTTGTTCCGTTTCAGATAACGAACAAACTTATCAAAAATCAAATCAGCCGTCCGGCGGCGCGGCGGGGATTTGTGATTGACGGTTATCCGCGCCACATTGTCCAGGCGAAATTTTTGAGCCAAATAGCGCCGGGAATCCGCGTTATTCTGATAAAAATTTCCGACACCGAAGCGAAAAAGCGCATTGCCGGCCGGCGCGTTTGCGCGAAATGCGGCGATATCTACAATTTGATTGCCGATGTGCCGAAGCGGAAGGGGATTTGTAATTCCTGCGGCGGGCGACTCGTATTGCGCGAAGACGATCAGCCGAAAGTCGTGAACGCGCGCCTTAAACTTTTTCATCAAGAAACCGAGTCGGTATTAAAATATTTCGCGCGCCGAGGCGAGCTGATTGAAGCTGACGGCGAAAAAACAATTGCGGAAGTAGCGAGAGAAATTAACAAAAAGATTAAATGATTACGATTAAAACCGAAGAGGAAATTAAAATTTTGGCTGAAGGCGGAAAAATTTTGAGCGCGATTCTGGGGCAAGCGGCAAAGATGGCCAATCCCGGAACCGCGACTTCCGCCATTGACGCTTTCGTCAAAAATGAAATCCGCGCCGCCGGCGGCGAGCCGTCATTTTTGGATTACGGTGATTCAAAAAATCCCTATCCGAATACCATTTGTATTTCTATAAATGATGAAGTGGTGCACGGGATTTCCGCGCCCGACCGTCTTTTGAAAGATGGTGATATCGTCGGGCTTGATGTCGGGATGAAATATCCCGTTCAAGGTTCTGCGCGCCCGATGTTTACGGATATGGCGATGACCGTCGGAGTCGGAAAAGTCGGTAAAGACGGAAAAAAGATAATTGAAGTAACGCGCGATGCCTTGTTAAAAGGATTAAAAGAAATAAAGCCGGGACGCGCTGTTTCGGATATCGGCCGCGCCATTCAGACATATGCCGAAAAACATGGGTTTAATGTTGTCCGCGATTTGGTGGGGCATGGGGTCGGTTACGCGGTGCACGAAGAGCCCCGCGTCCCGAATTATTATGACGCGAAACTGGAGTCAATAAAATTAAAAGCAGGGATGGTTTTGGCGGTGGAGCCGATGGTCACCGCCGGCGGATGGCGCGTCCGCGAAGGAAGCGATGGTTGGACGATTCTTACGGCCGACGGTTCGCTGGCCGCGCATTTTGAAGTGACGATCGTCGTCACCAAGAAGGGGTATGAAATTTTGACCCCGTTGCCGTGATTGGAATTTAGAATATGGAATGCGGACATGTACAAAATTACGAAAGAACTATGAAAGTACGAAATTTCGTATTTTCGTATAGTTTCGTAATTTCGTATGGAATTTTATGAAATTACTCGGAATTGATTTTGGAACAAAAAGAATCGGGCTGGCGCTTGGCGACACCGCCACCCGGTTGGCTTTGCCGTTTAAAACAATAGAAAATAACGCCGAAGTTTTGGAAAATTTAAAAAAGATTGTTGAAACCGACTTGGTGGAAACATTTGTCGTCGGCCGGCCGCTCTCCTTATCCGGCGGCGACTCGGGCGAAACATTGGATTTGGTAAAAGATTTTTCGGCTAAGTTAAAACAAAAAATAGATTTGCCGATTCTTTTTGAAGATGAGCGCCTCTCAAGCGATATGGCTGATTCTCTGATGAAACTTTACGGCGAAAAAACCGACCGCGACGCCGTCGCCGCGATGATAATTTTACAATCATATCTTGATAAAATTGATCAATTATAAAAATGTCGTCCCGCCCTGGCGGGACACCAAAATTTTGAATTTTGAATTTTGAATTTTTAATTCGTAATATGCCCCAATACAACACCTGCGCCATTGTCTTATCCCGTCGCAACTTCCGTGAAGCGGACAGAGTTTATATTGCCTACACGCGCGATTTTGGCAAGCTGGAACTTCTGGCGCGCGGCGCGCGAAAAATAGAAAGCAAGCTCGCGGCGCATCTTGAGCCATTTACATTGACCGAAATAATGATCGGGCGCGGAAAGAATTTTGATCATCTGGCCGGCGCCGAAGTGGTGGAAGAATTTGCGAACATCAAAAACGATTTTACCAAGATGAATTTTTTGCACTATTGTTTTGAAGTGGTGGAAAAGGCGACGCAATGGGAAGTTCGCGATGATCGCGTTTACGGTTTGCTCTTGGAGTTGATGTTTTCGCTCGAGTCGTTCAGTTTTCCGGATACGATGTCCACCTGGGAAAAATATCAGGCGCTCACCAAATCTTTTGTCGTTAAATTGCTTGCGCTTCTGGGATACGCGCCGGAAATCAGAAACTGTTTGATTTGCAAGAACCCGATTCCCGCCAAAGGTAATATCTTTAACTTAAAACGCGGCGGGCTGGTCTGCGGACACTGCCATCATCGGGATTTGGATTTGCCGAACGAAAAAGTTAATATCTCGGCCGACGCGATTAAGGTTTTGAGATTTTTTATAAATTCTCCGACCTATCGGGCGTTAAGCCTGAAGAGCAATCAGTCGCCGGTTCAGGAAACGATGAAGATTATTGAGAAGTTTTTGGCGTTTCACATAGAAAAACCGATTGAAAGCCAGGGGTTTTTGGATGCGTTAAAAATTAAAAATTAAAAATTGTTATCCCGTACGCGGGCGCGTTAGTAAGCAATTATGCTTGCTAAAATCTTTAATTCCGAATCCAGAACCATCGGCGGGGCGGCAATCGTCCTCGCTTTTTTCTCGCTGGCGAGTCGCTTGCTCGGCGTGGTCCGCGACCGGGCTTTGTCCGGCCAATTTGGCGCGGGCGACGCTTTGGACGCTTATTACGCCGCTTTTCGCATCCCGGATTTTTTGTACAATATCTTGATTTTAGGCGCGCTCTCGGCCGGTTTTATCCCGGTGCTCTCCGAGGCGCTTGCGCGCGAACGGGGTAAAGAAAAAATCTGGGAGCTGGTTAACAATATCTTGAATGTGATTTTGCTGGTGTTGGCCGGGTTATCGGCGATTCTTATTTTGTTCGCGCCAAAAATCGTTCCGCTGATCGCGCCCGGATTCGGCGGGGAAAAGCTGGCGCTGGCGGTTACGCTGACGAGAATAATGTTCTTGAGCCCCCTGCTGTTGGGGCTTTCCAGTGTTTTCGCGAGCGTCCTGCAGTCGTATAAAAGATTTTTAATCTTTTCCCTCGCGCCGATCTTTTATAATCTGGGGATAATTTTTGGCGCCATGGCGCTGGTTCCGCTTTGGGGGCCGGTGGCTTTGGCTTATGGCGTGGTTTTGGGCGCGGCGCTTCATCTCGTCATCCAAATTCCGTCGGTGGTCAGTTTGGGATGGCGCTATGGCTGGGTTTTTAATTTAAGAAATCCGGATTTTAAAAAAATTATGACAATGGCGGCGCCGCGCGTTTTGGCGCTTTCGGTCAGCCAGCTTAATTGGTTCGCTATCACCATTATCGCTTCCACTTTGGCCGCGGGGTCGCTCTCGGTTTTTAATTTGGCGTATAATCTCCAAAGTTTTCCGGTGGGAATTTTGGCGCTTTCATTCGCCATCGCCGCTTTTCCGGAACTTTCCAATCTGGCGGCTAAAAAAGATCAGGCCGGGTTTATAAAGATTTTTTTGGGCGCCGGCCGGCAAATTTTCTTTTTAATGATCCCGGCTTCTATTTTGTTTTTGATGCTTCGGGCGCAAATTGTCCGCGTCATTTTGGGCAGCGGCCGGTTTAACTGGGAAAATACGATTCAAACCGCTGATGTGCTGGCATTCTTCACGCTTTCTTTATTCGCGCAAGGATTGATTTATCTTTTGGTCCGCGCCTTTTACGCCCTTGAAGACGCTAAAACGCCGTTTTGGATCGGCCTTGTCTCGGTCGGGGTAAATATTTTTTTGAGTATTTATCTGGCGCGTTTTTGGGGCGTGGTCGGGCTGGCGATGGGTTTTTCCGTCTCCCAGCTCGTCAATTTTATTTTTCTTTGGATTTTTTTGCGGCGCAGAGTCGGCGGGCTCGGTGAATCGGAAATTATATTTTCGGTTTTTAAAATCAGTATGGCGGCGATGGGCATGGCCGTAATGATTCAAATTTTAAAACCGCCGCTCGCCAAAATTTTTAATTTGGAAACTTTTTTTGGAATTTTCGGGCAGGGAGCAATCGCCGGCGCGGCCGGGCTGGCGGTTTTTGTCCTGGCGGCGTATTTGTTAAAAACGCGCGAGCTCTTGGATTTGTTGGCTGTCATCCGGCGCAAGTTGTGGCGCAAAACCGCCCCGCCGGCCAACCTGGAGGATACGAGCGTTTCGGTATCGTGAATCGGATAATACAGATAACAAATTTCCTCTCCCTTGACGGGAGAGGATTGAGGAGAGGGTGAAGAGATAACGCTGATGGGTAGTGGAGGTTTTTCCTCCCGAGGAGGTGAAACCTCCCCGAGTCGGACCGGATGAGCCCCTGTTCCCAATAGTTAAATTTAAAAACCGCCCCGCAATTGCGGGGCGTATGTTTCAGTTTTTGGCATCCGGATTTTCATCCGGCGGATGGGATTCGGCGCCTGTTTTCTTTTCGGTCAGAAAGTCAATAATTTCCTGGATGGCGCTGACAATCTTTTTGCTCGTGGCATCAAAATGAGTTAGGGCCGCCTGGAGTTTTTGGGCGGGCGGGGTCAGTTCCGGATATTCGGCGCGGAGCTTATCAATCGTGCCGGCGCAAACCTTGTTGATGTCGCCGCGGTCGGTTTGCATTTCCCGCCAGAGCGTCAAGCTGACGATCAGCGCGCGGAGCTGTTCCGCCGAGGGCGGCGCCTTGGAGCTCGAGTCCTTCGGGTCAGTTTTTTTGTGTGCCATTGCCATTTCCTCCCTGTTTCGGCGCGGCCGGCGGGCAGATATCTTCTTCCAAAAGCTGGTTAATTCTTTTCATCAGATCAAATATTTGCGCCGCATTTGAGGCCAAGAGCTTGACGGCCAGCTTAAGGATGGGAATAAAGATCTTCGCTTTCGGCGAAATGATCTCGGTCATCGCGGCGGCGGATTCGAGATAGGCCCGAAGATGTTCGTTGGTTGAATTAGAATATTTTTCCAGATTCTCGGCCCAATTTTTCATTGTCTCCACGGCTTCAACAAGCTTCTGTTTATCCATCTTCGCCCTCCGCCTCGTTTTTAAGAGCTATTTTTAGCCTATCCCGAAACAGATTTTTTGTCAATCGGCTGGGGTTGTAAATTAAGCTAAAATAGATTAAGATAGGAGGGATGAAAAACATCAGAAACTTTTGTATCATCGCCCACATTGACCATGGTAAATCTACTCTCGCGGATCGGCTTTTGGAGTTTACCGGAACTGTGCCGAAGCGCGAGATGCGCGAACAGCTTTTGGATACGATGGATCTGGAGCGCGAGCGGGGGATTACGATTAAGCTTCAGCCGGTGCGGATGAATTATAAATCCGACGGCACGGAATATGTTTTAAATCTTATAGATACTCCGGGGCATGTTGATTTTAATTACGAGGTTTCGCGGTCGTTGGCGGCGGTTGAGGGCGCGCTTCTTTTGGTTGACGCGACGCAGGGCGTGCAGGCGCAGACGCTCGGAAATCTTTATCTGGCGCTTGAACAGAATCTCACGATTATCCCGATTTTAAATAAGATTGACCTGCCGAATGCCGAAGTGGAGCGCACCGAGGCGGAAATTATCAATCTTTTGGGATGTAAAAAGGAGGATATTATCCGCGCTTCCGGCAAAACCGGCGCCGGGGTGCCGGAAATTTTGGAGGCGGTAATCGCCCGCGTGCCTCCACCCAAGGGGCAGATTGAGGCGCCGCTTCGCGCTTTGATTTTTGATTCCAAGTATGACGAATTTAAGGGCGTCATCGCCTATGTCCGCGTCTACGACGGCGAAGTCGGGCGCGATGAGGCGGTGCAAATGCTCGCCACAAAAATGAAGGCCGAAATTCTTGAGGTCGGATATTTCAACCCAAAAATGGCGCCACTGCCAAAACTTTCCGCCGGAGACATCGGGTATATTGCGACCGGTCTAAAAGACATCACCGGCTGCCGCGTCGGCGATACGATTACCGCGGCGAATTTGGAAAGCAAGATTGAGCCGCTCCGCGGATATAAAGAGGTCAAGCCGATGGTTTTTGCCGGGCTGTTTCCAAAAGAGGGGAGTAATTTTGAGCGATTGCGCGAGGCGATTATGAAATTAAAACTGAATGACGCCGCGCTTTCGTTTGAGCCTGAAAGTTCCGCGGCTTTAGGATTTGGATTCCGTTGCGGGATGCTGGGTCTACTCCATCTGGAAATTATTCAGGAGCGCTTGCGCCGCGAATATAATCTGGATTTGATCGTCACCGTTCCTTCAGTCGCCTATAAAATTATCAAAACCGACGGCGCGGAGATAATTGTTAAAAGTCCGGCCGAGCTGCCCCCGATGACGCAGATTGAAAAAATCAGAGAGCCATGGGTTAAGGTTGATATTATTACGCCGAAAGAATTTTTGGGAAACATTATGGCGCTGGTCACCGAAAAACGGGGGATTTATAAGAACACTGAATATCTGGCTTCTGGTTACGGCTCGGAGCGCGCTCTTTTGCATTACGAATTGCCGCTCTCGGGAATTCTCGTTGATTTTTATGATAAACTGAAAAGCGCGAGTTCGGGATACGCTTCTTTGAATTACGAAATTCTGGACTACCGCGATGCCGCCGTGGAGCGGATGGATATTTTGGTGGCCGAGGAGCCGGTGGAGGCGCTCTCCACCATCGTCTACAGCGACGAGGCGTACCGCGTGGGGCGCAAAATTGTTGAGTCGCTGAAAGAGGCGATTCCGCGCCAAATGTTTGAAGTAAAAATCCAGGCCGCTTTGGGCGGAAAAATTGTCGCGGCCGAGCGGCTGTCGGCGATGAAAAAAGACGTGCTCGCCAAAATGTCCGGCGGCGACTGGACCCGTAAAATGAAACTGCTCCAAAAACAGAAAAAAGGTAAAAAGAAAATGATGAGCAAGGGGCATGTGGACATCCCGACCGAGGCCTTTCTTGCTGTTTTGAAGAGATAAGATATGGATATAAAAAAACAAAATTTGTTTATCGATTTATTTATTGTCGTTTTTAGTGTGGCCGTGGCAATTATTCTTACTAAAACTGACGTTATCGGGCGTGTTTTGACCGCGACGAGAGGTCTGGAAATTTTTTCTAGTTTTATGGCCGGTATATTTTTCGTGTCGGTCTTTACCGTAGCGCCGGCGACCGTAGTTTTGGGAGAATTGGCGCAGGCTAATGGCGTGCTTTTGGTGGCGTTTTTTGGCGGGCTGGGCGCGCTTTTTGGAGATTATATTATTTATCGTTTTATGAAGGACCGGATTGCCGCGGATTTTGATTTTTTATTGGAACATAGGATGGAAAGATTGAAAGGTATTTTCCGCCGGAAAATTTTTCGCTGGATGGTGCCGTTTTTGGGCGCGCTTATCGTGGCTTCGCCGTTTCCGGATGAACTTGGCATTGCTATGATGGGAATATTTAAAGTAAAACCAGGATATTTTATTCCGCTTTCTTTTTTCTTGAATGCGGCAGGAATTTTAATTATTGGGCTTATAGCTAAAACAATTATATGAAACGAAGTAAAATAATCAAATACATCTGGATCGCCGTCAACATTCTGGTCGTGATTTCCATGGTCGGCTGGACGATAGCGATCGGGTTTTAAAACCTCCCCCCCTTACTAAGGGGAGGTTGGGAGGGGTTGCTTTCGATGGATTTTTTATATAACAAATCAGAAGTTGCTGGTCGGCGCAAGGAACTCCGCAATCGTATGACGCCGGCCGAAAAGAAACTTTGGGGTTATTTGCGCGGCAACCGGTTTAAAAATTTTAAGTTTCGTCGCCAGCACAGTATCGGAAATTATATCGTTGATTTTTATTGTCCGGAATTAAGATTGGTGATTGAAATTGACGGCGACTCGCATTTTGGAGACGAGGCCGTTAAATATGATCAACATCGCGAAAATTTTATAAAATTTTTTAGAATAAATTGTTTGCGTTTTACAAATCAAGAGGTTGCTAAAGATATCGAGGGCGTGTTGCGTAAATTAGAGAAGTTCATAGGTGACCACCCCCGACCCCTCCTTACTAAGGAGGGGGAGTCCGAACTCCTCCCCTTAATACTTCCGTTTCGAGCGAGTGAGGAATGGAAAGGTTGGGAGAGGTTTCATTATTAAAAATAAACACAATGCAACATAATTGGCTATTATCCGAAAAGTATCCTCAAGATTTTAGTGAGCGGCTTAAACAATATCCGCCCGTAATTTTGCAATTGCTTTGGAATCGCAATCTCAAAACCGAAGAGCAAATCCGCGCCTTTTTTGATGTCTCATGGGAAAAAGAATTCCACGATCCTTTTTTATTTAAGGATATGGAAAAGGCCGTGGGCCTTATTTTTGAAGCGGTGGAGAAAAAAGAAAAAATCACCATCTTTGCCGATTATGACGCCGATGGCGTGCCGGGCGCGGTCATTTTGGGCGACACGCTCAAGGCCATTGGCGCGGTGTTTGATGTCTACATCCCGCACCGCGAGCTGGAGGGCTACGGGATGAACGCGCGTGCGATTGAGGAGCTGAATACCAACGGCACCAAACTCATCATCACTTGCGACCTCGGCATCTCCAACGCGGCCGAGGTAGAGCTCGCCAAAAACTACGGCATCAAAGTCATCATTACCGACCATCACACCGTGCCCGAAGTTCTGCCCCCGGCCGACGCGATTATCCATCCGAAAGTCGCGGGCGAAACTTATCCATATAAAGATTTGTCCGGCGGGGGAGTGGCATATAAACTCGCGGCCGCGCTCATCGCCAGAAGCTCGTGGACAGATGTTATCCTCTCCGCCCGCCACGGGGCGGGCGGATCCGCCTCTGGCGGAAAAAATTTGTCCGGCGCGCTGGCGATTTCCAAGGAAGGATTTTTAAAGTGGCGCGCCGATTTGGCGGCGATTTCCACCATCGCCGATATGATGCCGCTTTTGGGCGAAAACCGAGTGATCGCGAAGTTCGGTTTATCGGTTTTGAATAAAACCAAGCGGCTGGGTTTGCAAAAAATGATTAAAACCGCGCGCCTTGATGGGCAAGCAATAAATGCCGAGTCAATCAGTTTTCGCATCGCCCCGCGCATCAATGCCGCCGGCCGGATGGGGCACGCCAATGCCGCGGTCTCGCTTTTGGTTTCTAAAGATGAGGCCGAGGCCGTAAAATTGGCCGGCGAGTTGGAAGCCACCAATTCCGACCGCCAACGCTTAACGGAAAGGATATTTTTGGAAGCAAAAAATCAAATTGTTCAAGCCGGTGAAGAAAAAAATCCGGCGCTCGTGGTTTTGGGCAAGGATTGGCCGCTGGCGATGGTGGGGCTGGTGGCCGGAAAAATCGCCGAAGAGTTTTACCGCCCGACTTTTGTTTTTACCACTAAAGAGGGTGGCGAAGTGGCCGGCTCGGCGCGGAGCATCCA
>CAYHOC010000032.1:0-9359 GCA_964358135.1 uncultured Gammaproteobacteria bacterium
GGCAACGCGCGGGTCTACGGCAACGCGCGGGTCTACGGCAACGCGCAGGTCTGCGGCAACGCGCTGATCTGCGGCAACGCGCTGATCTGCGGCAACGCGCAGGTCTGCGACTATGCGCGGGTCTACGGCAACGCGCGGGTCTACGGCAACGCGCAGGTCTACGACGACGCGCTGATCTGCGACTATGCGCAGGTCTGCGACTATACGCGGGTCTACGGCAAGGCGCAGGTCTACGACTATGCGCGGGTCTGCGGCAACGCGCGGGTCGGCGGCGAAACGAAGGTGTCTGCCGCTGAATAACAGCAAACAACAGCCGTCTCGGCTAATCCCGCCAAAAATCCCGCCATCTTTTCCAACAAGGTCTTGGTTAACGCAAGACCTTTTTTTATTGTTAATTCCGTATCTCGTCTCGTGGAAAAAATTCCGAGCGCCTGCCCCCGAAGTATCAGGGGGTCGGCGAGGACAATCCCTTGACATTATCTTTACTTTTATCTATACTATGATTAGCAGTCGCTTTTAACGAGTGCTAATTGACTAAAAAGGCCATCCTTGTCTGAATTTTTAGACCAAAGAGCGCGCCGCTCCCATCAATTGATAAAAGGAGGATGAAAAACTTATGCCCCGTTAGAAGCCCGTCAAAAAATTTTCTCTTAGAAAATTTTTTAGCTCAAAATGGGGTTTGGAAAATAATAATTATTTTATAAGCCGTACGTCGCATTTTCTGCTACGATAGGCTTCTAACGGGGTATGACCAATAAATTCACCACCAAATCGCAAGAAGCGCTTCAGCAGGCGCAGGGATTGGTTTTTGACATGAATCACAGCCAAATGGAACCAATTCATCTCTTATCCGCCCTAATCACCCCGGAAGACGGCGTGGTTAATGCTATTATCAAAAAAATCGGCATCAATCACAATAAAATTAAGAACGAAATATCGGCAATTTTGGAGATGATGCCAAAAATTGAATCCCGCGGCGGTACGGCCCAGCTTTACCTTAGCCAGGAGATGGCAAAAACACTGCATCAGGCGGAAAAAGAAGCCGGCCGACTGCATGACGAATATATCTCAACCGAACATTTATTTCTGGCGATTTTGAGCGTCAAATCCCCGGCGACGGCCATTTTGAATACTGCCGGCGTAGATACGGAAAAGGTTTTGAAAGTTTTGGCCGACATCCGCGGAACGCAAAAAGTTGATTCGCCGGAGCCGGAAGCAAAATATCAGGCCCTGCAAAAGTACAGCCGCAATTTGACCGAACTGGCGCGCAACGAAAAACTTGACCCGGTCATCGGCCGCGATGACGAAATTCGCCGCGTGATGCAAGTGCTCTCGCGCCGCACAAAAAATAATCCGGTGCTTTTGGGCGAGGCCGGCACCGGAAAAACCGCGATTGCCGAAGGCCTGGCGCAACGGATCGTCTCCAAGGATGTTCCGGAAACATTAAAGGACAGCGAGCTGATCTCGCTTGATTTGGGCGCGCTGATCGCCGGAACAAAATTCCGCGGCGAATTTGAAGACCGCCTAAAAGCGGTGCTCAAAGAAATAGAAGACGCGAGCGGAAAAATTATATTATTTATTGACGAACTCCATACGCTCGTTGGCGCCGGCGCAGCCGAAGGCGCGATTGACGCCTCCAATCTCTTAAAACCGGCGCTTGCCCGCGGAGAACTGCACGCGATTGGCGCGACCACGCTCAAAGAATACCAGAAATACATTGAAAAAGATCCGGCGCTGGAACGCCGTTTCCAGCCGATTTTTGTTTCCGAACCGAGCGTGGAAGACGCGATTGCGATTTTGCGCGGCATCAAAGATAAATACGAGGTGCATCACGGCGTCCGCATCACCGACCCGGCAATAGTTGCGGCAGTTAATTTTTCGAGCCGTTACATCACTGATCGTTTTCTGCCCGACAAAGCGGTTGATTTGATTGATGAAGCCGCGTCGTCTCTGCGGATGGAAATTGATTCAATGCCGATCGAACTGGATAAAAGCAAACGCGAAATAATGAAACTGGAAATTGAAAAACGCGCGCTGGCAAAAGAGTCCGACCGCGAATCCAAGGAGCGGCGCGAAATCATTGAAAAAGAACTGGCGGAAATAAAAGAAACCACCGCGGAAATTGAAGTCAGGTGGAAAACGGAGAAAGAAATTATCGCTAAAATCCGGGAATTAAAGAAAAAAACCGAGGCCCTAAAACAGGAATCCGATATCGCCGAGCGCGAAGGTAATTTGCAAAAAGTCGCGGAAATCCGCTATGGGAGCATTCCGGAAACGGAAAGAGAACTGAAAAATTCGGAAAAAAAGCTGGTCGCGCTCCAAAAAAATAACCGGATGCTGAAAGAAGAGATTACCGAAGAGGATATTGCCGCGATTGTTTCCCGTTGGACGGGAATTCCGGTTTCCAAAATGCTGGAGAGCGAAATAAAAAAACTTTCCCGGATGGAGCAGGAACTCAAAAAACGGGTGATCGGGCAGGATGAAGCGATTTCGGCCGTGGCCAATGCCGTGCGGCGTTCGCGGGCCGGCATTGCCGAGGAGACGCGCCCGATCGGTTCATTTATCTTTTTAGGACCGACCGGCGTCGGCAAAACCGAACTGGCGAAAGCCCTGGCCGAGTTTATGTTTAATGACGAATCAAAGATGATCAGAATGGATATGTCCGAATATATGGAAAAACACTCGGTCTCAAAAATGATCGGCTCCCCTCCCGGATATATCGGCTACGAAGAAGGCGGACAGCTGACGGAAATGGTGCGGCGCCATCCGTATTCCGTGATTCTTTTTGATGAAGTGGAAAAAGCCCATCCGGAGGTCTTCAATACCCTGCTTCAGATTTTGGACGACGGCCGGCTGACCGACGCCAAAGGCCGGGTGGTTAATTTTAAGAACACGGTGATTATTATGACTTCAAATACCGGCAGTGAAATAATTTTGGACTTAAGCCACGGCGGAAATTTGGGCTTCAAAGCGGCGAACGACGAAAAATTGGATGAAAATACAATGAAAGAACGGGTGATGGAGGCGCTTCATGAACGGTTTAAGCCGGAATTTTTAAACCGCGTTGATGAAATTGTTGTTTTTCACGCCCTGTCCGAAAAACAATTGATGAGTATTGTTGACCTGCAACTGCTGAAAATCGCCAAACGGCTGGCGGCGCGGCGCATTAAAATTTCCGTCAGCGACAAGACGAAAAAATTCCTCGCCAAAAAAGGATTTGATCCGGTCTTTGGCGCTCGCCCGCTAAAACGCGCGATTCAAAACTTGATTCTCAATCCCCTCTCCCTCCAAATTATTGAAGGAAAAATAAAAGAAGACAAGACGGTAAAAATCGATCTCGCGGGAGACAAGATAATGTTCAAATAAGCAACAACCAAAAATCCCCGCCAAACAATAGGCGGAGATTTTTGTTTGTTTTAAATTTGAAGTATTCGGCTGGCATAATAAAAAAACACACTTAAAATCTTAATCTATTTTGCATGGTCGGGTGATATTCCCCCAATCGAGCATTGACCCCTGATGATTGCGCCCACCGCAACATCCAAAGTACCCGCCTTGATGTCTCCCTGGACGATAGCGGTTTTTCCAATCGATAAACTGTCAGCAACATCAATATCACCTTCCATTTTACCGCCGATAAATAATTTATCCGCCTTAACGCTACCATTAACTTCCGCGTTTTTTGTTATTTCTAAAGTGCCATTAACCGAGATATCCCCTCTGATTTTACCCTCTAAGATTATTGCCTCCGAACTTAAAAGTTTGCCCTCCAGCCGCGAAGAGGCATCAAATCTGGATTGCCCGGACCGAGCGTTTCCGCGGTTATCTTTGGCAAAATCCCAAATCATATTCTACTTTTATTATATATTTACGAGTCCGCGCTTCTTAACTTATTTTTTTTCAGTTTTTCTTCCACAAATACTCTATTTGTATTATCTGCTGATCATCAATTTTTTATATAGTCGGGCGGCGGCGCGGGTTTTACCTTTTTTCTTCCAATCCTCGGCAATCTTTAAAAGAGCGGCTCGCGCCCGATCGGCGATAGGGCTGTCCGGAACGGCGCGAATCACATCTTCATAGGCCTTGACGACATGGTGAATGGTATCTCCCGCCTTTTTAGTCGCGGCCGCGTCTAAAAAATTGTTGTTGCTGGTTTTTTTGGGCATAAATTTTATAAAAATCTAATTTGACAATAATTGGTTACGTAAGATTGCCAAGCGGCCCTAAATTCAAATTTAATTTGCGCTCCCGCAATGATTCTTCAAAGTGTTTTTGGCCTATCGTAAAATGATCGCCTTTTTTGGATGACTGGTTCTTGAGATTTTCCCGAATAGCGGCCAAGCTGGCTTTCTTGCACACCAACTGGATATCGGCGCCGGTGCATCCGGCGCTGGCTTTCGCCAGCTTCTCCAAATTGATAGCGCGATCCAACGGCAGGTTTTTTGCGTGGATTTTAAATATGTTCCGTCGATCCGCTTCGGAGGGCAAAGGAATCTCAAGCAAAAAATCAAACCTCCCCGCCCGGAGCAGGGCCGGATCAATCATATCCAATACATTCGTAGCGCCCAAGACCACGACGCCTTTTAATTCCTCCATGCCATCAAGCTCCGCCAAAAACTGACTCACGACCCGGTTGGTAACGGTTGAATCTCCGCTCGTACCGCGCTTGGGCGCCAGGCCGTCTATTTCATCAAAAAAAAGTATACAGGGAGAGGCCAGCCGCGCTTTTTTAAATATTTCGCGAATTCCCTTTTCTGATTCTCCGATGTACCGGGAAAGAAGCTCCGGCCCTTTGATGGAAATAAAATTGGTTCCCAATTCCGTGGCTACGGCTTTCGCCAGCAATGTTTTTCCGCAACCGGGCGCTCCAAAAAGCAATATTCCTTTCGGAGGCGTGAATTTAATCCGCTGAAACATATCGCGATGCTTCAGCGGCCATTCAATAACTTCTTTCAGGGTCTGTTTTATGTTTTCCAATCCGCCCACATCGCCCCAGGTCACATTGGGTATCTCTGAAAATACCTCCCGTAAGGCCGAGGGTTCTACTTCTTTCAAGGCCTCCTCAAAATGGCCCGCCTTAATCTCAATCGCCCGGAGCTTCGCGTACGGAATATATTCCTTCTCAAATTCAATCTCCGGCATAATTTCACGCAAGGCCGCCATGGCGGCCTCTCGCGCCAGGGCATCAAGATCCGCTCCCACAAACCCATGGGTGATTTCAGCAAGTTTCTCCAGATCAACTTCTTTGGCCAAGGGCATGCCCCGGGTAAAAATCTCCAGTATTTCTTTTCGGGCGTTACGGTCCGGAATACCAATCGTAATTTCTCGATCAAATCGTCCCGGCCGGCGCAAGGCCGGGTCAAGAGCGTTGGGAATATTGGTCGCGCCAATAACCACAAGCTGTCCCCGCGATTCCAACCCGTCCATCAAGGCCAGCAGCTGCGCCACCACTCTCCGTTCCACCTGCTTCTCGCCTCCCATATCTTCGCGTTTGGGGGCAATCGCGTCAATTTCATCAATAAAAAGAATGGCGGGGGCATTGGCTTTTGCTTCCTCAAATATTTCCCGCAGTCGACCTTCCGACTCGCCATAGAACTTTCCCATGATTTCCGGTCCCGAAATATGGGTAAAATAAGCTTCGGTTTCATTGGCCACAACCCGGGCAATCAATGTCTTTCCGCAACCGGGCGGCCCGTGGAGGAGTACACCTTTAGGCGGATCAATTCCGAGCCGCTCAAAAAGCTCCGGGTATTTTAACGGAAGTTCAATCATTTCTCTAATGCGCCGAATTTCTTTCCCGAGCCCGCCAATATCCTCATAGGTTACCCCGACTCCTTTTTTCCCTTTCGCCGCTCCTTTTACCTTTATAGCTGTAGCCGATCTTAAAAAAACTACCCCGCCGGGGTCAGTGTCTTCTACTAAAAAATCCTGGGCCTTTGTCCCCAAAAGAGTGGCTCTTATTTTGTTTCCTTTGATAACCGGCGTTCCATTCAAAATCTCCGCCAAATACTTGCTATCCTCCTCGCCAAAATCTTCCCCGGAATCCAGCGGCGTTATGACAATAGCGCGGGCATCTTCGTAGGGAACCTTGTGCACTTGGACTTTTTCATCCAGTCCGATTCCCAAATTATCCCGCGCGATGCCGTCTATCTGGACGACCCCCTTCCCGCGCATTTCGGGATAGGCGGGCATAAGTTTCGCCACGGTTTCCGCTTTGCCGCTTTTTAACTTCACCACATCGCCGGTATCGGCCTGAAGTTTGAAAAAAACTTTCGGATCAATTCTGGCGATCGCGCGGCCGGCGTCTTTACTTTGCGCCTCGGCTATTTTCAAAGTGATCGGTGACGGAATCATAATTTTTCTTTCTTTTTTTACCATACCCAAATCTCGCTTCCTTCACTCGCTTAAATTTTCAATTTTCACTTTAAGATTCCTTTTGCTTTTTTTGAGATTGTTCTTTATCTTTTGGACACCAAAATGGCCAGTAAAAATTTTGGCGGGCAAGAAAAAATCCATGACTCCTCCTCTTAAAAATTACACCCAGCCCGATAACGATCAAAATCGCGGGCCAAATGATTGCCCAGGCGCCCTCGGAAATATATCCAAGGTTTTGAAGTAAAAATACAATTCCGATAATAATTAAAATGATACCGAACAGCATAAAATTATTTAATGATTAAAGAATTTTTAACTTCTTCTTCCTTGAAGGAGTAGCTTTGACCGCCAACTCTCCCTTTTAACTCGTCGCAACTCCGACAATAATTTTCTAATATGCGATATGCTTTAATGATCGCTTTCATTTTTTCATCTGCTTCCGCTTCCGCGCCATATTTATCAGGATGATATTGGCGGGCTAAAGCATAGTAAGCTTTTTTAATTTCATCTCCGGCGGCGGCTTCTCCCAAACCTAAAAGTTTTCTCGCCTCGTCAATTATTTCAAAATTCCCAAGGCCGAGATTGATATTGATAAAACTATACGGAGGCATGGGGCCGATGTACTTGAACCTCAATTTTCCCTCATAGGTCTTTCCCAGTTCCTGCATTCTTTCATCCAATTCAGTTTCCCGATTCTTCTCTATTAACAAAGAAAAATTAGCAATCATCTCGGCATCAATCAATTTATTTAAGGTGGTATCGCCGGAAATAGCATTTAAGGCGGTGTGAATTTCTTTAATGTATTCTTGCCTGCGGGCTTCTATTTTTTGGTGAACTAATTTTCCTAATTTCAATTTAAGGGGTATGCCGAGAATACCTCCCTTTGAAGATACTTCCTGTTTCAATTTTTGAATCTCCGGATCGGCGTTAGCTAATTCCTCAAGAACCCTTTTGGGATCCCATCGCGCTTGAACCACAAATTCTGCTTTGCCGCTTACCTCTCTTAGCGCCATTTTAAATTGAAGATAGGCTTTGGCTAAAATCCGGGATACTTCATCAGAACTGGGAGCAATAATCCCAAAAGTGAGGGGTACGGCGTCGTATTCTTTCCTTACCTCTTCAATCACTTGCTGATGAATGGCAACATACTTCGTTAGTTCTGTTTTGTCTAACCGATCAAAATTAATAATCGGAGTATGAGAAACTACCGCCGCGATATCTTGGTAATGAACGAGATTTACTTCTTGATTATTTATTCCAATCGGGCCGAAGCCGCGATGGGCATTTTCCTGAATTATGCAATAGATATAAACACCTTCCTCATTCATATAAAGATTGCTTATTGTTTTCTGCTGTTAAGCCTTTTTGAACTTCACTTCCAAAATCCCATTCTTGAAACTCATCTCTTGGGAAGCATTATTAACTTTTGCCGGAAGCAAAACTTCTTTCGCGTATTTTTTCTCTCCCGTGGTCTCAAGGTTCAAAACATCCCCTTTCACCTCCAGCTTGATTTCGTTCTCCTGAACTCCGGGAAGCTCGGCAATCACCATAATAGAGTCCTGTTCATCAAACACATCCACGAGCGGTTCTCTGGTTTCCATCACCCGCGGACCTTGTTTCGTCTTCTTAATATTGCCGAAGGTCTGAACCCGCGAGCCCTCCTTGCCAAGGCCGGTTTTCACGGTAAAACCATAGACGCCGCGCATCGGTCTTTCTTTGCTCCCGCCTCGCAATTCCCCCTCTTTTCGAAACTCGCCGCCGGCTTGCTCGGCTTTCTCCGCCAGGTTAATCAGTTTTTCAACCCCTTGGAATAAACCGCCCAAAAACCCACCGAGTCCTAAATCAAATTCCGCTTTGGGTTCTTCTTTTTTTGCGCGCTTTTTAATCATATACTTTGTTAATTAAATTATATTTTTTTGTCTACTTCCTAACTCTCCGCCCCTTCTTCTTGCGCGGGGACTTATGACGCGGGGACTTGCTCTGGATGGCTTTTTCTGGCGCCTTTCCCGAATACCTCGCGAAACGGCGCTTGGATTTATTTTGAAGCTGTAACTTTAAGGAGTCAACTGTCTTTTCCAGTCGCTCATTTTCTTTTTCTATAGCGCTCTCTTTCACATTGACGCTGGAAGAAAGATAAGAATCCGTTTGCCACCAATTAATGCCGATTTGCTGGGCTTTGTCAACCGAAGCGATCAGCAGTCGTATCTTAATCGTCAACAGTTCAACATCGGCTAATTTAATCTGAATATCGCCGGCAATAACAATGCCCTTGTCTAAAACGCGCTCCAAAATATCGGCTAAGTTAGTCGATTGAATGGAATGGACTATTTGTTGGTTGTTGCTCATAATTTTTATTTACCCCGTTAGAAGTAAGTTGCTAGAGCGACTGCCGATGCGTTTGTGCATCGGACTTCTAACGGGGTTTACATTAAATTCCCTAATGGCCCGAGGTTTAAGTTTAATTCTTCATCCGCTAATCCAAAGATGGCTTTCATTTCGTCAATTTTTTTATCTAAAGCTTTGAAAGTTAAGCCGAGTTTTTGAATTTCAATCTCGGTCAGATTACCCTTTGTAATTCTGCGTTTTGCTTCTCTATACATTAAGTCTTTAATTAATTTCACCAAAGTTAAAACCAGCTGGGCGATTCCCTTTTCGGCTTTTTTAGGATCGGAAGCTTCAATTATTCTGGGCAGATTCCTTTCCGCTTGCTCTATTTCCCGCTCCAAACTCTTGAGGTACTCTTCGTCTTCTTTACTGACCGCGCCGCCGTTAGCATCGGCGCCCTGGCGCAAAACTTCTGCCCGACTAATAGAAGTAATGAGCAATTTCAAACCAATAAACACCAAATCCACATCGGCCAATCGGATAACCACCTCTCCGTCCAAAACCGCTCCTTTTTCCAAAACCTTATCCAGGGCGTCTATTAAGGTAACCCTCTCCTCTGCGGGCGGCCTGCCTGAAGTCGCAATATTGGCTAATGTTTG
>CAYHOC010000033.1:0-9231 GCA_964358135.1 uncultured Gammaproteobacteria bacterium
CGTGTATCTGGCTACGGAAAATTGGCGTTAATTAAAATCCGAAGCGCAAAACAAATCCAAATTTTTGAAATTCCAAATTTAAGTAATTTATTTGGGATTTGCCGCGCCTGCCAAGGCCTGTTTACGGACATATGCGCGATTATCAATCTTATTTTATTTAGAGAATCTCTGAATAGATAAACGCGCAAAATGGCTCTGGCGGGCAGGGTACTTTGAATTTGTAATTTAATAAAATTTGTTTCGAATTTCTCTCCCTTCGGGATATCGCCCGCAAGGGGAGACATTTTAATTTAGAGTTTGAAAAAATTTATGCCATCAGCAATTGTCCAGGCAATCAAACAGATTTGTGAGGAAAAAAATATTCCTTACGAATCGGTGTTCACAACAATAGAAGCGGCGCTGGCCGCGGCTTATCGCAAGGATTTTGGCGATAAGAATCAAAACATTAAAGTTGAATTTAACGCCGAGACCGGGGAGTCCCACGCTTTTGATATTAAGATTGTCGTCGCCGATGAACTGGCCGAGGCCTATCAGAAAGAAATGGATGAGCGCCAAAAAATGAGAGATGCCGGCATTGAACCGCCGCCTATCGCGGCTGTCGGCCATCAGCCATCGGCTGTCGGCGGAGAGCGGAAAGCGGAAGGCGGAGGGCCGGAAGCTCTAAGCGGAGAGCAGGCGGAGCCGGAGGAGCCGCGCTTTCATCCGAAATTAAATATCTCGCTCACGGAAGCTAAAAAAATCAAGCAGGACGCCGAGCTCGGCGAGACCTTGATTCAGGAGCTGGCGATTCCCGGCGCCTTCGGACGCATGGCCGCGCAAACGGCGAAACAGGTGATTATGCAAAAGCTCCGCGAGGTTGAGCGCGAGGTTGTTTTCAATGAATTCAAATCCCGCGAGGGCCAGGTTATTACCGCCACGGTCCAGCGCCGCGAGGGCCGCGTCGTTTTGATTGATTTGGGCAAAGCCACCGGCGTCATCCTGCCGGAAGACCAGATAGAAATAGAGCGCTACATCCCGGGTCAGCGCATCAAGGTCTATGTAAAATCCGTCGGCCTCACCACCAAGGGCCCGGAAATTCTCCTTTCGCGCGTCAGCAAAGAAATCGTCCGCCGCCTTTTTGAAACCGAAATTCCGGAAATCGCCAGCGGCGTCGTTGAGCTTAAAATCATCGCCCGCGAAGCCGGCGCGCGGTCAAAAGTCGCGGTCAATTCGCTTGAAGAAAATGTGGATCCGATCGGCTCATGCATCGGTCAGCGCGGTTCGCGCATCCAAACAATCATCTCCGAGCTCGGAGGCGAAAAGATTGATGTTATCTCCTGGGATGAAGATCCAGCGGTTTTGATTGCCAACGCCCTCTCGCCGGCAAAAGTAAAAGAAGTTAAATTGAACGAGGGGACAAAAACCGCGACCGTCATCGTTCATGCGGACCAGCTTTCGTTGGCCATCGGCCGCGGCGGGCAAAATGTCCGTCTGGCCGCCGAGTTGACGGGTTGGAAAATAGATGTGGTGGAAGAAATTCCGTCCGTCAAAATTGAGGAAGCGGCGCCGGCCGCCGCGGACGAGGAGACGGTAGAAGAAGCAGCGGCAAACGAGCCGGTTGAAGAAAAGCAAGAAGACGCGACGCTTGAAAAAGAAGGAGTCGCGGTTTCGGAGTCGGAGGTTGAGAAGGAATAATCGAAATTGCAAAAGACGCCCGTTCCGGCGTCTTTTTGGTTTAACGATAATCCGCTCATATTTTTTCTGCGGATGGTGGACAAATAACTGCTTTTGTAATAGAATTGATTTATATGCCCCGTTAGCGGTTAATCTGCCGGTGGCAGAATAACCCGTTAAAAAATTTTCTCTAAGAAAATTTTTGAGCTCCAGATGGGGATAAAAAATAATAATTGTTTTTATAAGCCGTTCATAACAGTTCCTGTTGTGATGGGCTTCTAACGGGGTATGATTCAACTTTTCAACACTATCTTTTATCAGCCGATTTTTAATCTTTTGATTTGGCTTTATAATGTTATTCCGGGCAGTGATATCGGCGTCGCCATCATCATCCTGACGATTATCCTGAAGATTTTGCTTTATCCGCTCTCCAAAAAATCGCTGGAATCGCAAAAGGCGATGCAGGGAATCCAGCCAAAACTCAAAGAAGTGCAGGAAAAATATAAGGACAACAAGCAGGCGCAGACCAAGGCGGTGATGGAACTTTATTCGCGGGAGAAGGTGAGCCCGTTTTCTTCGTGTTTGCCGCTTCTAATCCAGTTGCCGTTTTTGATTGCGCTTTATCAGGTACTGATGGACGGGCTGAAGTCGCAAAAGATGGAACTGCTCTACCCGTTCGTTAAAAATCCCGGGACAATCAACGCGATCAGTTTTGGATTTTTGGATCTCTCCAAGCCGAATATCGCGCTGGCGGTTTTGTCAGGACTCGCGCAATTTTGGCAGGCAAAAATGTTTTCAACAATGACTCCTCCGAAAAGCGCCGGCGCCGGCGGCAAAGATGAAAGTATGATGGCGACGATGAACAAGCAGATGGTTTATTTTATGCCGGCGATGACGGTTGTGATCGGCGTCAGCTTGCCCGGCGGGCTCACGCTTTACTGGCTCGTGATGACGCTGTTGACGGTTCTTCAGCAGTGGTGGTTTTTTAGAAACGACAAGAAGCCGGCCGTGGAAATTATAAAACCCCGTTAGCAGTTATTCTGCCAGTGTCAGAATAACTCGCCATATAATTTTCTTATAGAAAATTATATTATGCGGGGTGAGGTTTTAGATTATAAAGTGTTTATTTAGAAAGTCCGTCTTGTTACATAGAAAGATAGGCTTCTAACGGGGTAAAAAATAAATGCCGTTTATTACTTCAAAACAATTGATCGGTCTTCCGGTTGAAACGGAATCAGGAACCATTCTCGGGAAGATTTTAGATTTTGAAGTGGACGCCGAGACCCAATCAATTTTGCGGTATACGGTCGTCAACCGCAGTAATGTTATTTTTAAAAGCGAGTTGCTCATCGCCGCCGCGGCCGTGTTGGCGCTGACGCGCGAAAAAATGACGGTGCGCGACGGGCTGGTGAAAGAAATCGCCTCGTCCAAAAAAGAAAGAATGATTACTCCGAAAATCGAGCCAAGCGGAGTTGCGATGAGAAAGCAAGCTTAAAATTAAAAGCGCAAAGTTAAAAATTTAATCAGACGCTTTTACGCATTTATATTATAATCGCCCGTCGCGGCGCGCGATGCCAAAATTTTTAATTTTTAATTTCCAATTTTTAATGGGTTTCAATCCATGCTTAGCAATGTTTCCAAATCTATTTTGGCGACGCTCGCTTATTTTGATATTTTTGATTATCCCCTGACACTCGGCGAGCTCCACCGCAATCTTTTTTTTCCCCAGGCCAAAAAAGCCGAACTCCCGGATATTTTGGAGCTTGAATCGGCGCAAA
This sequence comes from uncultured Gammaproteobacteria bacterium, assembly GCA_964358135.1. Classification (GTDB taxonomy): domain Bacteria; phylum Patescibacteriota; class Patescibacteriia; order CAYHOC01; family CAYHOC01; genus CAYHOC01. The sequence goes on from CAYHOC010000033.1 coordinate 3,432, forward strand.
AAAGATTAAACCGTTACATTGATTCAGTGGACGGTTTTTATTTTTTGCGCGGCCGGACGGAAATTTCCGCCCTCCGCCTCGCGCGATACGGCTTAGCGATTAAAAAGATGAAGCGCGCCAAACTGTTCGCCAAACTTATCGCCGCGATGCCTTATGTCCGCGGCATCGCCCTCTCAAATAATTTGGCGTATCAAAACGCCAGCGAGCGGAGCGACATTGACTTGATGATTATCGCCGCGCCCGGCCGCGTCTGGACCGCGAGATTTTTCGTAAAATCCCTGATGCGCGTTTTGCGGCAGAATCCGACGCCTACGGACAAAAAGAATAAAATCTGTTTGAGCTTTATCGTCAGTGAAAACGAGCTTGATATTTCGCGATTTATGCTTCCGGAAAAAGAAGGAACGCCGGACATCCATTATATTTATTGGGCGAGCCAATTTATGCCGATTTTCGGCGTGGAGGCGTGGCAAAAGTTTGCCAAATCAAACGGCTGGCTTCTAAATTATCTTCCGAATTTTTATCCGCCCGCCGTTCACCATGAAATATCGGCCGCACCCGGAATGTTTTTACGCGGGCTGAAAAAGATTTTGGAAAAGCGCGGCGCGAGCGAAGATTTTTACAAAAAAATCCAGCTTAGGATAATGCCGGCGGAGGTCAAAGAGGCGATGAATAAAAATACCGCCGTAGTGGTAAATGGCAATGTTTTAAAATTTCACACCAACGACCGACGGGAACTTTATCGGGAAAAATATCTTGCCGCTCTCGGCCAATTGCAATGAAAAAAATTATCACCATTCTCACCGTCGCGCTCTTGTTTCTTTTGCCTTTTCAGACCCGTCTGATAATTTTGCCGGGAAGTCTCGGCGGGACGCTTAGCGTCCCTAAGCCCACGCTAAGCGTGGGCGGATATTTTGAATACGGGACAATCTCGCTCTACGGGACGGAGATTCTTTTGTGGCTGATTGTAGTTTTGCTGATTGTCCAATATTTCATTTCTAAACCCGTCGCGGCGCCCGGTCAGGGGGGGCGGTTTAAAATATTTGTGTCCCTGCGGGACATCCCCCGTAGGGGGATTTTCTTGTTTTTTGGATTTCTTGTTTTCTTGTTTGCGCGCCCGGCATTGCTGACGCTAAATTACGCGCGTCTGTGGTTGGAAGGTATTTTGATTTTTTTAATCATCCGCGGCGTTGGCGAAAAGATTTATCTGATTTGGGCGTTTATCGGCGGCGCGGCGTTACAGGCGATACTTGGTATTTATCAATTCTTTTCTCAATCCGCTTTCGCTTCAAAGTGGCTGGGGATGGCGGCGCACGACCCGAGCGTCTTGGGGACATTTGTGGTTGAAACGGCTAGTGGGCGGTGGTTGCGCGCCTACGGCGCCTTTCCGCATCCCAATATTTTGGCTGGGTATCTTGTGGCGGCGATTTTGCTAATAATTATCAAAATGATCTCCCACCCCCTCTCACTCCCCCTCGGGCAGGGGGAGAAAGACGATTCCTCCCCTTACAACTCGCTTTCCGAGCGAGCCTGCCTGTCCGGTAGGCAGGCGAGGAATGCGAAGGCGGGGAGGGGTTTCGGAATAATAATTCTCCCCATTCTCTCCGCCGGTCTTTTTTTCACCTTTTCCCGCGGCGCTTGGCTGGCGTTGGCGGTCGGTTTGATAATTTTTTTAATATTAGGATTGCGAAGTTATCTCCGGCAATTTAAAACATTCTCACATTCTCGAGAATGTGAGAATGTTTTTCGACTTGGTGTTTGGTCGTTATCAGTCGTTCTCGTGATAATGGCGATTCTTACGGGCATCTATTGGCCGTTGGTCTCGGCGCGGACTTTGGCGGACGGACGACTGGAAATAAAATCTTCATCCGAGAGAATCGGTTATTATCGCGAGGCCTGGACGCTTATTAAAAATCATCCGCTCATCGGCGTCGGCCTCGGAAATTATACCCGGGCCGTTCATGATGAAATTGATGCCGCGCGCCCGGCTTCGCCCGTAGCCTCGCCAGTAGGCCTACGGCCGATGGGGCTACAGCCGAGGGCTTACGGCTATCAGCCGGTACACAATGTTTTTGTTTTGGCGCTTGCGGAGCTCGGTGTCATCGGTATCTTTTTGATTGCGGCCGCGATGTTTGTTTTAAGAAAATTGATTCCGTGGAAAAAAATCATTTATTTCGCGCCGTTCGCCGTCATCGGTCTTTTTGACCACTATCTCTGGACGCTTTATCCGGGGATATTGCTCGTTGCCGTCTTCTCGGGATTAATTTTTACCCCGAGAGAAGCGCCGCTTTTAACGGGGCATACCCGCAAATTTGTTGACGACGAGGGTTAATTTGTTTTAAGATTGATATTGATACATAGTTCCTTCCAAAGGAGGATTGCCGATGGCCGCGAAGAAAAGATCAAAACAAGATTTTGGCAAAGATCGGAAGAAAAAAATCGGAAAAAGAATCGGGGCGGCCGAGCGGTGCGTGTGCCTCTGTCATAATCCGGCGACGCGCCACTTCGTTTTGCATTTTAGTCCGTGTTGCGGCTCATGCCGGTACTGCGGGGCAAGGCGGATCGGAGTTTTTATTCTGGATTCGCATCTGAAACATTGCCGCGAGGCGGCGACCAAAGGAGGCGCGCGATGAAGCCGGTTGTTTTTCGTAGCAGTGGAAACAATTTGACCGCTGGGGATCTTCGGGACATTAATCGTCTTTTGTCGGGACTGAATCCTTCCCCCAAAAAAGTTAACGCCAAGATTCTGAAAGAAGTTTTGGAAGATGGGGAAGTTCTTGTTGTCCGCGAAAGGGAAAAAGGGCGCATTGTCGGCATCGGCGCGCTTTTTGTTCACCGGACGCTGACGGCGAAGATCGGCCGGATTGAAGATGTCGTCGTCGATAAGGGCGTTCAGCACCGGGGCATTGGCGGCCAGCTAATTGAAGGTCTGATTTTGAAGGCAAAGGAATTGGGCGTAGAATACCTGGAGCTGAACTGCGCCCCCAAGTGCGTGTCAGCCGCTCGGCTTTACAAAAAGCATGGCTTCAAGCCAATGCCCACTAATTCTTATCGGTATGTTCTTTCATAGCAGTCCCGGCCCCAACGGCCGGGATTTTTTTTCGAGACCGTTGAAAAACTCGAGCAACTATTGGATTCCCGATACCCGCTGAATCGGCGGGTATCGGGAATCCTTAAATCATGGAGTTTTTCAATGGTCTCTTCAATCTATTGACATTTTTTCCCATTTTTGCTAATCTTTAGTAAGAAAAAGAAACCCTAATTTTAGGCAGGATTCTGCCAATCTTGGATAAATAGATATATTTATCCGGAGTAACTTAATCCAAAGTATCTATGTTAAAACCGCTAAACGATCATGTTATCGTAAAGCCGCTCGCGGAAAGCGAGGCCTCGGTCGCGGGAATTATTTTACCCGACACCGCCTCAAAAGAGCGCCCGGAAAAAGGCGAAGTGATTGCCGTTGGCCCGGGCAAGGTGCTGGAAAACGGCATGCGCGCGCAGCTCTCAATTAAGCCCGGCGACAAAGTGATGTTTAAAAAATATAGCCCGGACGAAATTAAAATTGACGGACAGGAATATCTCGTTCTGGCAGAAAGCGAAATTCTTGCCATCATTGAATAAATTTTTTGTTCACAATTATTCGCATTGAATATCCGTGAGAATCCGCCAGAAATCCGTCATTCGACCTTGAGCTCATGGCCGAAAGGTGGAAATCCAAACGGTAGGCAGATGCTCAAATTCGCGATTATCAATGACGATACTATAGAAATTATGTCCAAGCAGATAATCTTTGATGAAGCCGCCCGTCAAGCGTTAAAGCGCGGCGTGGATAAATTGGCCAACGCTGTTAAAATCACCCTCGGTCCAAAAGGCCGAAATGTCGTTTTGGACAAAGGTTTCGGCGCGCCGACCATCACCAAAGACGGCGTCACCGTTGCCAAAGAAATTGAGCTTGAAGACAAGGTTGAAAATATGGGCGCGGAACTGGTGAAAGAAGTCGCCTCAAAAACCAATGATGTTGCCGGCGACGGCACGACCACTGCGACTTTGCTCGCGCAAATTATGATTTCCGAGGGCGTGAAAAATGTCACGGCCGGCGCGAATCCGCTGGCCATCAAGCGCGGCATTGAAAAGGGCGTTGAGGCGGTTGTCCGCGAGCTCAAAGAAAAAATTTCCCGTCCGGTTACGGGCGAGGGAATTGAGCAGGTCGCGTCAATTGCGGCCAATGACGCGGAAATCGGAAAAATTATTGCCGAAGCGATGAAGGAAGTCGGCGAAAACGGCGTTATCACCGTTGAGGAGTCGCAGTCGTTCGGCATGTCAAAAGAAGTTGTGAAAGGTATGCGTTTTGACCGCGGCTATGTTTCGCCGTATATGATTACAAATCCCGAGCGGATGGAAGCGGTTTATGATGACGCGTATATTTTAATCACCGATAAAAAGATTTCTTCAGTGCAGGATTTTTTGCCGCTTTTGGAAAAAGTTGCCGCCGCCGGAAAGAAAGAAATCGTCATTATTGCCGATGATATTGAGGGCGAAGCGCTGGCGACTTTGGTGGTGAACAAACTCCGCGGCACTTTCAGCGGGTTGGCCGTAAAAGCGCCGGGATTCGGCGACCGCCGCAAAGAGATGTTGCAGGATATCGCGGTTTTAACCGGCGGCCGCGTTATCTCTGAAGATGTCGGATTAAAACTTGAGAACGCCGCGCTGGAGGACTTGGGACGCGCGCGCAAAATCATCGCGACAAAAGAAACCACGACGATTGTTGAAGGCGCCGGCGAGGCGAAAAAAGTTTCCGACCGCGTGGCGCAAATCCGCAAGGAACTGGAAATCGCCACCTCGGATTATGATAAGGATAAATTGAAAGAACGGCTGGCAAAACTTTCCGGCGGCGTTGGCGTCATCAAAGTCGGCGCCGCGACTGAAGCGGAAATAAAAGAAAAGAAATATCGCATTGAGGACGCGCTCAACGCCACCCGCGCCGCAATTGAAGAGGGAATCGTTCCCGGCGGCGGCGTGGCTTTGCTTCGCGCGCTTAGCGCGCTTGGAAACGCCAAGGTAGAGGGCGAGGAAGCGGTCGGCCTTAACATTCTCCGCCGTTCGCTTGAAGAACCGATTCGCCAGATTGCCATAAATAGCGGCAAAGACGGCGCGGTCGTTGCCGAAGAAGTAAAAAAGCGCAGCGGCAATGAGGGTTATAACGCCGCGTTGGATAAATTTGAGGATATGGTCGCCGCCGGCATCATTGACCCGACTAAGGTGACAAGATGCGCGCTTCAAAATGCCGCGTCAATCGCCGGGCTTTTTCTCACTATGGAAGCGGTCATCACCGACCTCCCAAAGAAAGAAGATTCGCACGCGCACGGCGGCGGTATGCCGGGAATGGGCGGGATGGATTACTAAACAAAAAAATCGCCTCGGTTTCATGAGGCGATTTTTTTAATTTCCAATTTCCCATTTCCAATAAGCTTGACACCGATTGGCTTTTCTGTTAAGGTAGCCGCAGGGGATAAAATTGGTCCTTTGACAACCGAGGAGGCGAGAGATGAAGCGAGCGGCGATGTTGGGAGCATCGATGTTCACAATTGGCATCATGGGATGCGAAGGGTGTGACGAGCGGAAAAGTGCGTTGCGTCCGGAAAAAACGGAAGTTACTCAAACCAGATTTGATATGAGTGCAGTCATTACGCGAGGCAATCATTCATACATCCCCGTGAAGCGCGCCGCGGCTCCGGGCGATATTCCTTCTGATATTCTTGATATGCTGTCTTCCTTTGAAGCCGCGCATTCCGATTTGGAAATT
>CAYHOC010000034.1:0-9085 GCA_964358135.1 uncultured Gammaproteobacteria bacterium
ATGGATTTATCAATCATCATTGTTTCGCATAACGGAAACGAGTTGGCGCGCGATTGCCTCAAGTCAATTTTTGGAAACACTCATAAGATTTTTTTTGAAGTTTTTGTCGTTGATAATGCTTCGGTTGACGGCACGCCGGAGATGGTGCGCGCCGAGTTTCCGCAAGTTAAGTTAATTCAGAATAAAGAAAATTCAGGGTTTGCCAAAGCGAATAATCAGGCAATTAAATTGGCGCAAGGCGAATTTATTTTGCTTTTGAATCAGGATACGCGCGTTTTGCCCGAAGCACTTTCTAATATGGTCGGGTTTATGCGCGCTCATCCGGAGGCGGGGGTTGCGGGTTGTCGTCTGATCAACGAAAAAGGAGAAACCGTTCAGCATGTCCGCCGGTTTCCGGGCATCTGGGAGCAGGCGGCAATTATTTTAAAACTTCCGCATTTTTTTTCGCGCCTGCTTGATAAATATCTGATGGCGGATTTTGATTATTCTAAATCCGAGCCGCAAGAAGTGGACTCTGTCCGTGGTTCTTTTTTTATGATTCGGCGGGAGGTTTTGGAAAAACTCGGCGGTTTGGATGAGCGTTATTTTTTTTGGTTTGAAGAGGTTGATTATTGTCGGAGCGCGAAGGCCGCCGGATATAAAGTAATGTATAACGGCGCGGCAGAATGTATTGATCTGGTGGGGCAGAGCGTGAAGAAGCTCGGGCAATACAAAAAGCAAAGAATGTTTTTGGAGAGCATGGTCAAGTATTTCCGCAAATGGCATCCGGGATGGCGGGCGTGGTTAATTGAGATTTTGCGTCCGATTGGTCTCGGATTATCTTGGCTGGCGGATAAAATAAAAAAATAATTTCCCCTCCTTGGTAAGGAGGGGTGGGGGGAGGTAAAAATAAAAAGAGATTTTACCCCTCCTAACCTCCCCTTGGCAAGGGGAGGAATGTGAAAAATGCCTAAATTGTCAGTGAATCTCATCACCTGGAACGGCGAGAAATATATTCCGCATCTTTTTCAGTCGCTCCGAAATCAAACTTTTAAAAATTGGGAGCTTTTGGTGATTGACAACAATTCTTCGGACGCGACGGCCGCCAAAATAGAATTGGAGCTTAATAATTTTTCGGTGTCCGCGAGATTTATCAAAAATGATAAAAATCGTGGTTTTGCCGGCGGTCATAACCAGGGGTTGGCGGAAACAAAAACAGAATTCGCCCTCTTGTTGAATCAGGATATATATTTAGCGCCGGATTATTTTGAAAAAGTCGTCGGATTTATGGAGGCGCGTCCGGAGGCGGCCGCCGGGCAGGGGATTCTTTGCCGCTGGGAATTTCCGGATAATAAAACGGATAAAATAGACAGTTCGGGGTTGAAGGTTTTTAAAAATCGGCGCGTGATTGACGACGGCGCGGGGCAGAGGGCGGGCGATTTTATCAAATCAGACGCGCCGTTTGAGGTTTTTGGTCTTTCGGGCGCGTTGCCGATGTTTCGTCTCATGGCGCTCCAAAAAATTGCAGTTCAGGGCGAGATATTTGATGAAGATTTTTTTTGCTATAAAGAAGATGTTGATTTGGCATATCGTCTTCGTTCGGCCGGATACAAGTCCTATATTATCCCCGGGTCGCAGGCCTGGCACGCCCGCACCGCCCCCGGACAGGATAATTTACAGGACGAGGCAGCCGTTAAATTCCGCGCCAACAAACGGCCGTTTATAAATTATCATTCTTATAAAAATCATTTTTTTGTTTTAATTAAAAACGAGTATTGGCAGAATTTGCTGATTGATTTTCCGCGCATTTTGTGGTATGAAATAAAAAAGCTCGCCTATGTTCTATTCTTTGAGCAACGGACGCTTGCCACGCTTTGGGCGGCTTTGCGCCTTAAGCCGAAGATGTTGCGAAAGCATACGGCAATTTCAAAAATGAGAAAAATAACTTATAAAGAAATGAGAAAATGGTTCACCTAACATACGAAAGAATTACAAAAGTATGAAATTTCGTATTTTCGTATAATTTCGTAATTTCGTATGGAATTCGATATTGTTATCATCACCGTCAATTACAAGATGAAAGAAAAGATTCTGGCGATGCAGGAGTCGTTGTTGCGCGATGTCCGCGGTTTGCCGCTCCGCGTTCAGCTGGTGGTAATTGACAATGCTTCGGGCGACGGAATTGCCGAGGCGCTTCAGGAAAAATTTCCGGTCGCGCGCTGCATTTCTAATCCCAAAAATATCGGTTTCGGCGCGGCCAATAATCTTGTTTTGAAACAATTTGAATCCAAATATTATTTTTTGATTAATCCGGATATTATCTTTCCCGCCGGCCCGAGCGTAATTTGGCGTCTTTATGAATTTATGGAAAATAATCCGAAAGCCGGGCTCATATCGCCGAAACTCATTTTGGATAACGGAAAAATTCAGCCGTCGTGCATGCGGTTTCCGAAATTCTGGGATCAGCCGTTATACCGCCTCGGATTTCATAAAAAATATAATCTGGCAAAAAGGAAGGTTGAGGATTTTTTAATGTCCGACTTCAGCCATGCGCGCGTCTTGCCGGTTGATTGGGTGACGGGCGCGGCAATGCTCATCCGCGCGAGCGCGCTTAAAGACACCGGTCATTTTGATGAAAGATTTTTTATGTATTTTGAGGATTGTGATTTATGCCGCCGGATGTGGGACGCAAAATGGATGGTTTATTATAAAGGCGACCTGGCGCTCCGCCACAGCCACGAACGCGCTTCGGCAAAGATCCCGGGGATCCGTTCTATTTTTCAAAACAAATTAACGCGGATTCATCTCAAAAGCTGGCTCCAATATTGGTGGAAATGGCAAAGTGTAGATTAGTTTGCGTTTTTTATAGGGTTTGACGATAGTTAATATTTGAGATTTTAAGAAGTGTTTGGATTACACGGATTTCTAGCGGATTTTTGCGGATGTTAAATCAGCGCTATCCGTAAAAATCCGTGTAATCAAATTTATGGAGCCAAAAGTCGGAATTATCCTCATAAATTACAAAGATTACGCCAAAAGATTTTTGTCGGATTGCCGCGACGGTCTCGAGCTTTTGGATTACCCGAAAGATAAATACATTGTTTATATAGTAGATAACGCGACCAGCGAGGAAACGCAAAATTATCTTCGCGATGAATATCCGGAAGCGGTTGTTTTACCCAATGCCGGGAATGCCGGTTGGGCCGGCGGAAATAATGTCGGCATCGCCCGCGCCATGGCCGATGGGTGCGAGGATGTTGTTTTTCTTAATGTGGATGTAATCGTGGAGCGCGAGTGGTTGCGCGAGTTGGTTTTGGCCGCGTATTCGGACGAAAAAATCGGCATCGTCCAATCCAAAATACTTTTGCATCCGGTTAACCCCGTTAGAGAACGGATGTCTTGTGAATGTTTAGATGATGGTATCAAATCGTCCTCAAAATTATTTTTTAACCGCCAACAGGATCGGGTGTCGTTCTCTAACGGGGTTAAAGATATTCCGCGGATTAATTCGCTGGGAAATGACATTCATTTTTTGATGTTTGGATTTTGCCGCGGTTATGGCGAGCCGGATTCCGACGCGGATTTGTCCGTTAAAGATATTCCATATGCCAGCGGGTCCTCAATGTACGTGAAGGGCGAAGTAGTCAAAAAAATCGGAATGTGCGACGAGAACTTTTTTATGTATCACGATGATTTTGATTTTTGCCTGCGGGCAAAGCTTATGGGATTCCGACTGGTCGTCGCGCCAAAATCGCGGATGCGGCATAAATACGAATTTAACCGCAGCGTCCGCCAGGTATATTTTATGGAACGTAACCGTTTGATTTGTCTTCTGTATTTTTATAAATGGCCGACACTCGCGCTGATTTTTCCGGCGCTTCTGGCTTACGAATTCGGGATTCTTTTTTTCTCAATCAAAAACGGTTACGCTATGGCGAAACTTGCGTCGTGGGGATTTTTTTTCAGCCGTAAAAATTTAAAAAAGATTTTAAGCAAGCGCCGCAAAATCCAGTCGTCGCGCCAAATATCCGACCGCGAGATGTCCGCTAATTTTGTCGGCATAATCGGTTTTCAGGAAATTAATAATCATTTAAATAAATATTTTGCCAATCCGGTTTTCAATCTCTATTGGAAAATTACGAGGAAGATAATTCGGTGGTAGTTTAATTATATGAAAGCCCTGATTGCCGCCGGCGGACGGGCAACGCGCCTTCGACCGCTCACGCATACAACCAACAAACACTTAATTCCATTGGCTAACGAGCCGATGATTTTTAATGCAATCGGAAAAGTTGTTGAAATCGGCGTAAAAGATGTTTTTATTAATGTTAATCCCGGCGAAATGGAAATCCAAAAATATGTCGGTGACGGCGCGAGATGGGGGATCAATATCAGATATATTGAACAGACCGGCGGACCGCTGGGGCTCGCGCACATTGTTAAAAACGCGGAAAGCTACATTGGCAATGAAAAATTTATTTTTTATCTTGGCGACAATCTCGTTTTGGGAAGCTTGAAACCGCTCTATGATAAATTTGAGACGGAGAATCTGGATGCCCTGTTTGCTTTTGCCGAGGTGAAAGACCCGCGAGGATTCGGCGTCCCGGAAATGATTGACGGCCGGCTCATGCGCATTGTTGAAAAGCCGGCAAACCCGGCGTGTAATTTGGCGCAGACCGGAATTTATTTTTATACCCCGAAAATTTTTGACGCGGTAAAAAATATCGCCCCATCGGTAAGAGGTGAATACGAAATTTCCGACGCCAATACTTATCTTATTCGAAAAGGCGCCAATGTCGGCTGGTTAAAGACCGAGGGGTGGTGGAAAGATACCGGCAAGCCGGAAGATCTTTTAGAAGGAAATCAGCTTTTGCTTTCGGAAAAAGCGGCGCGCGAGGAGAGCGAAAATTTAGCGGAAGTTGAGCCAGGGGTAAGTATCCATGGCAAGGTATGGATCGGTGAGGGAACCAAAATTTTAGGCAAAACACGGATCCGCGGGCCGGTAATTCTCGGTAAAGATTGCGTTATTGAAGATGCTTATATCGGCCCCCATACTTCCATTGGGAACGGAGCCCGCGTTCGCAAAGCGGAAATTGAGCATTCCATTATTTTTGACCGCGTTGATATTAACTGCGGCGCGCGAATTATTGACAGCATTGTCGGTTATAACGCTTCAATCGCCGCGGCCGAGGAGACGATGCCGCGGGGGCACAGATTAATAATTGGCGATAATACGGTAATCGAGCTTTAATAATATGCCCAAAACTATTTTGGTTACCGGTGGCGCCGGGTTTATTGGGTCGCATTTATGCCGGCGACTGTTGGGCGATGATAACGAGGTAATTTGCGTTGATAATTTTTATACCGGCGATAAAAAAAATATCGCCGATCTTTTGGGCGAGAAAAATTTTGAACTCATTCGCCACGATATAACCCTGCCGCTTTACGTTGAAGTAGACCAAATTTACAATCTCGCCTGCCCGGCCTCGCCGGTCCATTATCAACTAGACCCGGTGCAAACCACCAAGACCAGCGTCCATGGCGCGATTAACATGCTGGGGCTCGCCAAACGCACCAAGTCAAAAATTTTGCAGGCGTCCACCTCGGAGATTTACGGCGATCCTACGGTCAGTCCTCAATCGGAATCTTATGTCGGCAATGTTAACTGCATTGGTCCGCGCGCTTGCTATGACGAGGGCAAACGCTGCGCCGAGACATTATTTTTTGATTATTATCGCCAGCATAAATTGGATATCCGCGTCATCCGCATCTTTAATACTTACGGTCCGAATATGCGGCCGGATGATGGCCGGGTGGTGAGCAATTTTATTGTTCAGGCCCTGAAAAATCAGGATATCACAATTTACGGCGACGGCTCGCAAACGCGGTCGTTTCAATATATTGACGATTTGATAGATGGGATGGTTAAAATGATGAATAACGAATCCGGCTTTGTCGGTCCGGTAAATATCGGGAACCCCGGCGAATTTACCATCAAACAATTGGCTGAAATGGTTTTGGGGATGATTCCGGAAAGTAAAAGCCGGATTGTCTATGTGGATTTGCCCGCCGATGATCCGCGGCAACGTCGGCCGGATATCGCGCTGGCGAAAGAGAAATTGAATTGGGAGCCGAAAATATCTCTGGAAGTTGGTCTAGGGAAAACGATTGACTATTTTAGAGAGATTATTTTTTGATGATGCTTTTGGATTTCCGCGGATAAATAGCGGATTCCCACAGATTTAAAATTAAAAAGATTCCGAGCAATCGGAATCTTTTTTGGTTCTCCCCCTTTTGCAAAGGGGGCGAGGGGGATTTTACGCTTTCGGTAACACGTGGGCGAATTTTGCCGCCTTGAGTGCGCCGTCAAATCTTCGTATTTTTTGAGTCGTAAATTTGACCACGCCGGCCGAGGTGGCAAAAAGCGTGTCATCGCCGCCGCGCATCACATTTTTTCCCGGGCGGAAGTGAGTGCCGCGCTGGCGCACGATAATCGCGCCGGCTTTGGCAAACTGGCCGTCGGCCAATTTAACGCCGAGCCGTTTTCCCTGTGAATCGCGGCCGAGAGATGAACTGCCGCCTGCTTTTTTATGAGCCATATAGTTAATTAAAAATTAATTCGAAATTCTCCGCCGAAGGCGGATCCGCCTCAGGCGGAAAAATGTAAAATTGAGGCGCCCGCTTTTGCGGGTTTTACCTTTATAGATATTACATTATTTGGAGTTTTTTGTCAAGCGGGACATGGCCTTTTTCGGCCATAACCAGCCGAATTGTACTGCCCTGACCATGGCGCATTTTTTAATCCTTGTCAATACCTTAATTATTTGAGATAATGAGTTTATGCCCCGTTAGAAGTCCGCCGCAAAAATTTTTACACAGTTTAGCTAAAAATTTTTGTTAAGATTTTGTGGGGCAGGTATCTATGAAGTTTGTCCAGGGGCCTATTCGCATTTTTTATAATTAAGATAGACTTCTAACGGGGTATGAAATCAGTCGTCAATCGTTTTATCAAAATAATGATTTTTGCCGATTTTTTGGTACTTTCGGCTTTTGGTTTTATCGGTCCGATAATGGCGGTATTTATTACCGCGGAATTGACTGACGGCAGCTTAAAGGTGGCGGGAATCGCTTCAATGATTTTTCTGGTCACTAAGTCATTACTGCAAATTCCGATTGCTAAATACATTGACAAAAACAGGGGAGAGTGGGATGATTTTTATACAATGATTGCCGGATATTTTATCATCACGGCCATTCCATTTTTGTATCTTTTTATTTCCGACGCGCGCCAGTTGTATCTCGCGCAATTTATTTATGGCATTGGCGGCGCGCTCGCGTATCCGGGATGGGTATCCATCTTTGCGCGCCATATTGATAAAGGAAAAACCGGTTTTGAGTGGTCGCTTTACAGCACAACGGTCAGCATCGGGATGGGGCTCGCGGCTTTTGCCGGCGGCTATCTCGCCGATAAATTCGGTTTTTATGTAGTTTTTATTTTGGTTGGAATTTTTTCTTTTTTAGGAACGCTCGGGCTCCTTTTTATCCGCAAAGAAATTTTGCTTTCGCATCATCTGCCGAAAGTGGCGCGCATTGAAAAACAGCAGATAAAGATGGGAAAGAAAACGAACCGCCGTAGTTTTTAGCCGATAGTTTCAGCCAATAGATTTTACTATTAGGCCGATGGCTGCCGGCCTTGAACTTGTTTCTATGAACCTGTGGCATGACTGGCTGTATGCGCCGCTGCTTAATGTCCTGATCTATTTGTATAACGGCATCGCCGGCCAAAGTTTGGGCGTGGCGGTTGTTTTTTTAACCGTGCTTTTGCGTCTGGCTCTTTTGCCGTTTACCGTCGCCTCAGTGAGGAACGAGTCTTTTTACGAAAAAATGAACAAAAAGGTTGATTCAATCAAAAAAAGTTTCAAAAATGATCCGGTTCTGCAGCGGCAGGAAATCAGGGAATTCTTGCGCCATAACCGAATCCATCCGTGGGCCAAGGCGATCGTGATGGGAGTGCAGGTGCTTGTCCTCGTTCTTTTGTATCAGGTTTTTTTGGGCGGGATAAATTACAGCAACACCGAGCTCTATTCATGGGTTTCGCGGCCGGACTTTGTCAATACGATTTTTTTGGGATTTGACATCGGCGCGCGCTACACCTGGTTTTGGCCGGCGCTGGTCGGCGCGGTGTTGTATTTGGAAATCCACTTTGAACAGCGCGGGAGAATGGCGGTACTTATGAATTCAGATCTGGTGTATAAATATTTTTTTCCGCTTTTTTCTTTTTTTATCCTGTATATCCTGCCCATCGCCAAGTCGGTCTTCATCTTGACATCCCTGCTGTTTTCTATTATGATGGGGTTGATATTGCGTAAGATTTTTCATGTGAAACGACCGTCAATTGATTAAAAAATTTTAATTGCCGTAAGCTGATAGCCATCAGCCGGCAGATGCCAAGTAGAATAAATAGCCCATATTCTAAATTCAAAATTCTAACTTCTAAATTCTAAAACCGATGGCCGATTCCATAGATAAAATCGTATATTCATTCGTGATGGACGATGTCTTAAAGGGCATTTTTATTCATGTGCCGCCGGGATATGTGGCTTGCGTTTATGATTTGGGACAGGGTGTTTTAAAAAAGGTTTTGACGCCGGGATTGCATTTAAAAATTCCCTTTTGGCAGAAGGCAAAATTATTTAATACGCAGACCTTGGAATATAGCATTTCCAGCGAGTTTAATGCCGAAAATATCCGCGGGTTGGGAGATACGCCCATTTCGGCGGTCACCGAGGATGGTATTAAAATTAATATTGAAGCCACGGTTTTGCTCCGGCTGGATATGGAGCAAATTCCGATGATTTGGCAGTGGATTGGCGAGGATATCGTCGCCAAAATTGTCCGGCCGACCGTCCGGAGCCGTCTGCGGATGATTGCCTCGAGATATACTTTCCGGGATTTGGCCTCTACCAAGCGCGCCGAAGCGGAAGTGGAAATTAAAAACGAGTTGGAACGCATCTTCTACCCGCGCGGCATCCGCATTGAAAATATTTTGCTTTCGGAAATCAGCCGGACGTAATCTACGCTTGACACCTGACGCTTGACACCTGAC
>CAYHOC010000035.1:0-1862 GCA_964358135.1 uncultured Gammaproteobacteria bacterium
GCGATGTTGCCGATCCCCGAAGTATTTCCGCCGACGGTTAATCTTTCCGAAGGACCGGCAGTACCAATCCCAACATTTCCATAAGTCCCGGCACCCGAGCCGCCGGTGACCATCAAAGTCGGAACCGTAGAATTGAAAGCGATAGCCAAAGAGTTGGCGGTGGAGTTGATAAATGGTACATCAATACTAACGCCACTGCCAATCACTATTGAATTAGCCGCGGTTGAAGAAGCAAAACTGCCAATGGCGGTTGAAGACGCGCCGGTGGCGCTCACATCCGAACCAAGCGCCATCGCCGCGGAACTGGTGGTAACCGCGTAGTATCCGATTGCCGTGGAAAAACGGCCGTTGGCATTGGAGTAGCGGCCAAGCGCGGTGGAAACCCAGCCGGTGGCATTACTGTATACACCCATGGCCGTGCTACCGTAGCCGCTCGCGGACGTCAGAACACCGGTGGAAAGCGCGCCGTTTCCGGAGGCGGCGGTTTGCGTACCCAAGGCGGTGGCATAATAATTACTAGCAGTGTTTAACCCGCCAAGCGCGGTTGAGGCATAACCGCTGGCCGTATTATCCCGGCCGGCGGCAAAGGAATAACTGCCGATATTCGCGTCATCCCATTCAGCGCCGGAAAGATACCCGGACGCATCAACAATACCGGTTCTAAACGCGCCTTTTGCCGGTATCCACATTGTTCTGATTCCAGGGCCGGAGACCGGAGTCGCGCCGGAATTTCCTGAAAATACAACCGCCCCGTCAACCTGTAATTTCGCTCCTCCTTGCGCCGTGGAAGTGGCGATTGCCACCGCTCCGCCGGTGGTCGCCAAGGTCGCGCCGTAGGCAAGGGTGGAAGTTCCATTGCCAAGGATGTTGGCGGTGCCGCTCGCGCTCACATTGCCCGAAGAATCCACATAGAATTTGCCGAGATTGTAGCCGGTGGCCGCGCCAAGGGTAAGGGAGTCGGAAACCGCCAGCGTGGCAATTGAGTTGTTTTGCGCAAAAACATTGGCAAACCGAGCGGTGGGGCTGCCGAGACTTAAAGTGGCGTCGGCCGAGGGCGTAATGCTCGCGTAGACGGAAATCGGCCCGCGGAGATGCGAGGCGCCGTAATTGGTCAGGACGCTGGAAGTGTTTTGGAAATTCAAATTTCCGGAAATTGAGAGATTGCGGCCGACGGAAAAATCTTCCGCCACGCCGCCGTATTGGCCGGAGACATTGACGCCCGTACCGGCCGCGGTGACGATGGTTGAACCGCCGCCGTAAGTATTCTGAATAATTGTGGTAGTGGCGGCGGGAAATCCCGAAAAACTCGCGCCGGTAAAATCAATGTTGCCCGTCACTTTTAATCCTTTCAAGATAAGAGAAGCGTCGGGCGATATTTTCGCTTCAACCGCCGTTACGGCCTTCGGCTGTAGGCCTACAGGCGAGACCCGTTTTTCGGGTTGGGATAAAATAGCCCGAACAGCTCCGGCGCCTGCTTTGGGCGGGACGCTAAGCGTCCCAGCGCCCACGCTTGGCGTGAGCGGCAGAACCTTCGGCGCGACGGCGCTTGGCAGAGGAGAGCTTGGCTGAATAGAGGCCGGCGCTTGAAGGACTGGAGCCGTCTCTGGCGCATTTTGTGTCTCTCCGCTATCCGGCTTGGTTCCAAATTTTTCTTTTAAGTAAGAAAAAAAGCGCGACCAAAGCCCTGGTTCTGCCTGCGCCAGCCGGATATTTTCGGTAGCTTGGGCGCGGGCGGGTGGATAAAGATTTTTCGCTATCTTGGCCGCATTTTTTGTTCCCTTGATTTTTTGCTCCAGACCATCAACCGCGGACCCCAATGCTCCATAAGCGATAGAAAGATCCCTTTTGAGCGGCGTAAAAAA
>CAYHOC010000035.1:1962-8985 GCA_964358135.1 uncultured Gammaproteobacteria bacterium
AGTCAAATTTGACCCTGTTGATAACATTATACCACAAATTTTGGGTTTTGTCAAATTTCCAAGCCGAGTCGGCGTCAGTCGGCGTTTAGTCAGCGTCAGTCAGCATTAATGAGCCTGTTGATAACATTAATAGCATGTTTCACAAACAAACTAAATTTGTTTTAAGATTAAGTCAAATTTGACCCTGTTGATAACATTATACCACAAATTTTGGGTTTTGTCAAACGCCCCGACGGAGATGGCGGATTCGGCGGGCAGGGAGGTCGCGTCTCCCGCCGCGGCGGGCGCGGACTACTCAAAAATATCCTTCCCCAATTTTTTTGTTTCTTTGATAAAAAAATCCTGCCATTTTTTACCATCAATTTCTTTGAGCATCCGAGGATAATCTTTAACTTCGGTGACGGTCATAAATTGCGCGCCCAATTGCACCGGGTCAATATGCCAATCAAACTTTATTCTTGCCTTTTTAACCAAATTGCCGATGGTCCAGCCGGTCTTTTGAATAATGAGATACAAATCAATAAAATCGCGCGCCCGAGGTTTCTGGTAAATCGTAAAAACCTTATTTACCGCGATATCAACAAGAGAATCAATTAATATCCCGCCGTGTTTTTCTCTCTTTTCAATTTCCTGAAACGGAAAATAGGTAAATTCGGTCTTAATAACTCCATCCGCCAATTTTAGAAAAAATAAATTTCGGTTAAAACTCTGCTCAAAATCAATTTTTTTAATCCCCGCCTGTTTTGATATTTTTTTTAAAATAACTGAAATATCCTGCGGATTAAATTCTATTTCAGAAAAAAAATCCAGGTCTTCGGATAAGCGATGCTGGAGATAGAACTCGGCCAAGGCGGTGCCGCCGGTAAGATAAAAATTCTGGGCAATCCCCGGCTCGTTGCCCAGCAGGCGCAAAATTTTTGATTGATTTTGGCTTAAGATTGTTGGGCTCATTTTTTATTTTGACTTGGGGCGACCCGACCTCCGGGGACACCGGGGGGACAACTTCGGGAGGTCGGGGCGCTTTAAGATTGTTTTTTTGGCCATAACAGAAAGCTCAAAAACTTTTTTTTCTTTGGATCAAGATCCAACAGCGGCCAATACTTTTTAAGCTGGCTTTTGTTAAATTTCTCTCCGCCCAAACCAAAATTCACGAGCTGCTCCAAACGCCAGACGGCATACTTATTTTTATCTTTTTTCAATTCTTTTGTGTCAACGCTCCAGTTATACATATCGTGAGATATACCTATATTTTAGCATAAAAAACGACTTTTCACATGACCTGTTTCTCTACTGTTGAACGCTAAGCGTCCTACAATAAATTTTAAATCTCAATTTCCAAATTTCTTAATTAAAGCAACCCCTCCTTTGAAACCTTTCGCTGGAAGGTTTCAAGCCCCTTAGTAGGGGGAGGAAATTTAATTCCGAATTAAAGCGCGCAACTTATCCCAAAACCCCCAATCCTTTGAAAATAAGAGAAGCAATTGTTTTATTTCACAAACAAACTGAATTTAATCAAATTAAATTGAGGCCTATTGATAACATCATATCACAAATTTTCGGTTTTGTCAAAATTTCGGAGCGAGACAGTTGACACAATGTATCCACCGGTGTATTATCGTCAATACATTTGTGTTATAATATTATTATGAATAAATTATTCAGGGAACGGCTTAAAAAGCCGCAAAAAGAGGCCCCTTCAATTAAAACCAACAGGCAATTACTTGAAAAGAAAGTAGAGCGGGGTACTGATTTGGCAATCCGTGAATATCGGGATGTCTTTATAAAATTAGCCGAATACGATCAGAACTAATTTGATAATGCCAATCAATTATCTGGATTTAGAATTGATGGAAAAGATGTGCCACCGTTTAGCGGTGGCAGTTTTTGATACAAATGACGACCCATAGCGTCTTTTAATGAACGCGAGGAAGAAAAATTGGATGCCGCTCTTAATTTGCCACGGCAGACTTTTGATGGTAAAGAACTTTATCCGACCATTATTGATAAGGCCGCGATACTTTTTTGTGCGATTAATAAAAATCATGCTTTTAGGAATGGCAACAAAAGAATCTCGGCGGCTTCCTTAATGGTCTTTCTGTTTATAAATGATAAGTGGCTTGATGCCGGCAAAACCGAAATTGTAGAAAAAACTTTATATGTTGCTAAATCAGGAGAGCCGGGGACGCCGAAAAAGGAAGAAGTTATGGAAGATATTAAACGGTGGATCGGAGGTCACATAATTGACGCCCCGGAGGCGGATGACTTTTCCACAGATGTGGCGGTCGGTTAATGTAGAGACGCCCCGGCGGGGCGTCTCTACCGCTAAGCCCCGATAAATCGGAGGAACGCAAGGCAAAGCATCATCTTCTTGACATCAATCCCGAGCTATGTTAAGCTGAAACCGCGTACATTTACGCCGTAAGGAGGGAGGAGGCGGACTGATGCCCACCGGGCTCCGGCTTGAGGAGGAATTGAGAACTTGGCTGATCAAGACCTACGGATGCGAAATCAGCTGGTCAGAGGAAGACGACCGTTTCGGAAAAGTTGACGGCGAAGTGTCCACTGCTCTGGGAGAAACACTGCCGCGCCAGATTTTGTGGCAATTCACGCGGAATGTAGATAACCCGAAAAAGCAAGAGGGCTTCATTTTAATGATGCACGGCCGGGACGACAGAATCGCACTTTTTACCGAGGTTGACCCGACAACCCTCACCGCCCTGAATCGGAATGACGACCTTGAGGATTTTTATGTCGGTCTGGACCGATTGGCAAAAGAAGTATTGCTGGCGATAAGAAACGCCGAGAATCTCGCCGCCAAGCACGGAAAAATGCTCTGCCAGCGGATAACCGAGGAAGAAGACGGGCTGTTCCGTTCCGAGTTCTCGGATCTCGGGCTTACCCAAGCCATCAATAAGCAATGGAAAAAGCAGCAAATCACAAATCCATCGCGCCGACGCGGCGCGATTGATCCCGAAAACCTTGACCAAAACTACGGCTACATCGCCGATGAAACCGGTGAACAATGGTTTTTCCACTTTGACGAAGCGCGGGATGGGGGAATGCAGATGGCGCTCAAAAACCGGGCGAAAAGAAACGCCCTGCCGAAATTGAAAGTCACCTTTCTGCCGGCGCAACATGATAATCGGCCAAAACATCTCCCGCCCCTTAGACGCACGGGCAATGTGGCCCTGGCGGTTCTTCCAGCATAAAACCCTCCGATGCACATCGGAGGGTCTTTTTTATTCACCGGCGCTGACACGCTAAAGCGTGTTGCTCCGAGCCCGCCTACCGCCAGGCAGGAAAGGGAGGTTGTCCTGTTTTGGAGTCCTTGCGAAAGCAAGGTTACCGCCCCGCTTTCGCGGGGAATCCAACAGTTAACAATCAGCCAGCTAATCCGCCAGCTGGCGGATGGGCAATGATATTATAAGAGTAAGGTTACCGCCCCGCTTTCGCGGGGACTCCAGACGCAACGCTCAATCGTGTCATTCCGTAATTTTTAATTTTAAATTTTTAATTAGCGTTAAGCCCGCTCCACATATTCCCCGGTGTCGGTGTTGATGATCAGCAGTTCGCCTTCTTTGATAAAAAGCGGAACGCGGACTTTCATTCCATTTTCCATAATCGCTTCTTTGGTCACATTGCCGGAAGCGGTGTCGCCCTTAACGCCGGGCGCGGCCTCGGCCACCTTGAGCGTAACCTTGCGCGGGACCTCAATCGTTACGGCGACGCCTTCGCGCAACAGCACCAGCGCGTCGGTTCCATCTTTCAGATACATCCCCTTCTCGCCCACCAGTTTTTCGGAGATGGACACCTGCTCGTAGCTCGCCGGATCCATAAAATGATACCCCTCATTATCTTTATATAAAAACTGCATCTTTCTTTTATCAACATCAACGACATCAATTGTTTCTCCGGATTTGAAAGTGATTTCGATAACTTTGCCGCTCTCAAGATTTTTTAATTTCGTGCGATAGAAGGCGCTGCCCTTGCCGGGATTCACAAAAGTAAAATCCGTCACCACGCAAAGCTGGCCGTGGTAATTTAACACTGCGTCTTTTTTGATGTCGGCGCTGGTTGACATATTTAACGAGTTAACGGGTTAACGAGTTAACGGGTTGATTTAATAAAAAATTTGAGATGCGGGGAAAAAAATTACATCATTGATATCTTTCTGGTTTGTCAAAAGCATCACCAGCCGGTCAACTCCGAGGGCGATTCCGCCGCAAGGATTTTTGATTTCGCCGAGAGCCGTCAGCAGGTCGGCGTCAAGAGGATAAACTTTTCGGCCGTCCGCGGCGCGGATTTTTTGCTCGGCCAAAAATCTTTTTCTCTGCTCGTCCGCATCCAAAAGCTCGCTGAAAGCGTTGGCGATTTCCAACCCGCCGATGTATAATTCAAACCGCTCGGCAATCTCCGGATTTTTTTCTTTGCGCTTGGCAAGCGCGCCAAGTTCCGCCGGATAATCATAAAGAAAAATCGGACGATTCTTCGGCAATTTCGTTTCAACTTCGTTTAGGAATATCTTAAAAAATACCGAAGCGTACGACTCTTCATTGCTTGCATTCACCACCCCTAACCCTCGCACTCCTCGCTCGCTCGGAGAGCGAGTACCAAGGGGGGGAACCTGATAATATCCCTTTTCTGCCGTGGCGGCGGCGAGACCGTCGCGCGAGAGGTTACCGACGCCGGCGTATTTTTTCATCGCGGCGCCGATGGATAGACGCTCCCATTCTCCCGAAAAATCAATTTCCGTATCCTGATAAATAATCTTATCCGGAAGTCCGAGTTCGACGGTGATAAATTTTATGAGCGCTTCAGTGTCTTTCATTATATCCAAATAATCGGCCTTTTGTCTATACCATTCAAGAATCGTGAATTCGGGATTGTGCGCGCCGCCGAAGCTCTCATTGTTGCGAAAGGCCTTGGTGATTTGAAAGATTTTTTCGTATCCGGCGGCGAGCAATTTTTTCATCGCGTATTCCGGAGAAGTAATCAGATTCGCCGGATATTTTGCGCCCCGGTCATCAATAATCTCCGAATCAATAATTCCAAGATACGGCTCCTGCCCCGGCAAAGCGACCAGCTCCGGCGTTTCCACTTCCAAAAAATCTTTTTGCCAAAAAAAATTACGAATCGCGCGGATTATTGCCGCCCGTTTGATAAAAATATTTTTATCCAGCTGTCCATTCTCTATTTTCTGCCAATTACGCATAAACCAACTCGTTAACCCGTTAACTCGTTAATAAATAATAAAAAAATTTATGAAACAAAAATTCCCAATCCGGGTTAGAACCGCGAACTGGGAATTGCGAAAAACATATCTTATTTGATCACGAACGGCATAAGACCCAGAATGCGCGCGTTCTTGATCGCCTTGGAAAGCCGGCGCTGATGCCAGGCGCAGACGCCGCTGCGCTTTCTCGGAGCAATTTTGCCGTAAGAAGAAATGAATCGGCGCAAGACCTGCGTATCTTTATAACCAATGTCAATAACATTGTTCGCGCAAAAGTAGCAGGTTTTGTTTTTTTTATCGGCTTCTCTGGCGTTCATCATAGATTTGGAAATTGTCCTCCAGAGGCGGATCCGCCTCTGGCGGAGAAATTAGAAATTGGAAATTCTAAAATGGTATATCCTCCACCCTGATCTCTTCGCTTCCCGGCTCTACCGGTCGTTCAATTACCGGAATCGCCTCGGCCACGCCTCCGCCGGCTGGCGGTTGTCCGCGGTCCGCTGTCGGCTGTTGGTTGTTGGCTGTTGGTTGTTGGCTGTTGCTTTGCGGCGGACGATCCAAAAGAATCATATTATCGCAAATAATTTCGGTGCGATACCGTTTGACCCCGTCCTGGCCTTCCCAGTCGCGGGTCTGAATTCTGCCTTCTATATATACCTTGCGGCCCTTGGTGAGAAATTGCGCGCAGATTTCCGCGAGCTTTCCCCAGGCGACAATGTTATGAAACTCCGCCTTATCCTGTTTGTTGCCGGCGGCGTCGGTCCAGCTGTAATTGGTGGCAACGGAAAAAGTGCCGACGGTTTTTCCGTTGGGCGTTGTCCTGGTCTCCGGATCGCGGACGACATTTCCAATAATCATTGCTTTGTTGAGATTCATACTTTTAGATTACGCGGATATTAGCGGATTACACCGATATCCGTGTGAATCCGCCGCAAAATCCGTGTTATCAAAATGCGACAAAATAAAATTAGCGCGACTTACACAATATCGCCCTCTAAAATTTCATCAAGTTTCTTATCGAGTTCTTCCATTGACATCTTCGGTTTATCCAATGCCGGGGCCGGTTGCGGCGCATGCGCCGGAACATGAGCCGGGGCCGCCCTTCTCTCTTCATATCTCGGGCGCGCGTCAGGACGCAATTCTCCCATCTCTTTAAGCGCGACTACGGCGGCGGTAACTTTCTTTGAATCGGCGCGGTAAATCGCCGAGCGCATAATTTCAAGATTCATCTTAAAATAATTTTGAAGTTTCTTCAGTGTCTCCTCTTCGGCTTCAAAAGACGCCAAAATATAATAACCATAACGCTGATGCTTGATGGGATACGCCAGCTTCAGCTTGCCAACCTGTTCGGCGCGCAAGATATTCACGCCGGTCGCGCGCATTTCTTCGGTTAAATTCTTAACCACGCCGACAATTTCTTCATCGGTGTATTTTATCGGCAAGATATATAGAAGTTCGTATTTTTGCATAGGTTTTCGCTTGTCACCCTCGCGCGCCTTTGTTGCTAATGGCAAGAAAGGCGTGGATCCGAATTTATTAAAACATTGCCCTCATCTTATCATAGAGCCAAAATTTTGGCAAGACCCTTGACGAAGTGGTCGAAAAAAAGTATGATGATAAAGAAAAAAAAAGCAATTTCGCGGGCCTATAGTTTAATGGTAAAACGCCGCATTTGCAATGCGGTGATGACAGTTCGATTCTGTCTAGGTCCACCAAAAAATCCGATAAGATGGTCGGATTTTTTGATTTGTCCCGTTAGAAGCCCGCCATAAAATTTTCTTGTAGCAAATTTT
>CAYHOC010000036.1:0-7109 GCA_964358135.1 uncultured Gammaproteobacteria bacterium
TTAATAAAACAGGAAGTATTTCCCTTTTAGAGCCAGTATATTTTATACCCTGTGTTTCTACATTCCCCATTGTAAAGCGTTAGTTTTATCGTCATCTCGTTTGTTTTGTCTTTCGTCCCATTTCCCACGCCATAATATCAAGAATGCCAGGGTATTCGGGATAAATTTCTCTAGCAAGGTAAATCAATTCTTCGTTAGACGCTTCTTTCCTGAGCAGTCCATTTTCAATAAAATACTTTCTAACTTGCACATCTGGCGCAATATCAATAGATGAAAAATCCAGCATTGGAACCTTAAAATCTCGCGTAAGTATATTCGTAGCCATATTGGCGATTTTAATGCCAACTCCCCCAAACTCCAAAAAGCGACGAATTACCAAAGCACTCTTCGGCTTGTTGGCCCATATTTGAGATGTGTCATCGGAATATTTTACATGAATGTCTTGGACCGCAGAATAAAAATAACCAGCCATTTTTTCATTAAATCGGTGGGGCTTGAGGCGATTAAAAATTCCCTTAAACTGGGAAAGTTTTATTTCGACAAATTTATGAAATTCAAATCCACCGATTTCTTTTCCAATTAGATATGGTATAGCCCACGCCCTGCCAGCTTTTATTTGTCTATCCATAACACACGCACAAACAAAAAGATGCGGAAAGTGTTCCAAATCGTTTAGCAATCGCTCTGCTTCTGGGATACCGGTTTCAAAAGAATACTGCTGTCTCGGTCTTGATAATCTACGCCTTCCCTCTTCGATAAGAAGCTCAATAATTTTATTTTGGTCTTGTGTCATATTTGTTATTTTAAAAACCATCAACAAACTGGTTTATGTACTCTGTAAGAGCGATCTCGGCAATGTCGCCATGTGTTTTGTTTCCGATAATTCTCATTGAAAAAACATTGCCCAAAACGCTAAAAATCATCGGGTCCTTGCCGCTGAAACTTTCTACAAACTTTTTTAGAAATTTATCAAATGATGACATAATTAAAAATCATTAAAAAAATCAGATAATTTAAAACTAGGCGCTTTTGCGGGCTTGGCAATTGCCGCCAAAGTCGGGCTCGTCTTGCCGTTTTCAACATCGCTTACAAAAGCCAAAAGCCGGGGGCGATACCCGGAAACTCTCCGCGCTTCGCCCCTTCTCTTGCCTGCCCCTTCCGTACCCGCCGAATCGGCGGCGAAGGAGGGCTTGCCCGTCCTCCGCAGTAGCAGTAAGCGGGATACGAGAATCGAACTCGCGTCTCTTGCTTGCCCCTACACCAAATCAGCGAAAGAGGGGAATCGAACCCCCGTCTCTTGCTTGGGAAGCAAGCATACTACCATTGTACTACTCTCGCAAATTTGGTGTGGGGGCTTGGGAAGCAAGCATACTGCCATTTACGATACCCGCGCGACTACAAGGATTAAACCATAAAAATGTAAAAAAAGCAACGATAATATTTATTGTCCATTGTTTTTGTCATCCGAAGCATAAGACGCTTGGTAACCGAAAAAGTATGCCCACCACTTTTGAATGTTAGTCGGTTCTTTTTTCTCCATTTTGCCGGTTAAAGTATTTTTGATCACCGAACCGTATCCTTGGCCGCTGACAATTATTACCGCCTCTTCGCCGTCTTTTTTAAGTCCGAATTTCAAGCGCGCTTCTTTTTCCAGAAATTCCAGAGTATTAAGTTTGTTGGCGAACGACGCTAATTCGGCATTTGACGATTCCAGGTCGCTGGCCTGCTTTTCCAGTTTTTGGATTTCCCGGCTGATTTCATAATTACGAAAGAACTCGCGCCCAAAAGCGAAAATAAAGAAGATCAGAAAAACAACGCCCAGTCCTAAAAAGACGACCGCTCTCTTTGATTTTTTTTTCTTTGCGTGAAAATCCATAATTAAAATATTTTTTTCATCTCTTCTCTCACGATTTTCCGGTCATCCCATGGAATTTTTTTTCCGCCGATCATCATCAACTGCTCCGCGCCCTTGCCGGAAATTAAAACCAAATCGCCCTCCCCCGCCAAATCCAGCGCGCGATGAATCGCCTCACGGCGATCAAGTATTTTTTCGTAAGAAGTTTCATTTTGCGCGCCGGTTATTCCGCCGATAATCTGGTCGGCGATTGCGTCCTGATTTTCGCCGTAAGGATCGTCATTGGTTACAATGACGACATCCGCGCTCTTCGCGGCGATCGCGCCCAAAACCGCGCGCTTTGATTTGTCGCGCCCGCCGCCGGTGCCGCCAAAAACATTAATAATCCGTTTGTGCGGGATTAAATTTATCGCCGCGTAAATCTCTTCCATACTTTTCGGCTCGTGCGCGTAATCAACAATTATCTTGAACGGCTGGCCTTCATCCACAAATTCCAGACGCCCGGGAATGGAATAAATTTTTGCGAGCGCGTCGCGGATCTCGCGCAAATCAACGCCCAGCGCCAGCGCCGCCGCGGCGGCCGCCAGCGCGTTATAAACATTAAACCGCCCGAGCAGTTTCAGCTCAAAATTTTCATCGCCTATTTTGAAACGCGAACCGTCCTCGCCCAAAACAACCTCCCAGCCGAATACCGGCGCGACATCTTCCAATAACTTCCCCTTCATGGAAAAACCGTATTTTTCATCCGCCGGAAAAGAGAGAAAATATTCCGCCTCTTTATCATCGGCATTGGCGATAATAACCCGCGGAATTTGATGCCCGTTGATTTTTTTTCTTTTCAAATGCTTAAAAAGCTTTGCCTTGGCGGCGCGATAATTTTTATAACCGCCGTGCGCTTCCAGATGTTCCGGGCTCAAATTGGTAAAAACGGCCGCGTTATAATCTATGCCGCGGTGCCGGTGCTGCAAAATTCCCTCCGATGATGTCTCGATCACGGCATATTGGACATCGGAACTTGCCATTTCCGACAAAAACGCCTGAAGCTTAAAACGCCCGAGCATCGTCATTTTGTAAGGATTCAGCCGCTCGCGCTCGCCCACCTTAAACATGATGGTGCTGGTGAGCCCGACCTTGTATCCAGCGCTTTCCAAAATTTTCGCCAGCAAATAAGCTGTTGATGATTTGCCCTTGGTTCCGGTGACGCCGATCACCACCATTTTTTTTGAAGGATAACCGTAAATAAAAGCCGCCAGCTCGGCCAGGATGAGATGGTACAGACGAATAATACACTTTGGAATAATTTTTTTTAAGAAAGATTTAATCATCTTAAAATCCGAAGCACAAAATCAGAAATTCGAAACAAATTCTCCGCCCGAGGCGGATCCGCCTTTGGCGGAAAATAACTAAAATCCAAAATTCAAAATTTTAAATCCAAAACCCGAGTTTGGATATTTGAAAATTTGAATTTAGATATTGTTTCAAATTTCGAGATTCGAATTTCGAATTTATATTTTAAAATATCAAATATTTAATCTCGTATATAATACCAAAAACAAAAAGTAAAATCAAAAGCGGGGCGAAGTATCGGAGCCGGCTTTTAATTTTCTTCTCCTTAACAACCTTGAGATAAATCGCAACAATGATAATCCCGATGAAGCCCGAAAGAATACTGCCGGTGACCCCCATTATTTTTATAAAATTTTTCGTGCCGAAAAGAAAGATGAACAACGGGGGGACGCAAGCCAGTGTCCATGAGACCATCTTACCAAAACCGAAATCATAAATAAACTGCTCCTTAAGATTCAGTCCAATGACTAAAAATGAAGTGATAATCGCCAAAAAGCCGAAGATTGAACCGAAAATCAAAATTTTCGGCCCTAAAAATTCACCGAGCCCCTTCAGCGCCTCCGGGGATGTAAGAATCCCCGAGACCGCCACCACGGCCAAAGTGAAAATAAAAGTAAGAACCGAGGCGACAACCGTGCCGATGACAACCGAGCGCCGGAGCGCTCGCGCGTCGCCTCCGACGATGTCTTTCATTTCCGGAATCGCGTTGGAGCCGGTGAGCGCGAAAAAAATTATGCCGTACGGCAAAAAAAATTCTAACCAATTCGGGGCGGTAAAATTCGCGCCGTCTCCACCCCAAAAAGCGGCCGCGGAAATAACCAGCATCGTCAAAATCAGAAGCGCCGTCAAAACCGATTCCACTTTGGAGACAAGTTTCAGCCCCAGAGCGATAAAAATCGCGGTGAAAACAAAAAAGACGATTTGATAAACCATAACGCCCCCGCCCAGAATGTTGCCAAACAAATTGTACAAAAATTCCCCGCCGACGATGATGTAGACGACAATCGCGCCGTAAAAAGAAAGGATCGCGCAAACCGTCGTCGCCGCCGCCGCCTTTTGGCCGAGATATTTTTTCGCGTAACCGACCAGCCGGCGCTTTTCTTTTGTCGCCAAAACAATTTCCGTAAAATACATGTGAATCACCAGAATCGCCAGGGCCAAAATTAAAAACCAGGCAGTACCGATGGAGACGCCGGCCGCGGCGAAGGCGTACGGAATGCCAAAAACCCCGACCCCGATAATGGTGCCGATTAAAGTCAGTGTGGCTATGAGCATTTTACGATTCGCAGTAGTCACATTTATATTATAGCACAAAACCGAAAATTCCCCTCCTTGATACTCGCTTTTGAGCGAGCACAAAAAGCGAGGGCGGGGGGAGGTAAAGATTAAAAAATTTACCCCTCCCCGCCTCCCCTTGGTAAGGGGAGAAAAATTAAAAAAACCCTCGCGCGAAAAGTCCAAAAACAAAAAAGGCCATCATTTCGCGTGTTGCGAAACGATGACCGAGGGTCCAAGAGCCAAGAGACCGCAGTCCGAACGAATCGGACCGAAATTCCGAGAGCCCTAGTACCGCTTGCGGAGGACGAGCCACCCGCAGATCGGATTGAAGGCGACGACGAGCCAGTCCAAGATCAAGGAGCGCCTGCCGTCGTCCCGGTAGAAGACCGGAGCGTACCAAAGGCCTTTGGGGCGCCGCCAGCGAGCAGTGACAACCAACGGATGATCCATCTGGAGGTCGGGGTTCTTGGCGACAAACTCCATCGCGCGCCGCGGACCGCCCAGCAGGCGGTAGCCGAGCTCTGGCAGCCGGCGGAAGGCCTCTTCTTCGGTCACCGTTTCGTTGAAGTGATGCTCGCAGATCTCCCACTCGTTCTCGTCATCGGCGACCGGCTCCAACGGGTAATGCTCCTCGGTGAATTCGCCGTTGACAAGCTCCTGCTTGCAGGCGTTAAGGAGCGACCGCCAGGTCGACTCCGCCAATACCACCTTCTTTTTGCCGGAAAGAAGCGCTTCCACGGCATCCATACCGCCCAGCATATTCACCGGCTCTCCCGCTTGATCTATGGTCAAACTTCCGTACTTCATGTCGCGCCTCCTTTCGGACTTAAAGCCCGAAAAGCATTTTGCCTCTGCCCAAGGCCCGGGTCCCCTCACTGCGAGGAGAATCTATTTCCATAAATACGATAACACAAATTTCTCTATCTGTCAATGATTGACAAAATTTACTTGAAATGTGTCCGATTTTTGGAGTAAGATATAGGCACGCAATCAAATTCCCCTCCTTGATACTCGCTTTTGAGCGAGCACAAAAAGCGAGGGCGGGGGGTGGTCGCCTTAATGAATATTATATTCACTTAATGGGACCCCACCCAACCTCCCCTTATAAAGGGGAGGAGATCGACATTATGTCCGACGAAGGAAAAATAAAAATGACCGAGCGGATTCCGCCGCAAAACATTGAGGCCGAGCAATCGCTCCTCGGCTCTTTACTTTTGGATAAAGACGCGATGATTAAAATTGCCGACATCGTCACGACGGAAGATTTTTATAAAGATATCCACGGAATGATTTTTGAGGCGATGCTTGACCTTTACCGCAAGCGCGAGCCGCTGGATATTTTGAGTTTGAGTAACCGCCTGACGGAAAAAAATCATCTGGACGCCATCGGCGGCCGCTCATATTTGATTTCACTTTCAAACGCGGTGCCGACCGCGAGCAATGTCGCCCATTACGCGACTATTGTCCAAAAAAAATCCACCCTCCGCCGCCTGATTGACGCCGCCGGTCATATCGTAAATTACGGATTTGAAGAAAAAGAAGATGTTGAGTTGCTTCTGGATAAATCGGAACAAAAACTTTTTAATGTTTCGCAAAAATTTTTGAAACAGAATTTTACGCCGATCGCGAATATTCTTGAAGACGCTTTTAATCGCATTGATGAACTGCACAAAGAAAAGGGCAAATTGCGCGGGCTTCCGACCGGATTCCATAAATTGGACGACCTTTTGGCCGGACTGCAAAAATCGGATTTGATAATTTTGGCGGCGCGTCCCTCGGTCGGCAAGACCAGTTTGGCGCTGGACATCGCGCGCCACGCCGCGCTCAAAACCGGGCTTCCGGTCGGCATCTTCTCGCTGGAAATGTCCAAAGAACAATTGGTTGACCGCTTGATTTGTTCCGAAGCCGGAGTGGACTTGTGGAAGATGCGCACCGGAAAACTCTCGGACAGCGGAAGCGGATACAACGATTTTGAACGCATCGGCCGCGCTATCGGCGCCTTGGCCGAAGCGCCGATCTTCATTGACGATTCCGCGTGTTCAAATGTGATGGAAATCCGCACTAAAGCCCGCCGCCTGCAAATGGAAAAGGGGCTCGGGATGCTGATCGTTGATTATTTGCAACTGATGGAGGGCCGCGGCAATACTGAAAGCCGCGTTTTGGAAATCGGCGAAATAACCCGCTCGCTGAAACAAATTGCCCGCGAACTGAATATCCCGGTGCTGGCGCTATCCCAGCTTTCGCGCGCCGTTGAACTGAACAAGCCGGCAATTCCAAAACTATCGCATCTGCGGGAATCCGGCTCCATTGAACAGGATGCGGATGTGGTAATGTTTATTTATCGCAAAGCCGCGGACAGAAATTATCGCGCCGACGAACTAAGCCCTGAAGAAAAAAATATCGCCGAAATCCACATTGCCAAACACCGAAACGGTCCAACCGGCGCCGTAAATTTATTTTGGGATGAAGCGCGGGTTTCTTTTAAGAATTTAGAGACGAGACTATAAAATCAAAAAATCCAAAGCACGAAATCCGAAATAAATTCAACTTTTGAAATTCCAAATTCAAAATTACAAGCTCCGCCTGCCTACCGCAGGCAGGCCTGCCTACCGCAGGCAGGCCTGCCTAC
>CAYHOC010000036.1:7209-8960 GCA_964358135.1 uncultured Gammaproteobacteria bacterium
GCCTGCCTACCGCAGGCAGGCCTGCCTACCGCAGGCAGGCCTGCCTACGCCTTTTACGAGTTGAGTGGATGAAAGACGCTTAATCTCAATAACGGTTGAACTTCAATCAAAGTCAGTTAACGGCAATTGGCGGGCATGTCCAAATAAATTCCAAATTCAAAATTTAAATTTTAAGTTTATAATTTTGGTTATTGTGATTTATTTGGAATTTGGCGCTTTGAATTTGTAATTTATCATTTGTGCCTCAAAAACTTCCGGAATCATTACAATCGGCTCTGGATCACTTTAAGCGTCTGCCCGGCATCGGCCCCAAAACCGCTCTCCGGTTTATTTTTTATTTATTGAAATTGCCTCCCGGTGAAATAGAAAAATTTTCCGATTCAATCCGCGCGCTTTTAGCGGATGTTAATTTTTGCGCCGTCTGCCACGGACTCTCGGCCGCTTTGCCTTGTCCCATCTGCGCCGACCCGCGCCGCAACCGAACGCAAATCTGCGTCGTGGCCGAAACGCAGGACATTTACGCCATTGAAGCGACGCGCGAATTTGCCGGCCGCTACCATGTTTTGGGCGGACTCTTAAACCCGCCTGACGGCATCATTCCCGACAAATTAAAAATTAAAGAACTCCTGGCGCGCCTCGCGAAGGAGCCGGCCGGCGAAATTATTTTGGCGATAAATCCGACAATTGAAGGCGAGTCCACCATGCTCTACTTGACAAATCTTCTCAAGTCGTATAGCGTAAAGGTGACCCGACTGGCGCGCGGCCTGCCGGTCGGCGGCGACCTGGAATACGCGGACGAAATTACGCTCCGCGACGCTCTCCGCGGCCGCCGGGAAATGATGTAGTTCTTTTTGCGGGTGGATGATGCGCAAAGGAGGACAATGAATGAAAAAGCTGGCTGACCTGGATGTCTTCCTTGAAAAAATTGACGAGAATACGCCGCCCGCACTCTGGCTTCTCACAGTCCTCTTTGGAGCCATCGCGCTTGGCGGAATCTTCGGATTTATTCATACGCATTGCGCGTGGTGGCTGGGAGCGGCCATCGTTTCCGCTCCGCTCGCGATAATCCTAAACGAAATCTGTAATTTCGCGGCGGTTGCCAAAACCTATGAAGAAATGGACGACGATCATCCATAGGGTGGTCGTTTTTTAAATTTGATTACGCAGATATAGACAGATTACACCGATAACCGAATCCGCGTTATCCGCTCGTATCCGCGTAATCCAAAAGCCCTAAAGAAAACAAAAATCCCCGCTTTCACGGGGACTCCTGTTCTATAATTTTGTGATTTGAATCTTCGTGTACGGCTGGCGGTGGCCGACATTTTTTTTGTATCTGACCTTGGATTTGAATTTTATAACATGGACTTTTTCGCCCCGGCCGTGTTCCAAAATTTTCGCGGCAACTTCTTTATCCAATTTCGGCGCGCCGATTTGAACATCTTTGCCATCTTCATCGGCTAACATCAAGGTCTCCAATTTTAATTCATCACCGACATTACCGATGAGTTTTTCAACCTTCAAACTATCGCCTTCTCTCACGCGGTACTGCTTACCGCCGGTTTTGATTACTGCAAACATATCTGATGATTATTACCCCGCTTTAGCGGGCTTCTACTGCCCCGCATTTACGGGAGCAATATATTTTTAAACAAAAATGATAGTATCATCTTATCTTAAATTAGCTTTCTTGTCAAGGGCAATTTGGATTTCCGCAGATTGATAGCGGATTTACACAGATATCCGCGGGA
>CAYHOC010000037.1:0-8418 GCA_964358135.1 uncultured Gammaproteobacteria bacterium
TAGCGGATTACCACGGATTTAATCCGCGAGAATCAGCTATCATCCGTGGTAATCTATTTATGCGCGATAGTTAAAATATTTGTACCCATAAAAATATTGGATGTATCAC
Organism: uncultured Gammaproteobacteria bacterium; assembly: GCA_964358135.1. Lineage (GTDB taxonomy): Bacteria > Patescibacteriota > Patescibacteriia > CAYHOC01 > CAYHOC01 > CAYHOC01. The sequence continues at coordinate 110 of CAYHOC010000037.1, forward strand.
TGTCGCTGACGAATCTGTTTTCCAAAATTTTAAAACCGGCGGAAGACATTAATTTTTTGAGCGAGTGGCGCGAAAAGCAATGAATATATCTAAAAACCGTCTCTCCGCTCCGCAATTTCCACGGCACCAGCAAGTCTCCATGGTCCAAATCCTTATGCGGCCAAAAAACACGAAGGATCTCCGGCCAATATTTTTTTGTCGCCCAATGGCTTGTTAAATTCCAGTTAGTCATAATAAGATTTCCACCCGGACGCAAAACGCGGTAGAATTCATTTATCACCCGTTGACGAAGCGCTTCGCTTGGGATATGATGAAGAGCCGCGATGCAGAATACTATATCATAAACCCCCGATTTTAACATACCAAGTTCAGTAATAGATGATCGGAGAAGTTCGGGTGGCATTCCTAGCTTGGGCGCGTAGTTGGCGCGTAAAAATTCCAAGTGCGGCGTTGTGGCATCAACGCCGGTATATTCAACATCGTAATCAGTTAGGATGTCAATTAAGCGACCGGTACCGCATGCGGCATCAAGCACCTTGTCTCCTTTTTTTAGAAACTTTTTAAAGTAATCAAAAATCGGCCAGATATTCACCCGACTCAAAATAAATTCTTGGCTAATCTTTTCATAAGTTTTGGCTGTCTGAATAAGGATATCTTGGGCAACCTCGGGTTTCATATGAACGATATTTATAAAAAAATAATTTTGGAGGCCTTATGGCGCAAGATAAATTCCCACGACGATTTTGCGCGCCTCAAGGGGCGTATCTCCGCGGCACATGGCGCTCCTCCGCCGTCAACCTCCGCTCTCCGCGAAACGTATTTAAATCTTATCAAAAAGGGCGAAATTAAGCCAGATGTCGTCCTAGACAAACTTTTGGTCCGCCGAGCGGTGCGGACACTCTCCGGCGTGGCGGTGGTTACCGTTTTAACCAAACCATATCCATGCCCGGGCAAGTGCATCTACTGTCCGACCGAGGCCGGGATGCCAAAAAGTTACCTCAAAAACGAACCTGCCGCGGCCCGCGCGTATAAATTAAGATTTGATCCATACAAACAAATCGTTACGCGTCTAGAAACGCTTACGGCCAACGGCCATCCGACAGATAAAATAGAGCTGATTATCAAAGGTGGAACCTGGAGCGCCTATCCGCGTGTTTATCGCGAGTGGTTTGTGGCAAGATGTTTTGAGGCGTGTAATGATCGGATAACGCGGATAAAAGCGGATAACGCGGATAATTTTTATACTCCTCCCCTTACTAAGGGGAGGCGAGGTGGGATCGAAAAAGCGCAAAAGAAGAACGAAACCGCCAAACATCGGATTATCGGAATGACGATTGAAACGCGGCCTGATTTTGTGACGCCGGAAGAAATTAAGCATCTGCGCATGCTGGGGTGCACCCGCGTTGAATTGGGAGTGCAGACGATTGATGACAAGATTTTGGCCGGCGTGCGCCGCGGCCATACCGCGGCTGAAGTCGCGCGCGCGACAAAATTGTTAAAAAACGCCGGATTTAAAGTTGATTATCATCTGATGCCGAATCTTCCCGGCGCCACGGCAAAAAAAGATTTGGAAGTATTCAAAAAAATATTCTCCGACCAAAATTTCCGGCCGGACATGATTAAAATTTATCCCTGCGCCGTGATTCCGGGCTCGGAACTTTATAAAATTTGGAAACGCGGGAATGCTAAATGTGGCGACGGATACAAACCATATCCCGACAAAACCCTGCTTGAATTACTCATAAAAATGAAAGCCGCGACTCCGCCCTATGTCCGCATCTCGCGCCTGATCCGCGATATCCCATCGCCGTCAATCGCCGCCGGAAATAAAATTACGAATCTCCGCGAAGTCCTACAAAAAGAAATGGCGCGCCGCGGGCTAAAATGTAAATGTTTGCGCTGCCGGGAGGTGGGACATCAACTAACCTCCTCCCCCTACAAAGGGGAGGTTGGGAGGGGTTTCGGACACTCCCACCCCCTCTCGCTCCCCCTCTGGCAGGGGGAGAAAAAATTATTTATCACCAAATACCGCGCCTCGGACGGCACGGAATATTTTATCAGTTTTGAAAGTCCGAACCGACGCGTCATCTACTCATTTTTAAGATTACGACTCCCTTCTTCTAATGATCTGGCCTTCATCCGTGAGGTGCACACTTATGGACAACTCGTATCAATAAATCATCGAATCATCGAAACATCGAAACAGGTTCAGCATACGGGATTTGGCAAAAAGATGATGCGCGAGGCGGAACGGATCGTCAAAAAATCCGGATACAAAAAAATCGCCGTCATCTCCGGCGTCGGCGTCCGCGCCTACTACCGCAAACTTGGATATGGACTAAAAGATACTTATATGGTAAAAAAGATATAGACAAGTTCTTTACAAAGGAGATTGGCAATGTCCGAAGCGGACGACGAAGACAAACTGCGCGTTAAAAATAAACTTAGCGCCCCAGTCCATCTTGAATATTTGTTGGACAAAAAAGATGGCGAGAATCTCTATGTCTTCAATCTGCGATTTACGCCGTCAACCGAAAATGTCAGAAAAAAATTTGTTATCCAGCCCGGCCGCGCGTTACTCATTGTCTTTCCCGAGCCTGGCCCGTATAGAATCAGCGCAACCGCTCTCGGCCGAAGCGCGATATTGCGACGCTATAAAACCTCTACCGGTTTACAAATTATAGATGTCGAAACGCGCGGCCAAGGAGGAAACTGATGCGCCTGCGGATCATCAACGAAACCCGGCTAGACCTATACGCTGTTTATCCCGTTGAGGCAGATGACGAAAAGCCGGTAATCATCTTTGACTTATACCTCGAAGAAATCGAGCCCGACGACGCGAGCCAGATGAAACATCTGAAACAGTTGCCCTTTTGCGCCGAAGTTGATTTTCCGGAAATTACGGTGAATCAATTAACCGTCAGCATCAGACCCCCGCTCGGCTGTAATGTTCATGAAGAACGCGGCATTTTAACCGATACCGACGGCGTTAAGTATTTGGTGATTAGAATTAAAAATGTCATCCCTAAGTCAACCGGAAACTGAAAGGAGCGAACAGATGAAACTGATCATCACTAATTCTTCCGGCTGGGATGTGTGGGCAATAGCCGCCAGAGCCAAAGTCAATGAAATATCTGTCAGCGTGGTTAAATTTTTCCTTACCGGAGATATGGTTGGCAGTACGGCGCCGGAAAAAGTTCCTGAGCCGCCGGACGGCATTACCGTTGATATGCCCGATGAACCCATCAAATATATTGCTCCCGAAGGACATACCCTTAAAACTAAAATTGTTTCCGGCGCTACTCCGGACGGAAACAGCGGAATCTTGGTAAATATTTTGGAGGTTATCCAGCTATCCGTTGATCCAACCAGGCTGCCAAATTGAAATCACCCCGATTCAACCTCGGGGTTTTTATTTTGGACAAAAATCTCCTTATGTGATAAAAAATAAACAGCACATTTTACGAAAGGACAAGACAATGCGCAAAAAGGTCATTTCTATCGGCGGTGATTACGGCGATGTTGATATTACGCCGGTGCAGGCAATCGTTGACCATTCGGATTTCCAACGGTTGCGGTTTTTGGGGCAGATTGCGCCGCTCCAGATGGTTTTTCCGGGCGCCACGCACACGCGTTTTATCCACGCCCTCCGCGTCTACAATCAAACGCTAAAATCCGACCGCTATGTTGCTGAACAAATTTTGTCGTCAGACGATTTAACGCATTTGGCGATTTACGGATTAACGCACGATATTTATCACGGACCGTTTTCGCATCTTTTGGAGCCGCTCTACGCCGATGACCACGATGTCTACGCGACTCGCGCCATTAGCCGCATCAAAGACGCAATCCAAAAAAGCGGCGCCGACTTTGACGCCATCCGCCGGCTTTTTTCCCGCGAAGACAAACGCTACCTGATTGTCCACGACAAAAATGTCGGTTTGGAAAAACTGGATTATCTTTTCTGGGACGCTTTTTACTGCGGTTACGGTGGTCGGCCGGAAGTCAACGCCCTTTACGACTACATCCAATTTTTGCCCGACACCGGCGAGATGGCGGTGGATATCGCCCGGCTTGAAGAACTCAAGGCCTTTCAGGAGGCCTACGCCCGCAGTTACAAAAATATCTACTTCCGCAAGCAGTCGGTGATTTTGACCCGCCTTTTCCAAAAACTCGGCGCTATGGTACTAAATACCGGCGTTCCGGTAAACATCCTCCGCCACTGGACTGATAATGAATTTTTGGGCTACTGCGCTTTCAGCAAAAATCCGTTCGTAAAAAATTTGTACAGCGCTTTCGCGGAACGCCGTTTGCCAAAGACGACTTTGAGCATTCGTCCGCCCGAAGACGCGGCGCGCGAACCGGCGCGCGGAAAAATGCTTTCAGCGCAAACCGCTGATAAAAAAAATCTGATCAAGTTTTGCTCCTGGGATATCGCGCGGATTTCCGCCGCGGAAAAACAAATCGCCGCGATGGTCGGCCTTCTCCCGCAGCAAATTTTCTTGGTCATTCAAATGCGGCCAGACCGTTTTGTGCCACAAGATATCGCGATTACCGATGGCGACAAACATTACCGGCTCTCGGAAATGTGCCCGCGGCATTTTGACAATCTTCTGGAAATTGCCGAATCAACGCTCCTTGTCCGCGTCGCCGTTTTGGGCGGCGGCGAAAACCGCGCCCGCGTCTTCCGCGCGGCGGAGGAAATTACCAAGTATCTTTTGAATAATATTTAATCCCCCCGGAGCGGGGGATTTTTAATTTTCTCTTGAAATAAAAAAAAATTATCCGCTCTTACTATCATTCTTTAAAGAATGATAGTAAGAATATTTCAAAAACATCATTCACTCAAAATCAGCGGTAGCAGAAATTGAGTGAATGGCAAATCGGTAATTTTTCGATAATTTTGTGAAAATAAAAAGCCCCGCTCGGAACGGTCCGATACGGGGCGAGGAACGGAAGCTCGGCTGGCGGAGCTTATTTGGTTCGGTTTTGTTGCTATTTGCCAGTCGAGGAGCTAATTACCCGGCGACCTTGGGCTTGCGCCTTTGGTCGCCGAGGCATCCCCGGGTGAGCCCGCGTTACATCGGAGCGCAGCGCCCCGGGGTGCGACGTCCTCCCTTCGGGAGGTCCGTCGGTGCAGCCACCCGGATTCGAACCGGATACCTCAAAGCTATTCCACGGCCTCCATGTCCAGTATTTTGGTTGCCCCCATGCAGCGGTCTCCTCGAAGTTCTCCGAGCGCCGCCGCCTTATCGGGCGTGCTTCTCTGCCGTGTTTTCGCCTTGCGCTCCCCACGAGCTCTGGCTGCGTTCCCGATATATGGTCGGGATGCTGTTGTTAAAGAAACGAGGGGTCGGGTGCAGGATGCCCCTTGCCCTCAAATTTTGACCTCCCAACTACTCCTGCGGGAGGGTGAGCGTGCACGCACACTCACTATCCGGTACTGCGCCCCCTCAAGCGAGGGCCCGGGTTCTCTTCACGCCCCTTGCCAGGGACGGAGTTTATTTGTGGTTCATGGGGGCGGCCCCGTTTAGATTGGGATAAAAATAAAAAAAGATGGCTCTTAACCGCTTACAAGGACTAATCCTATATCGGAGGGGGTTTTTACACCCCCTAAGTGCTGGGAGATCTAACATCAGGCCACTTTTTAACCGATATAATGTGTTATCAAATAACAAGAATTATTATCTAATAACGCATCATATCTGACGACATTTCTCCAGATAGTTGCTCCTACCGAGCGGTTCTTTGAATAAAAAACTCTAACCAAAAATCTTCATAGTTATAAAATAACCAAATAATATCCACATAACTGCTTCTATTGGTGAAATCTTATTTTCCCAGTTGCCCAGGGCACTACTGGACCCGGGACATATCCCAGGTCTACATTAACACTATAGCACATATCCAAAAATTTGTCAAGCCCCCCCCTAAGTGGTATACTATTAACGATTTTTACATCAAATATTCCTCCCCTTGCTAAGGGGAGGTTAGGAGGGGTCACTACCCCTAACCCCTCCTTACTAAGGAGGGGAATTTTTATGTATAATTTACAAAACTTTGACCACGAAATCGCGGATGCGATTAAAAATGAAATCGCCCGGCAAAAGCGCGGGCTGGAAATGATCGCTTCCGAAAATATTGTTTCCGAAGCGGTTTTAGAGGCGCTCGGCACCCCGCTCACCAATAAATATTCCGAAGGGTATCCGGGCAAACGCTATTACAGCGGCAACGAATTTATTGATGTGATTGAAAATCTGGCAATTGAGCGGGCAAAAAAGTTGTTCAACGCCGAGCATGCCAATGTCCAGCCGCATTCCGGCTCCGGCGCGAATATGGCCGCGTATATGGCCGTGCTAAATCCCGGCGACAAAATTTTAGCGATGAATTTGGCGCACGGCGGACATCTGACGCACGGCAGTCCGGTGAACTTCTCCGGAAAATTATATCAGATAATTCCTTACGGCGTGCGGCAAGACACGGAAATAATTGATATGGACGAGGTGGCCGAGATCGCCCGACGGGAACATCCGCGCCTGATTGTCGCCGGCTATACCGCCTATTCGCGGCATTTGGATTTTGCGCGCTTCCGTGAAATCGCCGATGAAGTCGGCGCTTATTTGATGGTGGATATGGCGCACTTTGCCGGGCTGGTGGCGGCGCGGGTTCATCCCGACCCAATCCCCTACGCCGATATTGTGACCACGACCACGCATAAGACGCTCCGCGGTCCGCGCGGGGCGATGATTTTATGTAAGGTAGAAGATAGATTGGATCCCGGAGGTAAAAAAAATCTTGCGCAAAAGATTGATTCCGCGGTTTTTCCGGGAATTCAAGGCGGCCCGCTTGACCATTGCATTGCCGCCAAAGCTGTGGCCCTAAAAGAAGCTATGCGACCGGATTTTGTTGAATATCAAAAACAGGTTTTACTAAACGCCAAAGCGCTGGCTGAAACACTCGTCGCTGAAGGCATCCGGGTAATCACCGGCGGCACGGACAATCATTTGGCGCTGGTGGATTTAACCGGCATCGGTCTTTCGGGAAAAGAGGGTGAAACCCTGTTGGACTCGGTTGGCATCTATACCAATAAAAACATGATTCCGTTTGATACCCGCAAACCCTTGGATCCATCCGGACTCCGCATCGGCGCCCCGGCTCTCACCACCCGCGGATTAAAAGAAGACGATCTACGCGCCGTTGGCCGCACTATCGCCGATGTACTCAAAAACCGCGACGATGACTCAAAATCCGCGGCAAAAAATCTTGTACAGGACTTGACGGATAAATATCCGATATACCAAACTCTTTAAACCTAAACAATCTCGTTAAATTACAAATTCAAAGCACCAAATTCCAAATAAATCACAATTATCAAAATTACAAATTCCAAACATTTTGAATTTTAGATTTTGGATTTTTGCGCCCGAGGCGCATCCGCCTTTGGCGGAGAAATTATTTTGAGCTTGTAATTTTGAATTTGAAATTTCAACCAAATGCAACTATTGGACGGAAAAAAATTGGCCGCTGAAATCAGAGCGAATATCCGCGACGACATCACTGACCACGACCTCTCACCCGGACTCGCGGTTATTTTGATTGGCGATGACCAGGCCTCGCATCTTTATGTTACTCTCAAGGAAAAGGCCTGCGCCGAAGTTGGTATTAATTTCCAAAAATTTATTTACCCCGTTAGAAATAGCCCGCCCCAGCCCTCCGGGCGCGTAAGCCCCGTTAGAGGCCACGTCTCTAACGGGGTAAGCGCGGGCGTGATTTCTAACGGGGTTTATCCGCCCGACGCATCCGAAGAAGAAATCATCGCCCGCATCGAAGAATTAAATCACCGCAAAGACATTAACGGTATTTTGGTCCAACTTCCCTTGCCTCAAGGATACGATACCGATAAGATTATCGGCGCCATGGACGCAAAAAAAGACGCTGACGGATTTCATCCGGATAATATAAAACTTTTGATGGCTGGAACGCCATATATTTATCCGGGCGCGCATCTCGGGATAATTGAACTCATAAAAATGACGCATGTCGGGCTTAAGGGAAAAAACGCCGCAATCATTTCAAACAGCGGCGTCTTTGCCGAACCGCTTATTCGGATGCTTGAGGATTGCGGCGCCGAAACGCATTTTGCCATTCCGGACGCGCCGAACGCCGCCGAGTACATTGCCGATGCGGATATTTTGGTTGTTGCCGCCGGCCGCCCAAAATTTATTACCGCGGAAATGGTAAAACCCGGCGCGATTGTCATTGATATCGGCATCTCGCGAACGCCGACCGGACTTTGCGGCGATGTTGAT
>CAYHOC010000037.1:8428-8497 GCA_964358135.1 uncultured Gammaproteobacteria bacterium
TGATTTTGCATCCGCGCGCCAGCGCGCGAGCTGGATTACTCCGGTTCCGGGCGGCGTCGGCCCGATGAC
>CAYHOC010000038.1:0-8482 GCA_964358135.1 uncultured Gammaproteobacteria bacterium
CTTAACGGGCGCGCCGGAAAATTTCGGCGCAAGGAGAAAGCCATGCCGGATGTCAGTGTGCTATCTTCCGAACCGATAATTGAGATAGACGGCGTCAAATACCACAACCATTCAAACGGCGGCGGCTTGGTCGCGGAAACAGCTATGGTCGCGCCAACCGCCCATGTTGGTCCGTTCGCGCGGGTCTGCGGCAACGCGTGGGTCGGCGACAACGCGTGGGTCGGCGACAACGCGCGGGTCTACGGCAACGCGCGGGTCTACGGCAACGCGCGGGTCTGCGACAACGCGCAGGTCTGCGACAACGCGTGGGTCTGCGGCAAAGCGCTGGTCTGCGGCAAAGCGCTGGTCTGCGGCAACGCGCTGGTCTGCGGCAACGCGCGGGTCTGCGGCAACGCGCGGGTCTGCGACAACGCGCAGGTCTGCGACAACGCGCTGGTCTGCGACAACGCGCAGGTCTACGGCAACGCGCGGGTCTACGGCAACGCGCGGGTCTACGGCAACGCGCAGGTCTGCGACAACGCGCAGGTCTGCGGCAACGCGCTGGTCTACGGCAACGCGCAGGTCTGCGGCAAAATGAAGGTGTCCTGCCGCTAAATAACAGCAGACAACGGGCATCGCGGCTAATCCCGCCAAAAATCCCGCCATCTTTTCCAACAAGGTCTTGGTTAACACAAGACCTTTTTTTATTGTTAATTCCGTATCTCGTAGAAAAAATTCCGCAAAATAAAACGCCCCCGATAAATCGGGGGGTCAAAGGGCAAACCACACTGGAGGCGAATCCTCTAACGGGGCAAAGTGTCAAAGGCCAAAAGTCGGGGGGGATAATCAATTTCCTCTGCCAAAAAGATCTTTAATGGACTGCATAATTCCCTCTTTACCCGGAATTTCGGTCGTGATCACCCGCGAATCGGCGGCAAAGTGATCATACATATCAAGAAAAGAACCGGTGCCGTAAGGACTATGCACCTGCGCGTAACTCCACTGATTAACCCAGGGCAACATTTGCGTCACCAAGAGCCGGCAAATCATGTTGTCGTCCTCGCTCCAGTTGTCGCCGTCCGAAAAATGGATCGGGTAGATGTTCCAATCCGCGGGATTATAATCCTTCTTAATCATTTCGCGGCAAAGCGTGTAGGCCGAAGAAATTACCGTGCCGCCGGATTCGCGCGTGTGAAAAAAAGTGTCTCCATCCACTTCTTTCGCCGCGGCATCGTGGATGATGTAACGGCTGACAATTCCCTTGTACTGCGAACGGAGCCAGCTATCAATCCAAAAACTCATCAGGCGGACAATTGCTTTTTGCTCATCGCCCATTGAACCGGAAACATCCATCATGTAGATGATGACGGCGTTGGCCTGCGGCGTGCGGATTGATTTCCAAGAGAGGAAGCGTTCGTCGCGCTTGATGGGAACGATGCGCGGATCATTCGGATTGTATATGCCCGAAGCAATTGAACGCTTCAGAGCTTCAAGCAGCATCGCACGCGTGCGCCGGAGCGCCTTGGGGCCGGTGCGTCGCTGGCCGGAGAATTTGATTTTTTCCACCAGGATACCGCGCTTGCCCTTATCCTTAATCCTTGGGAGTCCGAGTTCTTCGGCCAGAATCGCCAAAAATTCCTCGATCGTAATCTCAATGTGCTCGCCCGGCTGATCGCCGGCTTCGCCGCTTCCGGGCTCTCCTTCACCACGGCCCAGGATGTCGCCCGGCTCGCCATCGCCCTGCGACGCTCCGCCCTGGCCCTTGTTGCCAAAACGAAACCGCGGAACATCAAACTGCGGAATTGGGATTCTGACGGTCTTCCCGCCAACGCGTCCGATCATATCGCCATTGGCGATGTATTTTTTCAGGTCGCGCCGGACAATGCCTTTAACGATATTGCGAAAACGGTTATTATCCGCGTCAATTTTTAGGCTCATCCCGCACATCCATCGGAAAAAAAATTTAACGAACTATCCGTATCTTAATACTTTCCGGCCAAGATGGCAAGCGCGCGGCGGGATTTGCACAGATTTCCAGCAGATTTTCACAGATGACCATCCGCGGGAATCCGCTATTCACCCCCACACCAATCTCAGTAAAGACCTCGGGGACATACCGTCGGAATGCCGAAACGGTTTTGCCTCTCGAGGGCTTCTTATTAGCTATCTTTAATAAAGATTGGTGTGGGGGTCAATCCGCGGGAATCCAAAAGAAACAAAAAAGCCGGGATTAATTTCCCGGCAAAATTGACCTAAAAGAACCACATCGCTCCGATCGTGAGATGCCAATCGCGCGCGGCGGAGAGATAGGTATCTTTGACGAAATTGACGGCCGCGTCAACACCGTTGCCGACGCCCTGGCCATCATCCCCGGCCACTTGACCGCGCCGCTTGGCCTCTTTGACCGCGGCCACCGGATCCGGGAAATACCAGCGCGCATTCGCGTAGACCACGGCGTTCCGCCAGGTCTTCACCTCAAGCCCGGTACCGAATGAGAGGTCATAGCCGCGCTGAAACTCGGGATTGTTGAGCGGCGCGCCGGCCCAGTTCCAATAGACGCCCGGGTCAATCACATGCCACCTCACCCACTTGGTATGAAGCAGATAAAGATTCGCATAAACGCCCATACTGCGCCCGGCGAGATAGGCAAACTCCGCCTCAAGCGGCGTCACCGAAAGCGCACGGAGGCGCAGATTCAAAGCGAAATGCGTGTCGCTTTTCATCCCGGCGTCCACGCCCCAGCCCAAGCCGAGACCGTTTTGGACTCCCGCCGAAGCCGGCATCGCAATCAGAAAAAGAACAAAAAAGACGCCACCGGCCGCAAACTTCCGCATCTTCCGCCTCCTTTTATTGTAAATAGACCATATCAGAAACTTTGACTTTTGTCAAGTGTTGGGATAAAATTACTTCATCTAAACATCAAAGCATACGGCCTCGCGGCCTAAACAAAAAAACAAATTTGTGTCCCTGCGGGGGGACTTCGTTGCTTTCTTGCTTTCTTGTTTTCTTGCTTTATTGCTTTATTGCTTTCTTATTTCGTTGCTTATTTGATTTTATGCCCACATTCAACTTTCCCAAAAATGAGGAGGATGTCCTCCATTTCTGGCAGGAGAACAAAATTTTTGAAAAATCTTTGGAGAAAAAATCTCCCAAGGGCGATTTTATTTTTTACGACGGCCCGCCCTTTGCCACCGGCCTGCCGCATTACGGACACATCGTCGCCTCGGTGATGAAAGATGTCGTCCCGCGATACAAAACGATGCGCGGATACCGCGTGCCGCGCCGCTGGGGATGGGATTGCCACGGACTGCCGATTGAAAATCTCGTGGAAAAAGAATTGCGCCTCAAGGGCAAGGAAGACATCTTAAAAATCGGCATTGACAAATTCAATAACGCCTGCCACAGCAAAGTTCTGATGTACGCCAACGAGTGGAAAAAATTTATTCCGCGCATCGGCCGCTGGGTGAATATGGAAGATGACTACCGCACGATGAATCCCGAGTTTATGGAATCCGTCTGGTGGGTCTTCAAAACGCTTTATGACAAAGGCCTCATTTACGAGGGCTACAAATCAATGCATCTTTGCCCGCGCTGCGAAACGACGCTTTCCAATTTTGAGGTTTCACAAAACTACAAAGATATCAAAGATTTGTCCGTAACCGCCAAATTCAAGCTTAAAAATCCGGAGAAACTCGGATTGGACAAAGATACATATATATTATCCTGGACCACCACGCCGTGGACATTGCCGGGAAATGTCGCATTGGCGGTTGGCGAAAATATCAAATATACAATATTACATAACAATAGTTCGGTCGATCGGGGCATAAAAGACGGGGAAATGCACCTTACGCCAGGTTATTACATAATTGCGACTGATCGTATTCCGGAAATAACGCGAGAAGGAAATTACTTTACCGAAACAAAAAAAGAAATTACTGGCGCGGACTTGGTCGGCTTGGAATACGAGCCGCTATTTGACGATTTCTTAAAAAAATCGCCGCCGAACCGCGAGAACCTCTACAAAGTCGTGAGCGCCAATTTTGTGACGACCGCCGACGGCACGGGCGTGGTCCATATCGCTCCAGCTTTCGGCGAGGAGGATTTGCAATTGGGTATAGAAAAAAAGCTCTCTTTTATCCAACATGTTGACGAGAGCGGAAAAATTACCGTCGAGATGGGCGAGAGATTCACCGGATTGGAAGTTAAACCGCGCGGCGATGCGCAGGCGACCGACAAAAAAATCGTGGAATATTTGCGCAGCAAGGAGTTGGTTTTTTCATCCGAAGAATATCTGCACAGTTATCCGCACTGCTGGCGCTGTGAAACCCCGCTCATCAACTATGCGGCCTCCTCGTGGTTTGTCCGCGTAACGAAAATCAAAGAGAAAATGCTCGCGCGGAACCGCGAAATCAATTGGATGCCGAAAAATATCCGCGACGGCCGTTTCGGCAAATGGCTGGAAGGCGCCAAAGATTGGGCAATTTCCCGAAACAGATATTGGGGTACGCCTTTACCTGTGTGGAGATGTGCAGGAAATTGGAAGGGTGAACCGCCCAACGCTCGGCCCGCGAAAATACCGTGGAATTGCGGCGATACTAAGATTATTGGCTCAATTAAAGAACTGGAAAAATTAAGCGGACAAAAAGTTGACGATCTCCACAGCCAATTTGTTAATGAGATAGAAATCCCCTGTAAATGCGGCGGCCGGATGAAACGCATCCCCGAGGTCTTGGATTGCTGGTTTGAGTCCGGCTCCATGCCCTACGCGCAATTTGCGACAAAAGAAAAAACCAAATTGCCGGCGGATTTTATCGCCGAAGGCGTTGACCAAACCCGCGGCTGGTTTTACACGCTTTTGGTCTTGGCGACCGGATTATTTAACAAACCGCCGTTCCAAAATGTTATCGTCAACGGCATCGTGCTGGCAGAAGACGGGCAAAAAATGAGCAAGTCAAAAAAGAATTATCCGGACCCGAACGATGTTATCGCCAAATATGGCGCCGATGCCTTGCGTTTTTATCTCCTCGCCTCGCCGGTAATGCGCGCCGATGATTTGCGTTTCTCCGAGCGCGAACTCAAAGAAACCTTTCAAAAAGTGCTGATGATTTTGATGAACATCATGAGTTTTTACGAAATGTACGCAGGCGCTTTACCCCCCCCTTCCGAAGGGGATCCGCCAGCTGGCGGAGGAAGGGGTAAAAACATCCTTGACCGCTGGATAATCTCCAAACTGAATAAATTAATTTCCGACACGACTGACGCGATGGAAAAATATGACCTGAACGAGGCCGTCCGACCGCTCGGCGAATTTATCAACGACCTCTCCACCTGGTATCTGCGGCGCTCGCGCGACCGATTCAAATCGGATGACGAGAAGGATAAAGCCGCGGCGCTTAAAACGCTCGGATTTACGCTCTGGACGCTCGCAAAAATCCTCGCGCCGTTTACGCCGTTTATCGCCGAGACATTATATAAGAAGACCTGCGGCAATCTTCTGTCAGTCCATCTTGAAGATTGGCCGGAAAACGAAAAGATCAGCGGCGACCTGCTCCGCGAAATGGATTTGGCGCGCAAAATCGCCTCCCTCGGACTTGAAGCCCGCGCCAAAGCCGGCATCGCCGTCCGCCAACCGCTCGGCGCGCTTACCGTCATCGGCGGAAAATTATCCGATGAACTTCGGGAAATATTAAAAGATGAACTCAACATTAAGGAAATTTCTTTTGCCAAAGGTGAAATGTTATCCGTTGAACTTTCCACTGAAATCACGCCCGAACTTCGTCTGGAGGGATTAAAACGCGAACTGGTCCGCAACATCAACGCGCTTCGCAAAGAAGCGGGTCTCACCATTGCCGACCGGATTGTTCTGCATTACGAGACGGATGACGAGGAGATTAAAAAAGTTTTCGCGCAATTTGGAACCGATCTTTTGAAAGATACTCTATCAAAAAAAATAGTTCCCGGCCGCCACATTGAGCGTGGCTCCGGGGACGCTAAGCGTTCCCGCGCGGCCGTTTCCGCCGAACGCGAGCTCCAAATCGGAGACGCGAAAGTTTGGATCGGATTTTAACATCCATACGAAATTACGAAAAAATACGAAAATACGAAAATTTCGTACTTTCGTAACCTTTCGTAATTTCGTATGAGCTTATGCTGGCTTATCTCAAAGGAAAAATTATCTTAAAAAATCTCCACTCCGCCGTCGTGGTCGTCAACAACATCGGCTATGAAGTTTTTTTATCCGCCAAAAATTTGGAGGCGCTCAAAAAAAACGAGGAAGTGGAACTTTTTACCCACGAATACTCGCGCGAAGACAGCCACAACCTCTACGGATTCGCCAGTATCGCCGAAATGAATTTTTTCCGCCAGCTGATTTCCGTCTCCGGCGTGGGCCCAAAGATGGCGATGAATATTATGTCCATCGCTGATTTGGAAGATTTGCGCGCCGCCGTCAACAACGGGAGCTTGACCCTCTTAACTTCCGGCTCCGGCGTGGGCACAAAAACCGCGCAAAAAATTATTCTGGAACTCCGCGGAAAACTGGTTGATGCCTCGGGCGCTTTGCTTTCCGACGAAGTCGCCGGCGCGCTTGTGAATCTCGGCTATTCAAAAGAACAGGCCGCGACGGCGGTCAAAAATATTCCGAAAGATTTTGAGAAAACCGAAGACCGGCTTCGGGCGGCGCTGAAATCTTTGGGCAAGAAATAAATATTCGGGATTCTCACGGATTTCCAACAGATTCTCACAGATGTTTGAGAATCTTTTTTAATATCCGCGGGAATCCGCTATCATCCGTGGGAATCCAAGACACACTTATCTGAAAATGAGCTGTCCGAAAGATTTAGCTTATTGAATTCAGGTCCTGACCGACCGACTTGACAAAATCCCAAAAATGTGCTATACTATAATGTTATAGTGATGAATCGGTTGAATTCAGCTCATTTTAGCCAAAACCCCCTGTCCCCTTAATAAAGGGAGATTGGGGGAGATTTTTTCACCCTAAATGAAGGAGGATAAGGAGGGAAACCCATGCCCCGTGTTCTTATTTCGTCTAAAGCGGAATGAGGACGCCATCCTCCATCACTTAGGGTGAATCGCCGGCGTGCTGCAACTGGTAGACAGCGGGGCCTTAAAAACCTCTGGGATTGGGAGTTCGAGTCTCCCCGCCGGCACCGTAGGGGATGGGTTTCCCAGCCCTAAACCAAAAACGAAACAACAACGGACGAAAGGAGGAGAGATGCGAATCTTGCTCGAAGGCAACGCAGTTCCCACGCCGCGCGCCTGGGTTTTCGAGGACCGCATCGACGAGGACATCCGGGCGATCGACCGACTGGAGGACCGCGCGGAGGAGGTCGTCTCCTACCGCGGCGATAACTACAACCGCGCGAAGCGCCGCTACGAGACGCACGGCGCGACTATGCCTCCTTCCGGCCGGCGGAGCAGGTAGGACATCCATTTCCTGCTCAATAACACGCACCGCTCGGTGGTCCGCAAGAAGGGCTGGAGCATCGGGCACTGCTGCATCACCAAGTGGGAGATGCGCGGCGGCAAGAAAAACGGCATCCGCCGCCGCCCCGAGAGCAACCGCCTCGCCACCTACCGCGGCGAGACCCGCCACATCATCACGGTGACCGACTCGTTCGGTACCCGCGACTTCCGCACCTAGGCCCTTTCAAGCATCAGTTCTTTCGCCGAGACCACCTCGGCATTCCTCGTCCCGACGATCCGATCTGGAGCCAGGAGTAACCCCGCCCTTTTACCAACATGGGGAGCATCCGCTCCCCTTCCCATCTAAATCAGAAATCGCAGAACTTCATTCAAGTCAGATACTTTACGGCCCTCCTTCGCTCCGCCTCGCGGAGCTACGGAAGGGCAAAGAAGAAAAAACTAATTTCTGATTTTGATGGGAAAAACCCCAAACCCAGTCGCGAGGGCTTCGCGGCGAATAATCCAAGGAGGACGACCCCATGGGAAAGCCCCAGCAGAGCGGCGGGAAGCCGCAGGCCAGCAAGAAGGACGGCGCGGCCAAGCGCGGCCGCAACAAGAACGCGGACGGCGTGCTCCAGACCGCGAAGAACACCCACGACCGGCTCCTGGCCGAGGCCAAGCAGGCGGAACGGAAGCTCGAGAAGCTCCTCGCCCGCCACATGCAGGGCCTGCCGGGCGGAATCGCCCCGGGGTCCGAGCGCCACAAGGCGTCCCTCGCCCACATCGCTGACCTCGAGGCCCGGGCCGCCCAGTAGCCTTCAACCTCACTCCGGCGCAACGCCGGGGTTCCTGGGGAGCATCCGCTCCCCTTCCTTTCAAAGATAACAATCGTTACCGTAGAGACGCCCCGCCGGGGCGTCTCTACCACATCGTTAATTGTTCTCTTTGAAAGGAAAACTAAAATCATCAGTGATGAGTAAGCTCGTCGCCCCATCAAAGTCAGAAATCGCAGAACTTCAATCAAGTCAGGTACTTTACGGCCCTCCTTCGCTCCGCCTCGCGGAGCTACGGAAGG
>CAYHOC010000039.1:0-3523 GCA_964358135.1 uncultured Gammaproteobacteria bacterium
CTGCGGGAGATGTGTGCCAGCCCGAAAGGCAAAGGACATTGGCGTCATTATGTTCGCGCGAGAGTTTGGCGAGTTTGACGCTCCCGGGATTGACCGCGCGCACGCCTTCCACCTTGTTTGCCGCGATGCACACGCCCTCGGCCGAACCGCAAAATAAAATTCCGAGACCTTCCATCTCCGCCACCTTCTCACCCACCCTAAAAGCATAATCCGGATAATCATCTTTCAGATTTATTTTTTTCGCGCCCAAATCTTCAAACGCATAACCTGCGGACTCAAGATACTTCGCCATCTCTGTTTTTAACTTAAATCCTGCGTGGTCGGAACCCAGATAAATCATACAATAATTAACAGCTGACACCTTGTTAAATGTCAAATATTAAACATCAAATATATTATTTCTAAAACTCTCCCCTCTTCCTCAAATTCTTTTTTCTTTTACCGCGGATGCCGTCATCTTCGTAATTTTTCGCCAACGCCGCCAAAACTTTTTTAATCAAAGTGTGCGGATCCGGATCAAAGATGATATTTTTCGCGCCGCGCTTTGCCACGCGGAGGATGTGCGGAAGCTCATCGGACATTCCGCCGGAAGAGGCCAAAATGCCGATGATCTTTTTATCTTCAAAAGCGATCGTGAATTCGTTAAGCGTGCCGATGCGCCCGCAAACCAAAATCACCGCGTCCGATGAACGGGTCAAGAGAAGATTCCGTCCGGCATAACCAAAACCGGTAAAAACAATTACCTCAATGCTGTCGGTCGGCAGACGGTATTTTTTGACATGCTCTTTGATGGTCGCGGCCGGAGAAAAACCGATCACCATCCCGCCGGCATCGCGCGCCCCGCGCGCCGCTTGGTGCGGAATGCCGGTGGTGGCGCCGGTCACCAGCACCGCTCCCTGCCGCGCCACCTCGCGTCCGACATCATACGCCAATCCCTTGGCTGCCTCAAAACATTCGCCCCCGGCCGCGCCGGAAATGCAGATTTTATATTTGTTCTTCATACATATTATGATACAATGAATATCCCATAATTTCAAGCTCTACCTCTAAGATCGGCTTATAGAAAACACGATTTCTGACTGCCCAAAAATCAACCCTCCTCCCCCTTGATGGGGGAGGATTGAGGAGGGGGTGGAGTAAATTTGCCGTTATGTTTTTCACCCTCCCCCAACCCCCTCCCATCAAGGGAGGGGAATTATTTATTATAATTATTTATTATGCTTGACAAAAGACGACTTTAAAGATACTATCAACCCGGACGAGGTTCCTTTCACAAGGAGGGCGAAAATGGGCTGGCCGAAACTTTTGGTTTTCGTGCGGCACGGAGAGTCGGAAGGTAATCTTTTGAGCGTTGATGAACGCACCAAATATGATTGCTCATCGCATATCTACTCGCTTACTCCGACAGGCCGCAAACAAGCCCGAATTACCGGAGAGTACTTACAAAAACGGTTCGGCGCCTTCGATGCCTACTACACCTCTTACTACAGCCGCACCCACGAAACTTTGAAATTGATGTATCCGGACGCGCATGCCTATGAAGACCCGCGGCTGGCCGAGGCCCAACGCGGTATTTGGCATGTGCTGACGCGAGACGAAGTCAATCGTTACTTCCCCGGCGAAATTGTCAGGAAAGATCGCGAGGGTCTTTACCACCATCGTCCGCTCGGCGGCGAAAATTGGCCGGATATTGAACTCCGCATCCACAGCTTTCTCGGGACTCTCGCCCGCGACTACGGCGAAAAACGGGTTCTGATTGTCGGCCACGGGTTTTGGCTGATTCTTTTCCAAAAACTCATTCATCATTTCTCGATTGAAGAAGCGTTGGCGAGATATCAGACCCCGGCTGTTGCCAATGCGTCCGTAACTATTTATCAAAGAAAGAAAAACTATTGGCTCTTCGGAAAATCACATCTGGTTCTAAAAGAAAAAAATATCGTCCCCTGGGAGGGGAAAATCTAACCCGCGTCCCGATCCCGCCCCGCCATTTGACGGGGCAAGCATCGGGACTTTTTTATTTTTTCTTATTCTTATGTTCTGCAGAACATAAGAATAAGAAAATGGCGAGTCTGATTGTAAAAATCCTTCAAATCCCCTATAATGAATTCAACGAAACATAGAAACATCGAAGCAAAAAAACAAGATTGCTTTATTGCTTCGTGGCTTCGATGCTTATATGATTTACGCCACCAACAAAAAAATTTTTCACGACTATGAGATTCTGGAAAAAATTGAAGCCGGCATCTCGCTTTTGGGTTCGGAAGTGAAGTCGGTCCGCGACGGCGCCGTCAGCTTAAGAGGCAGTTTTGTCACCATCCACAATAATGAGGCCTACCTTACCGGCGCGACCATCTCGCAGTATAAAAATGCCGGGCCGCGCGGACATCAGACGGATAGGTCGCGCAAACTGCTTTTGAGCAAATCGGAGCTAAAAAAACTGATCGGCAAAAAGCAGGAACAGGGCTTGACAATCGTGCCCCTTTCGGTGTATACTGGGGCGAGAGGTAAGATTAAGGTGGAAATCGCCATTGCCCGCGGAAAAAGGCAGTACGACAAGAGGGAGGCACTGAAGAAAAAAGAAACTGAAAGACATTTGAGGCAGACGATGCTAAATTAGCAAGATTCCCGAATTATGAATTACGAATTAAGAATTATGGGATTTTTAACCCTTAATTCATAATTCTAAATTCTTAATTCTACCACCGGGGACATATCCCCCTACTTATCCCAAGAAGAACACGACACTGGGACGACGAGAGCCGCAGGCAGGCCTGCCTGCGGTAGGCAGGCGCTCCCGAGCCGATTCTGTTCTTAATCAGATAAAATTTTCTCCGGATAAGCGGGGGGATGCCCCGTTAGAAGCCCTCCGCGAAAAAATTAGTAAATTTTTTCGCCAGGCAAAAACACGCTTAGTTATCCAAAACGATATTCATAATATTTATGAAAATATCGGGATACGGCGGGCTTCTAACGGGGATGCCGGGTTTCGACAGATAAAAAACATAGATTGGCAGGCCGAGGCGGTTTGCTCGTTAAAACGAACCAATCAACCATAAGTGCCAACTTATATTCGCGGGTGAAGAACGCGATTGCGCAAGCATTTGCCGTTCCGTCATTCGTGCCAGTCGTAGCTTAATAAGCCGCGACCGCAACCTTCTTCAAGGCCCCATAGGGAAGTAATTGCGTCATTTTGGGGAGACGCGTTCCGAGATTCCTGTAAGAACGCGCCAAGGCCAAAGGAATAGATTGGCATATTTTTTCCGGATTTTAATTATGCCGATCAAAATCCATTAAGTCCGGATAAGCTTGTAGATCAATTTATCGTAATTTATTTGGACGCGGGTTCAACTCCCGCCATCTCCACTGCTTCGCTCCTTCGGAGCTACGCAGTGCAGGCACCTTACACCAAGCAGCTTCAAGTAAAAAAGCGTTTTTATTACTAAGCGAAGCAGTGCTCCTCCGAAGCTCCGCGAGGCGGAGCGAAGGAGAGCCTTCATTTTTCGGAGCTACGCAGTGCAGGCAC
>CAYHOC010000039.1:3623-8427 GCA_964358135.1 uncultured Gammaproteobacteria bacterium
CGCGAGGCGGAGCGAAGGAGAGCCTTCATTTTTCGGAGCTACGCAGTGCAGGCACCTTACACCAAGCAGCTTCAAGTAAAAAAGCGTTTTTATTACTAAGCGAAGCAGTGCTCCTCCGAAGCTCCGCGAGGCGGAGCGAAGGAGAGCCTTCATTTTTCGGAGCTACGCAGTGCAGGCACATCACATAACATCGTAAGTGCTCCAAAATATACTTTCACGCATAGCGAAGAAGTGTCCCTCCGAAGCTTTCCTGGCCTTCGAAGCTTTAGTTCTACTTCGTAGCAGTAGTCTGCTACTACGAAGAACGTAGCGTAGGAGAGCTAAAAAGAATGTATTACGTCTACATCCTGCAAAGTAAAAAAGATTATAGTTACTATACCGGACATACAGATGATTTAAGACGGCGAATCGCTCAACATAATACTAAATCAAATAAATACCCTTCAACAAAAAAGCCATTTGAGTTAGTATGGTATTGCGCGTTCCGAGATAAGTCCAAGGCAATCACTTTTGAAAAATATTTAAAATCTGGCTCGGGCTTTGCCTTCGCCAGAAAAAGATTAGTTTAATCACAAATGAGAATCATCAGACGCTTTCAAAGACCAAAAAAAGAAGAAATCGGAAACAAGGCGAACGAGCGTATTTTTGCGCCCGAACTCCGCCTGATTGACGAAAAGGGCGAGCATTTGGGGGTTTTTTCCAAAGAAGAAGCGCTCCGGCTGGCGCGCGAAAAAGGATTGGATTTGGTGGAAATTTCACCGAAAGAAAATCCGCCGATTGCCAAATTTTTGGACTTTGGAAAATTTAAATACGAAAAGGAAAAAGAAATGCGCAAACAAAAAGCGCACGCCAAACAAGTTGAGGTGAAGGGCGTGCGGCTCTCGCTCAAAATAAGCATCGGTGATATCAGTGTCCGCGAGGGACAGGCGATAAAATTTTTGGAAGCGGGCGACAAGGCGCGCATTGAGATGATTTTAAGAGGACGCGAACGGGCGCATGGCGCCTTGGCCGCGGAAATTATCAATAATTTTGTTAAAAATTTAGGCGAGAAAATTAAAATCAGAACCGAACAGCCCCTCACCAGGCAAGACGGAAAGTTAATGACGATTATTACAAAAATGTAACTTGGGATTGCGCTAATGGCGCTCGCGCGCCCACTAATAACACTAATGTCATTCGTGTTATTTGCGGGGCTACGAAGCCCGTTCGTGAAATCCAAAAACCATGAAACTAAAAACCAACAAAACAGTCTCAAAAAGATTCCGCATCACCAGAACCGGAAAGATTTTGAAATGCAAGTGCGGACGCGGCCATTTTAACGCCCGCGAATCCGGCAATGTCACCCGCGCCAAACGCAAACTGGTTTCCATGTCGCAATCTTATCATCGCGCGATTAAAGAAGCGATTAAATAAATTTCCAATTTCTAATTTCCAATTTCCAAACATCAAAGGAAATAGATAACAAGGATTGGATGCAAAATCATGTCCAGAGTAAAAAGAGGAAAATCTCATCTCAAACATCGTAAAAATATTCTCCGCAAAACCAAGGGTTACATGTGGGGAAGAAAAAGCAAAATCAAGCTCGCTAAGGTGGCGATTTTGAAAGCCGGCCGTTACGCTTACCGCGACCGCAAAGCCAAAAAGAGGGTGATGCGCGGCCTGTGGCTGATGAACCTCAACGCCGCCCTCCGCGAGAAGGGCATCAGCTACAGCAAGTTTATCGGCGCGCTCCACAAAAAGAACATCGCCGTAGACCGGAAAATTCTGATGGAACTCGCCGAAAAACATCCGGCCGTGTTCGCGAAAATCGTTGAGGCGGTAAAATAGACGCTAAAAAGCAGCTCCGGAAACGAAGCTGTTTTTTGATTCAAGTTCGAGCCCGTTAAAACACAAAGAACGCCCTACGGTCGGCGAGAAATTTTATAAAAATTCCATCCAAAAAAATAATCCCATATAACAGTTTGATGCGGCCGCATCAAACTGTTATATTAATTTTTTTTGAGAGATGATGTCTTTCTTACGAGCGGAAAAGAAAAAAGCCCGCCAGAATGAAACCGACGGGCAGAAAAACTGTGCGAATGTTTATCTCATCCACGATACCCAGACGGAGCATTGCCTAAACCCGGCAATATCATTGCCCAGCTTCAGCTGGCTTTAATTTTAAGCCGATTTTTGCCAAAGGCGCATCTGCGGAAAAGTCGTCCGCCTCCACCAGCTGGCGGATGGCGGAAATAATATAATACGAGTTTTTCAACGGTCTCTGTATAGTTACCTAAATGGTGTTCCGCGAATCAAGACCCGAAAATTCCCCGTGTTGACGGCCAGCGGTCAATGTGGTTAGATGGTCTTAACGGGTTAAGATCCGGGGAACGCCCTTTCACAACAGCCAGGAGAAAAAGATGCCAGACATCAGGCGCACGACAATTATTGTGATCGTAGCCGGCTTACTTGGATTCTATCTGCTTTCCACGCAATCCTGCCAATCGCAACCGACCGTCCAAATAATCGATTATTCGGAATTTAAGCAGTTGGTCAAAGAAAAAAAAGTTGAGCAAGTCGCGATTGACGACAAAAAAGACATCATCGCCAAGCTCAAAGACGAAAAGATTATTACGACGCAACATTCGCTGAACGACCCCGACCTTTTCAAACTTCTTGATGAGAACGGCGTTAAATATTCCATCATCAAAGAACAAGAATCTAACAGCGACAAATGGATTGGGAGGATCATCAGCCTCTTGCCGCTGGCGCTGATCTTTATCTTTTTTATCTTGATGATGAAGGGAATGGCGAATCAGGGCTCCGGGAGAATGGAATTTACCAAGCACAAAGCGCGGCTGATTAGCGCCGATGTTGAAAAGATTACCTTCGCCGATGTTGCCGGATGCGAAGAGGCCAAGGACGAAGTCCGGGAAGTTGTCGCGTTTTTGAAAGACCCGGTAAGGTTTTCCCGCCTCGGTGCGAAACTGCCAAAGGGCGTGATGCTGGTTGGCTTCCCCGGAACCGGCAAAACATTGCTGGCGAAAGCCGTTGCCGGCGAAGCGGGCGTGCCGTTCTACTCCATTTCCGGCTCCGAATTCGTGGAGGTTTTTGTCGGCGTCGGCGCCGCGAGAGTCCGCGATCTCTTCGAGCAGGGGAAAAAGAACGCGCCATGCATTATCTTTATTGACGAAATTGACGCCATCGGACGCCAACGCGGAACCGGCATGGGCGGCGGGCACGACGAGCGCGAACAGGCGCTGAACCAGCTGCTAGTTGAAATGGACGGATTTAGCGCGAACAGCGGCGTCATTATGATGGCCGCGACGAATCGTCCCGACATTCTGGATCCGGCGCTCACCCGTCCGGGCAGATTTGACCGGATGATTCCGGTCCTGCCAGCCGACATCAAAGGCCGGGAAGCGATTCTCCGGGTGCATGTGAGAAAAATCAAGCTTTCCCCGACGGTTGACCTCGCGCTTTTTGCCAAGATGACGCCCGGCGCTTCCGGCGCCGACCTGGCAAACATCATTAACGAAGCCGCGCTCATTGCCACCCGCCGCGAGGCGGAAGAAGTTACAACCGACGATTTTGTTGCCGCGATGGAACGGGTCGTCATGGGCCTGGAAAGAAAAGGCGCTATTATGAGCGCCGAAGAAAAAAATATAATCGCCATCCACGAAGCCGGGCACGCGATTGTCGGCCATCATACCGGAAGCCATGTCGCGCATGTGACGATTATTCCGCGCGGGACGGCTCTGGGCATCACGATGGCGGTTCCGAGCGAAAAGGGAATCCGCACAAAAAAGGACTTGCTCGCGGACATTCTTGCGGCATACGGCGGTCGGGCCGCGGAAAAAATCAAACTCAATATTCAAACGACCGGCGCTTCAAACGATATTGAACGAGCGACCAAAATCGCGCAAGACATGGTCGCCAAGTACGGAATGAGCGACCTCGGACCCAGATCCTATGGGCACAAAACGGAATACCCTTTCTTTGGCAAACAACTCGACAGCGCCGGTCCTTCGGGCGGAGAAACCGCGAACCTTGTTGACCGCGAAATTAATAAAATTCTAAATGAATGCTACGCGCAAGCAGAGACCATCATAAAAGATAATTTTGCTTTGTTTGAAGAGTTCGTCGCCCTGCTCCTCGAAAAAGAAACGATAAGAATTGATGAACTTAACGCTCTTTTCCAAAAATATCAAAACGGCTCTACGCCATAATCCGTAAGCCAAAACCGACCCTCCGGTCGGTTTTTTAATTTTTCACGCGAACAAAACTGACCGCATGGATTTATTATCCGCGCCATCCGCGAAAATCTCCGCCAGAGGCGTCCCGATGCCTTTGGATACGGGACGCTCCGCATCGCAACATCGGAGCGGACGGGCGCGTAATCAAAATCAAAATTTCGTTCTCGGCCTATCCTTAATAATCTTCCGCGCCTCATCCACCGTGTCCACGATTTGATAAAGATCCAAATCCTTTTCCGAAATCGCTTTGAATTTTTTGTACATCACTTCGCGAATAAATTTATCCAATGGCGCCCAGAATTTTTTCCCAAAGAGAATTACCGGTATCTTGCCCATCTTGCCGGTTTGAACTAAAGTAAGAAGTTCAAACAGCTGATGCATCGTGCCAAAACCGCCGGGGAAAACGACAAAGGCGAGCGAGGGCGCGCTGATGATTAGCTTGCGCGTAAACGGAAAGAAAAATCCCATTGATTTTCTGACATATTTATTGTGCCGTTCGGCGTGGTCAACGCGCATATCAAGTCCGACCGACTCGGCGCCGGCCTCAAACGCGCCCTTGTTCGCCGCCT
>CAYHOC010000040.1:0-8408 GCA_964358135.1 uncultured Gammaproteobacteria bacterium
GTAATCGAACCCACGGTTCATCTTTTATCTTTCCTGTGTTATAATATAAGCGTTGTTAATAATTAAGAGAGTTTAATTTTATGCCCATACGCGTCGCGATTAACGGCTTTGGGAGGATAGGCCGTAATACGTTTAAGGCCGGGTTCGGCCGAAAAGATTTAAAGGCGGAGTTCGTCGGGATAAACGACCTGACGGATACCGAAACCCTGGCCCAGCTTTTGCGTCACGATAGCGTCTATGGCGCTTATGACCATGAAGTAAAGTTTGACGAAAAGAATCTCATTGTGGACGGCAAAGCGATTCCGGTTTTTGCCGAAAAAGATCCGGCGCTTCTTCCCTGGGGGAAATTAAAGGTTGATGTTGTTTTGGAGTGCACCGGTCGATTCACAAAAGGGGACGAAGCAAGCGCGCATCTTAAGGCCGGAGCAAAACGGGTAATTGTCTCCGCGCCGGTCAAAGGCGGAGCCGCGCCAACCTATGTTTTGGGCGTGAACGATTCCAAATATCATGATGAGCCGTTGATCAACAACGCCTCTTGCACGACGAATTGTATCGCACCGGTGGCGCAAGTGATGGTTTCGGCTTTTGGCGTCAGAAAAGCGCTGATGACGACGACGCACGCGGTGACCGCCGAGCAGAATTTGGTTGATGGTCCGCCGCCGGCAATGCATCGGGATTTACGCCGCGCCCGGAGCGCTTTGAATAATATTGTTCCAACGACGACCGGCGCCGCGATTGCCACCGCCGAAACGATTCCCGAGCTTCGCGGGATTTTTGACGGCATTGCTTTCCGCGTGCCGGTTATTTGCGGTTCAATTGCTGATTTTACTTTCCTTCTCAAGCGCAAAGTTACCGAGGACGAAATCAAAAAGGCCTTCCGCGACGCGGAAAAAAGCCCGCGATTCAAAGGAATAATTTTGGCTTCGGACGAGCCGCTGGTTTCTACCGACATCATTAAATCTTCGTATTCGGCGGTGGTTGACTTGGGACTCATCAAAGTTGTTGACGGCGATTTTGTTAAAGTTGTCGCCTGGTATGATAACGAATGGGCATACAGCTGTCGTTTGATTGAAGAGGCGGAGATGGTGGGGCGCAGGATGAAGGGGTTGAAATAAATTACAAATTCAAAGCGCCAAGCCCCGCCTGCCTACCGCAGGCAGGCCTGCCTACGGCTTTTGCGAGTTGAGCGGATAAAAGACGCTTAATCTTAAATAACAATCTTAATTCAATCCAAGTGAGTTAACGGCAATTGGCGGGCAGGTCCAAATAAATTCAAAATATTTAAATCCAAATATCAAAACATTTTGAATTTTGGTTATTGGAATTTATTTGGGATTTGTAATTTTGAATTTGGTGCTTAAAATATTTTTAATAAAAAATGAGACTTAGGAGTATTAAAACAATTAAAGACTTGTATGGTAAGCGGGTTATTCTTCGCGTTGATTTTAATGTTCCCCTGCATAACGGGCGGATTGACAAGGATGGCGACCAGCGGTTGCGGGCCGTCATTCCGACACTTAGATATTTGTGCGGCAAGGGCGCGATTGTTATTTTGATTTCCCATCTCGGTCGGCCGGACGGAAAATGGGATAAAAAATTCGGGCTTAATCCGGTGGCGCATCATTTGGAAAAATTGATTAAAAAATCGGTTCATTTTTTTGGCGATAAACTCGGTTCGGCCGCTCTTTCCAAAAAAGTTAAAGTTATGAAGCCGGGAGAAATCGCGCTCCTTGAAAATATCCGCTTCTATCCCGGTGAGGAAAAAGACGATAAAAGTTTCGCGCGCAAACTTGCCTCTTTGGGGCAGATTTATGTCAATGACGCTTTTGCGGTTTCGCATCGGGCGCACGCCTCCGTGGCGGCGATTACCAAATTTTTACCGAGTTGCGCCGGGCCGCTTTTGGAAGCGGAAATTGCCAATCTCGGAAAACTTTTGGCGCGTCCGGCGCGGCCGTATGTTGTGCTTTTGGGCGGGGCGAAAATTTCCACTAAAATCGGCCTGATCAAAAATCTTCTCAAAATCGCCGACAAAATTTTAATCGGCGGAGCGCTGGCGAATAATTTTCTTAAAGCCCGCGACGCGGAATTGGGCGCGTCATTTTATGAAAAAGATTATCTGGCCGAGGCGCGAAATCTTTTAACGAGTAAAAAAATAATGCTGCCGATTGATTTTCTGGCGAGCGGGAGCGTTAAAAAACCGGTGGACTTAAGGCGCCAGCATTTTCCGGTCGCGCTTCACGGCAAAGAATCAATCGTTGATATCGGTCCGTGCGCCATTCGTGAATACGCGGAGGTTTTGAAGCAGGCAAAAACAATCGTTTGGAACGGGCCGTTGGGGGTGACCGAAGTTCCGGAGTTCAGCCACGGGAGTTTGGCGCTGGCTCGCGTCATCGCCGCGAGATCATCGGGCCGGGCGTTCGGCGTGGTTGGCGGCGGGGATACAATTCCGGTTTTGGAACGCACCGGGCAGGCGGCTTTTGTGGATTGGGTTTCCACCGGCGGGGGAGCGATGCTGGAATTTTTGGAAGGAAAAGTTTTGCCGGGAATCGCGCCGTTAATCATCAAAGCATCGAAGCATAGAAACATTAAAGCAAAATCATTATTTTCGTTTTTATTTTGATAAATTATATGTTGGAAAATCGCGCGGTTCCCGAGATAATAGCCGATAAAGCCAAACTGATCGCTATAAAAGAGAGGTTGGGTGCTCCCGAAGTATTTGAAATAAAAGCCGACAGCATGATTGATGCGCATCGCATATTGGGTGAAAAGGTTGGGGAACAGGCAAGAAAAATTTTGGGAGTAAAATTGGACGAGATGAAATTGAATCAATTTGGTGGAGCGATTATTTTTAGCAGGCAGATTCGCCGATTGCTTGAAGCGAAGATAAAAGATACATCAATCGACAAAGCAATTAGGGACGGATTAGAAGAATACTTAAGCTGTTTGGACGCTTGGGGGAAGGCGGCGGAATTAAAACAAGAGTTGAAGGAGCGTAAATTTTTGGCAAACGTTTCGGCTGAAGGAAAATTCGTCAGTTCGGAAGATTTAGCTCTTTTTTTGCAAAACGATAATAACGGGTGTCAAACGGTATTGTACCGAGATCAAGGCGGTTCGGTGATCCTTTGGCACACGGAAGAAGACGATGAGGAAGGAAGGGTTGAAAAAGCTAGGATGGTTGATATGCAAATTAAAGACGGCGCCGAAATGCAGGCCTTTGTCTTTCCCGATTTACTTCCGGGATCAGGTTTCGGGAAAAATAAACAGTATCTTCAGGCGACAGATTTTTTATTCCTAAAGGGGGAAAATCGCCCGGCCGTTTTGGCGAATGTCGTCGCTTGGCTTGCGTTGCGTTTGGGTAATAAAATTCCGCCAGAAGATATAATTAAGGCGTTGGGGCCTTATGTAGACGGTTATGCCTTAAATACGGTCAGGATTGAAAATGGTCGGGTGATAGGTAAAAAAATAGAGTTTATGCACGAGGAGATGCAAGTCACCGATTTGGCGAGTGAGGCCGGCGCGTATTTGGCTCAAGTAAATGTTTTGTCTTCTGAAGATGCGGCTCTCCGCGAGCGACACGAAGAGATTCCGCCGGAAGAAGACAGGGATGTGTATGAACGTAGAATCAAAAGAGTGGATAGGACGATCCACTTAATAAGACATTTGGCGGACAGAACAAAGATGTTCGAAAATTTGTGGCGGACGTTTTCATTTAGAGTCGGAGGAAACGAATTTGCTAATGCCGGAATTTACGTCAAAGCTCAATGGCTGGCAAAATTGACAAAAGACGGTCAAATAGTGGAACGTTTTGCTTCCGGTCCCGGAATCAAAGATGAAAAATTTATAGAGTTAAAAAATCAGTGAATTAATAATTAATATTCTAGATTTTATATTCTAGACTCTAAGTTTATGGATTGTTGTAAAAAAATATGCAGTAGCTGGTGGGGAAAGGCGTTTATGGGTATCGTGTGCGTGGGCGTAATTTTGTTTTTTTATGCCGCCGCGTTTAAGGATATCCGCCTTGGAAAAAATGCCGGCAAGGCGCCGACGGAAGTAAAAACCATCACCATTGACGGCGCGGGCAAGATAACCGCGGTTCCGGATATCGGCACGGTCGATGTCGGGTTCATGACCGAGGGAAAAAATGTGCAGGCGATCCAGAAAGAAAATGTCGCTAAAATGAACAAACTGATTGATGCCATTAAAAAATTGGGGATTGATAGCAAGGATATTCAGACCACGCAGTATCAAATCTATCCCAAGTATGATTATACCAACGGCCGGAGCGCGCTTGCGGGTTACACCATCAGCCAGAGTATCATGATAAAGATCCACGATTTGGATAAGATTTCGGAAGTTTTGGCCAAGGCCGGAGATTCGGGCGCGAATCAGGTCGGGGGTTTGAATTTTACCTTTGACGATCCCGAGGATCTGAAAGTTCAGGTGCGGGGCAAAGCGATCTTAAACGCCAAGGGCAAAGCCGAGGTTCTGGCAAATTCGCTCGGAATTAAATTAGGGCGCATCGTCGGATTTTCCGAGGGCGGTTCCAGTCCGTACCCATATCCGCTTTATAAATCAGCCGAAGGATACGGCGTGGGCGGAGGCGGGGCGGCGCCGGCGATTGAAGCCGGAAGTTTAGATATCACATCTAATGTTTCCATTACTTATGAAATTAGAGGAGAAAAATGGGGGTGGAAAAAATAGTTTATGCCCAAGATTGAAAAAATTCATGCTCGTGAAATTTTAGATTCCCGCGGTAATCCGACGGTTGCCGTTAGGGTCGCGTTAAGTAACGGGATATCCGCCTCGGCATCCGTTCCGTCCGGCGCTTCCACCGGCATTCACGAAGCGCTTGAGCTCCGCGATGGCGATAAAAATCGTTATGGCGGCAAGGGCGTTTTGAGGGCAATCGCCAATGTGAACGGCCCAATCGCAAAAGCGCTGCGGGGTCATGATGTTTTTGACCAGCGCGGAATTGACGAGGCGATGGTGAAGCTGGACGGCACGGAAAATAAATCTCATTTTGGCGCGAATGCTATTTTGGGGGTATCGCTTGCCGCGGTGCATGCCGGCGCCAAAGCCGCGGATATTCCTTTGTACAAATATCTACGGCAGGCGTTCGGTCTTAAATATAGAAACTATCTTTTACCGCAGCCGACGATGAATGTCTTGAATGGCGGACGGCACGCTGGCTGGGCGCTTGATATTCAGGAGTGTATGATTATTCCCAAGGCCAAAAGTTTTTGCGAAAGAGTGCGCATTGGCGCGGAGATTTTTGCGGCGTTGGGAAAATTATTGGAGCAGAATGGATTCAGTACATTAAAAGGCGATGAGGGCGGATACGCGCCGTCCTTAAAATCAAACGAAGACGCGTTTAAGTATCTTTCCAAGGCGGTAGAGTCCGCGGGTTATGTTTTGGGGAAGGACGTGAATCTGGGGATTGACGCCGCGGCCTCGGAATATTATGACGCAAAAAGTAAAAAATATTCGTTAAAGCTTGACAAAAAGATTTTGTCTTCGGCGGAGATGATGGATTTTTATTCCAAATGGATGGAAAAATATCCGATAATTTCTTTTGAGGATCCGCTGGCCGAAGACGACTGGGAGGCGTGGAAAAAAATAACCGACCGGTTCGGTAAAAAAATAACCTTGGTCGGCGATGATCTTTTTGTTACTAATGTGAAGCGCCTCGAGCGGGGAATTAAGCTCGGCGTCGCCAACGCCATCCTGATCAAAGTCAATCAAATCGGCAGTTTATCCGAAACAATTGACGCGATTCTTTTGGCGCAAAAAAATAATTATAAAATAGCCGTTTCGCACCGTTCCGGCGAAACAGCCGATACGACCATTGCCGACTTGGCCGTGGCCGTTAACGCCGAATTCATCAAAACCGGGAGTTTGTCGCGGAGCGAACGGGTGGAAAAATACAATCGGCTGATGGAGATAGAGGGGGAATTGCAATCAGCGCCAAATCAAGATTAATTCAAAATTTTCAATTTCCCAATAGACCTGTTGCCTAATAATTTTCGTGGCGAAATGTCCAGATTTTGATCCGCCGGCTGGCGGAGAAGCAAAAGTTTTGAAGCATATACTCTGTATATGTTGAGAAACTTTTGCAAAGCCGCAGCCAAAATCTGGACATTGCAGCAGAAAGGTTATTGGGCAACAGGTCTAATATCCAATAAAGATGTTTTAAATCACAAATCCAAAATCATAAATCCCAAATAAATTAAAAATTTCAATATCCAAAATTCAAAACATTTTGGAAAAATCACAAATCCAAAATTAAAAGTTTTCTTGTATCTCCGGATATCTTTCGTAGAGAAAATTTTCTTGATTTATTTTGGATTTGTAATTTTGAATTTGGAATTTATTTGAAGCTTGTAATTTTTGATTTTGAATTTAATTAATATGTCCAAATATAAATTAAATCATAATGAACACAAAGCCGCGGTTGTCACGGTTGATATGGGCTATGGGCATCAGCGGGCGGCATACCCGCTCAAGGATTTGGCGTATGGAAAAATTTTGAGCGCCAACAATTATGCCGGCATTCCGGATGCGGATAGAAAAATCTGGAGGCGGAGCCGCGAGTTTTACGAGTTTATTTCGCGATTCAAAAATGTTCCAATTGTGGGTGAAGCGGCGTTTGATCTTTATGATAAATTACAAGAAATCCCGTCATTTTATCCGCGCCGCGATCTGTCAAAAGCTAATTTTGAAGTAGAAAAGATTTACGATTATATAGAAAAGAATAGTTGGGGCAAGCATCTTATCCAAAAAATTTCTAAAAATAACGGCGGGCGTCCGCTGATCACGACATTTTTTATCCCGGCTTTTATGGCCGAGGTTTTTGATTATCCCGGCGAAATCTATGCGGTGATTTGCGATGCCGACATCAGCCGCGCCTGGGCGCCGAAAAATCCGGCGACCAGCCGCATCAATTATTTCGCGCCGTGTTACCGCGTGGTTGAACGGCTTAAACTATACGGCGTGCGTTCCGAGAGAATATTTTTGACCGGTTTTCCTCTGCCGATAGAAAATATCGGAGGCGAGGATCTTTCGGTCTTAAAACACGATTTGACCACCCGGCTTTTGAATCTTGATCCGGACGGCAAATACACGGATAAATATTACGATTCCATCCGTTTGCATTTGGGCGACATTTATACGGAGAAGCTGCCAAAACACCCGCTTACCGCGACTTTTGCCGTCGGCGGCGCCGGCGCCCAGCGCGAAGTCGGCGCAATCATAGCCAATAGTTTAAAAAAACATATTCTGCGGAAAAAAATAAGGTTGAATTTGGTTGCCGGCATTCATAATGATATCGGCGTATATTTCAGAAAAGAATTGCGTCGCGCCGGACTTTATGAGGAATTGGGGCGTGGCGTAAATATCATTTTTGCGAGCAACAAAGACGCGTATTTCCGAAGATTCAACGCGGCCCTTCGGACGACGGATATTTTGTGGACCAAGCCTTCGGAACTTTCGTTTTATTCCGCCTTGGGGCTCCCGATAATTATGGCTCCGCCGATCGGCAGCCAGGAAAAATTCAATCGCATTTGGCTCAAGACCGTTGGCGCCGGCATCAGCCAGGAAGATCCGCGTTATACGAACGAGTGGCTGTTTGATTGGATAAATTCCGGCTGGCTGGCCGAGGCGGCAATGAATGGTTTTTTGGAAGCGCCGAAATACGGCCTTTTCAATATCTACAAGGTGATGTCCAAGCGCGCCGATGAGCAAAGAGCGGAGGAGATGGTATCAACGTATTAATTTCCAATATCTAATTTCTAATTTCCAACGAATGTTAAAAGTTTATTGGGAATTGGTAATTAAAATTGGAAATTTTTGTTTTAAGTTTATCAGGCCGCGGCCGTCGCGATGTACGTCTCGGTTTATCCTCCCCTTGATACTCGCTCTCCGAGCAAGCCTGCCTGTCCGGTAGGCAGGCGAGGAGTGCGAAGGCGGGGAGGGGTCTAAAATAAAAAACCGCCGTTACTTACGGCGGTTATCGCGTTCCAATTCTACCGCGTAATATAACTTTTCTTCCTCCATCTTACAAATCGGACAAGTGTAGGCGATTATGTATTCCCAAAAGTGTCCGGGGCATGGATTCGGCAGGGCATTCAAAATCCACTTCATCACATCCGCATCAAACGGCGCCGGCCCCTTGATGGCGGTGATGGCGCCGCGACAAATATAGTTTTTGTTGAATGAGCAGGTACGCTTTTCCTTGGCGCGAACGCGGTCGTTGATTTTAAACGCCCGCTTTTCAATGCCGGACGCTTCGCATCTGGCGGCTGCCCTGGGACTCGGATAGGGAGTTTTACACAAAGAACATTGGTAGTAGGTAATCCTTTTATCAATCCGTCGCATCTTCCCACCTCCTCGCAAGTTATCTCAACACGACG
>CAYHOC010000041.1:0-8279 GCA_964358135.1 uncultured Gammaproteobacteria bacterium
GGAATCGAACCCGTATTACCACATTGAAAGCGTGGTGTCCTAACCATTAGACGATGGGGCCTTGATTGATATAAACATAATAGCTGATTTTCGGCAGATTGTCAACCTTGAATTCAGGATGCGAAAAATCCCAAAAAAACAAAGGCTCCGATTTCTCGGAGCCAAAAAGAACATTACGAATTTGCCTGCCGCTCGGCGATTATGGCATCCGCCGGCGAAAACCTCGCGCCGTCATCGCGCCCGATCTCTTCCGCGCGACCGAATAACGGATTATCCGTTGACACAAAACTTTGGCCGCTCTCACCGTCATGAACAACATACATTTCATGGCCATCAATGCTGACTACCAAAAATTCAAACACCGCCGCTTTCACCATTGCCGCCTCCTCTCTCCTTCGATCCGCTTAGATGCCCGGGTCGCGGTAGACCGCGCCGTTAACGACAATCAGAACTGTCCCGCTCTTGAGATCAACCTCCAAATGCAAATCCGGCGTTTCCTTATCGCCATCCGCCGCAGGATTGCCCAGATCCGCTGATTCGCCTTCCATCTTCTCCTCCTTCATCGCGTCGCCGACAAGTATATAATACTTCGGAAATTATGTCAAGAGACGGCTATTTTTTAGACGATCTGTTTTTTCTCGCTCTTTTCTCCGCGTCTCGCCTTCCGCATTTTCTCTGATGAGTCGCTCCGCCGCCGCGCGCATATCGCCTTCGGCAATGGAGTGGCGCATACACATTGACTTGAATTCCCCGTCTTCCCACGGATCGGCGCGCCAGCCGAAAGATTCAAAAAAGGTCATAAGTTTTTTATCCAGATCAAGTTTTGCCGTTTCTAAGTTTAGTTCGTTCATACCCCGTTAGAAGTCCTCGGAAGAAAAAATTACAGAATTTTTTCTTCTCATTAATACAAACTCCTATCATAAAAAGTTTATAAAATTCCCGCGCCCCGCTTTTCCGCCAAAGACAGACTTCTGACGGGGCGTATTATTTCTCTTCACTGCCGTAGACATAATCAAAATCAATTTTTTGATATTCAAAGATTTCTTCCGGCGCGAAAAAACACTTAATTTCTTTCTCGGCGGATTCGGGAGAATCTGACGCATGCACCAAATTGGCCTGCGTGGACATTGATAAATCGCCGCGGATACTCCCGGCATCAGCCGCGCTGCCCCTGGTCGGGCCGACTAAAAGCCGAACCGCGGAAATCGCTTCAACTCCTTCCAGCGCGATTGCCACAATCGGCGAACTCTTCATAAAATTTTTAAGCCCTCCAAAAAACGGCTTGTCTTTGTGATGCGCGTAATGCTCATCCAAAAGCACATCGGATAATTGAATCATTTTCATCCCAACGATTTTTAAACCCTTACGCTCAAAACGACCGATAATTTCGCCCATCAAATTGCGCTGAAGGGCATCGGGTTTGATTAAAATTAGTGTTCTCTCTTTCATAATAAAATCTTTATCTATATAACTTTCCTCCAGCTTAACATAATTATTTCTGACAGGCAAGCGGTCCCACCACAGTGGTCCCACCACAGATACTTATTCACAGATACCACTGATACGATAAATCTGCGCTAATCTGTGGAAAAAATCTGTGGTAATATAAAACCCCGCAAGGCGCGGGGAAATTTTATCGCAGATATTTAAGGAACGAGGCGGCATACAAAAGCATGCCGGTGAGGGCGACAACAAGGACGAGGTAAACTGCCGCGAGCCAAATCTTATCGCGGCGCGATAGCGGATCGCGATAGTAGCTGGCGGCAACCTGATGATAATCGGGGTGGCGCTTCAGCTCCGGATGTTTTTCCACATTCCAGAAAAATATGCGGCGGTAATATTCCGCCTTTAATTCTCCGCCGAACCAACCCATGGTCACCACCACAACCGCCATCAGCCAGCTTAGCTGCAATAGGAG
This sequence comes from uncultured Gammaproteobacteria bacterium, assembly GCA_964358135.1. Classification (GTDB taxonomy): domain Bacteria; phylum Patescibacteriota; class Patescibacteriia; order CAYHOC01; family CAYHOC01; genus CAYHOC01. The sequence goes on from CAYHOC010000041.1 coordinate 1,919, forward strand.
CGCGATGCCAACGACCGTAAAGAAAAGAAACAGCCACAGGCTCCGTTTGGGAGAAAGCGAGCCGGTCAGCGCCCGAAACACCCGGCTACCATCAAGCGGCAAAACCGGAATCAGATTAAACAGATTGAGCATCGCCGCCATCGCAAAGAAGGCCAAAAATATCGCGTGCGGGTAGATCAAAAAAAGAACAAATCCCAGGAGCGCCGAACCAAATCCCCAAAGCGGCCCCATAATGCCAATCCAGGCCTCGGAGCCGAAATCGCGGCGGAACTGCGCCGGCGCCACCGCGCCCAGCGGAGTAAAATAAACACCCGCGACTTTGAGCCCAAAACGCTCCATTGCCCAGAGGTGCCCCATTTCATGGATAATCAATACCGGCATAAAAATAAGCGCTCCTCGCCAGCCGAACATCAGAGAAAAGAAAAAAAACGAAACCGCGAACATGCCGACCTGGATCATTAAAGTACGCCGGTTGCTCCAGTCAAATAACTTCATTTTCGCCCTCCTTGTCTTAAAAGAACGCTGTCTCAAACCTTAGCATCCGCCGCCGCAGTTGTCAAAAAAATCTCCGCCCTGGGGCGGAGATTAAGATTAACTCTTGATGATAGCCAAGAGCTTCACAAGTAAAAGAACAAACGCGGACGCAAGCCCCAGGTAGGTGGCGAGCAGGATAAAAAATTGCTTTTTACCGATTTTCATTTCTTCGGCGCGCCGATATAAAGCCGCGGCCAGATCAAGCTTTTGGCACAAACCGCCGGCCGGATCTTCGGCAAAGCGTTGTTCTGGAATACTCTTTTTTTCCTCAACCAAGACGGCTTTATACCAGATAAGAAGAGCCCGGTCGCGCCATTCCGAGTAAGCGCCGTGGCTCACGGCCGCAAGCAGTAAAACCAGCGAAAAAATGTTGACGCCGATAAGCCACCGCGGCATCAGCGCGTGTTGCGCCGCGTAAAAAGTCAGCCAGCCGACAAGCGCGATGGGCGCGAGCGAAATGAGATTCAAAAACGCGAACAAGAGAAGACCGCGAAATGGAGAAAGCATGTGGGAAAAACAGCGCATCATCCTGCCGCCATCAATGGGGAAAAGCAAATCCAAGTTGAAAAGATTGATGATGACGGCGTAAAAAGCCGCTTCCAAAAAACTCTTGTTGCCGGTGATGTGCCAAAGCCCCATAGCGACCAGCGCCGAGCCAAAACCCCAAAGCGGACCCATGAGCGAGACCCAGGCATCGGCCGTATCGCTCGGAAATTCATTGGACTCGGGCACGACAATCGCGCCCATAAACGGAATGAAGAAAAATCCCTTGAGTCCGATGCCATAGTGATGCAACGCCCAAATATGGCCGGCTTCGTGCGCCAAAACCAACACGGTCAAGATAACCGCGAACCGCCAGCCGAAAAGCGGGATGACCGCGAATGACGCGACAAAGGCGGCAAAAAGCGCGATCTCCAAAATCAAAATTTTTGGCCTGGCCCAAAGCGGACGGGACATTTGACGCCTCCTTGCCCTCCGAGTCCTAAGCGTAGGATGGGCGTGAAAAGAGCTTATTTTTACCTTAACATCCGCCGGCAATGGCGTCAACTATCGCTTCCAGACCCGTTCACCGTCAGATACGAAGACAATCCGCCCATCCTGAAAGGTCGTAAAAATTTTTGCGCCGGCGCGCTCCAGACGGCGCACCGCTCGACGGCTGGGATGGCCGTAACGATTATCTTTTCCGGCCGAAGCGACCGCGTATTCTGGTCGGACGGCGCGCAAAAAATCATCCGACGAAGCATAGGCGCTCCCGTGATGGCCAACCTTGAGGACATCGGCGCGTAGAGACGCAATGCCTTGCGTCTCTACGTTATTTTTCGATGATGCGACCAGCCGCGTCTCAATGTCAAACCCCGCATCGCCGGTAAATAAAAATTTTGATTTTCCGTATTCCAGCATCGCGACCACCGAGGTATCGTTTAATCCGCCCTTCTCGCCCGCGCCGCCCGAGACGCGCTCGCCGGATAAATCTTTCTCGGGCCAGAGGATTTTGAAAGTCGCGCCGCCAAAATCAAATGATTTACCGGCAACGGCAACTTCCACCGGAATATTTTTTGCTTTTAATGTTTCCAAAAAATTTATGTAGTTATCCGTCGTATGAATTACGCCGGTCATCAAAACTTTTCTCACCGTGTAGCGTTCCAAAACCGACAAAAGCCCGTCAAGATGATCGGCGTGCGGATGAGTAAGTATCACCAAATCCAATTCACGGTCATAAAACGGCAATTCAGCCGCCAATTCTCCCAAAACTTTTTCGTCCGGCCCGCCGTCAATCAGAATTTTTGATTTGTCCGGCGCGATAATCAATGTTGAATCTCCTTGGCCGATATTCAAGAAAGCGACTTTAAGCTCGCCCGCGCGCGGAATTGATTGCCAGAGATTAGAAATAAAAAACCCGCCAATGATTAGCGCGGCAACAAAAATAAAAATTAGTTTTTGTTTTTTGAACATATTCTAAATCCAAAATCCAAAATTACAAATTCCAAATAAATACCAAATTACAAACTCAAAATACAAAACTTATTGTAATTTATTTGGAGCTTGGCGCTTTGAATTTGTAATTTAACTATTTGGGTTTGATTTGGCATTTGAAATTTGATCTTTGAACTTATTATATATTTTTAGTCTCCAAAATATCGCGACAATCCCCGCATATATAATTATAACAACCGGCAAACCGACTCTCCCAATCTGTATCACCGCAAATCTCGGGGCGGCAAAGGCGTGAATGACAAACATAATATACCCCAGAACCGCCTGGGCGAGCCAAGCAAAAATTTCGCCGAACCAAAAATACGCAAACCCGCCGACTACGGCAACGGCGCCCAGCGCCATCGCCAGCGGCACAAACGGCAAAACCATAATGTTGGCCGGAATGGCAACCAATGAAAAAGCGCCGTTCATCATCAAAATTAAAGGCGTGGTGGCAATCACGGCCGAGATTGTAGCAATGGCGTTTTCCCGAAGGGCGAAAAATTTTGGCACCATCTTAAAATATCTTTTAATAATCGGCGAAATATAAAAAAGACCGAGGATGGCGGCGAACGACAATAAAAATCCCATATCAAAAGCAATGAGCCGCGGATTTTGAAGAAGCATTAGGGACGCGGCCAGGGTGATGACATTCCGCGGACGATTTTGCCGGCCGACTTGCGCCGCGAGAAGCGGCAAAATACCCATCATGCCGGCGCGGACCACCGAGGCGCTGGCACCGGTAAAAATTACATAAAAGATGATGCTAAAAATGCTCGCGATGAACGCCGTTTTTCGCCGCAGACCGAAAAAGATCAGCGTTTGGCCCAAAAGCGCCAGCACCATGGTGATGTTCCAGCCGGAAATGGCGATGATGTGCATCGTTCCGCTCCGCAAAAAATCGCTCCGCAAGCTCTCCGGCATATTGGCGCGCTCGCCGGTGATCAGTCCGGCCAAAAATGAACTGGCCGGCGGCAGAAGCAGCGCGTTGATTTTTCCATTTGCCGCCTGGCGCAGTTTATATATAGAAGACAGGATCGGATTACCCTGATTTTTGCCGACTACTTCCAGTCCGGAAACAAACGAACAGGTGGAATAAATCCCGAACCGACTTAAGTATCCCGCGTAGTTAAAGTCCCCATCGCTTTTCGGCGCCATCAGTTTGCACTGGAGCCGCACCGCATCGCCGTACTTCAAATTCTCCTCGCCGAGGAGAGTAACGAGGATGTTTCCGCTTATGAGTTGTCTCCCCCTGCCAGAGGGGGAGCGAGAGGAGGTGGGAGTACCCGTTCCCGCGTTACCCCTCCCCACCTCCCCTTGTAAAGGGGAGGAGACAATGTCAATTTCCCGCGCCCCCAGCGTAAACCTCGTTTTATTAACCGCAACTTCCGGAATTGAAACGACAACGCCGGTTACAATTGCTTCACGGCCGTTATAAAAACTAACATGCATTTCGGCGCTTGGCGGGACGCTAAGCGTCCCGAAGCCCACGCTCAGCGTGGGCGGAATGCCGGCGTCAAATCGCCAAAACCCAAAAAGGAAAAAGAGCGCCGCCAGCCCCCAAAATCTTAAAATCTTTTTGTCCCAAAAGATAATCAGCGCGCCGAATCCAACTAAGAAAACCAAAAAGACGATGAAAGCGACGCTAAAAATCTTGACTCCAAAAAACGAATGCCCGGCAATTCCCAAAATAAACGCTCCCATCGCCGCAAAAAAGGTTTTGGATTTTGATTGGTATATTTTTTCTAACTTTTCTTTTATCTTCTCACGAATCATATTCTTGGACCCCCTCTCGCTCTCGCATCCTCCCGCCAAATCGGCGGGTCGGATTGTGTCCCTACGGGACATCGCCCGCAGGGGGACGAGTCCGAAGGGGGAGATAATTTCCCATCCCCTCCTTTGGACTCGCTGTCCGAACTGGTGAGGACTGCGAGGGCGTGGGGAGGTCTTAAATAGTTTACCCCAAAAACAAAAAACGAGGAAACTGGTTCCTCGTTGAAGATTTATCCTCCGCTTCTTTTCGCCCCGGTCCATGGGTCATTTTCCGCGAGCGGATAGCCGTGCCAACCGCGCGCGCTCCAGCTATCGCACATATGGCAAAAACTCGCGAGCTCATTCATCACCCGATGCCGGCTTGAATAGTCGTCGCCTTCACCTTCTACATATTTTAGGGCATTGGCCTGCGCCGGAGTAAGCATAATGCCGTACCCCTCAAGCTTCTTTTCGCGAAAAGCGTGCTGGTCGGCTTTTTTCTGCATCGACGGGATGTGATACAACTCGCCGTCGGCGCGAAGTTCATACTTCCACGGCTTCTCAATATCGTGCAGGAAGAGAATCACGAGGGTATCGGAAAGCGAAAACGGGTGCGGCCGCGCCGAACCCAGCAAGTCATATAGAAGAACAGCGATATTTAGAACCTCGACGATATGATCGTGGTATCCGCCGCGCCAATTTTGATGATTATTGGTTGAGCCCTGCACCACATGGAAAAGTTCAAGATTGTCCAGATAAATCTTCCAGCATTGCGACCGATACGGTTCGTCAATTTTTAAAAAGAGCTCTTCCATCGTAAGATACTTCGGCTTTTCCACCGTGCCCTCCTCTATCTATGTCGCCTGATTGATAATAAATTACCCCATTCGAAATAATTTGTCAAATAAAGCAGAGACGCAAAATTTTGCGTCTCTACGATAATCAACCCGGCGTAGAGACGCCCCGGCGGAGCGTCTCTACAATAATTTATATTACAATATTAACCAACTTCCCTTTTACGAAGATTACTTTTTTGATTTGCCGGCCATTAATCCATTTTTGGATGTTTGGATCGGCAAAGGCCGCGGCCTTGGCGGATTCTTCGGTGATGCCGGCCGCGACGCGGATGGTGGCGCGCAGTTTACCGTTGATTTGCACGACCAAAGAAATTTCGTCGTCTTTGGTAAGCGATTCGTCATACTCCGGCCATGGTTCATACGCTAAAGATTTTTTGTGTCCCATCTTTTCCCATAATTCTTCGGCCAGATGCGGAGCGAACGGCGAAATCAACTTAACTAAAATTTCGTAAGATTCTTTTGACAAAAATCCCTCCCCCCCGATTTTCGCATCGGGGGTACTCCCTTTGTCAAAGGGAGAGGACTTGCCGCTCATTTCGTTTACTAAAATCATCATCGCCGAAATGGCGGTATTGAATTTCATATTTTCAATGTCATTGGTGACTTTCTTAATCGTCTTGTGGATTAACTTAGTGAGTTCGTCAATTTTTTGTTCACCCTTGATTACGCGGATATGAGCGGATAACGCGGATTTTAACCCCCCCTCGCCCCTCCTTTGTAAGGGGGGGGTATTTTCTTGGAGATTCCAAATTCGTTCCAAAAACCGGCGCGCGCCAATAATAGATTTCGGATCCCAAAGACCGGTGTCGGCAAACTCGCCCATAAACATTTCGTAAATCCGGAGGGTATCCGCGCCATACTCTTTGATTACATCATCAGGATTAATGACATTGCCGCGCGACTTGGACATTTTAACGCCATCGGGCCCGAGGATGAGACCGACATTGCGGAGTTTGGCAAACGGCTCCGGAGCGCTGACAACTTTTTTATCAAACAAAAACTTATGCCAAAAACGGGCGTATAAAAGATGAAGAACCGCATGCTCCGCTCCTCCCACATATAGGTCAACTGGAATCCACTTCTTAAACTCCGTCATATATTTGGAAGTTGGAAATTTGAAATTGCCTGCCCGCCGAAGCCTCGGCGCAGGCGGGGAAATTCCTCGCATCAAATATGCGAGGTAATACCAGCACGAACCGGCCCATTGCGGCATCGTGTTGGTTTCGCGCCGCGCCTTGCCGCCG
>CAYHOC010000042.1:0-1318 GCA_964358135.1 uncultured Gammaproteobacteria bacterium
TAAAAAAATCCTCCGCCGATTTGGCGGAGGATTTTTTTGTTTTTATGCTTCTATGTTTCGATGCTTCTATGCTTTGATGATTATATTTCCAGTTTGAAAATTCCTTCTTCTTTCTCGCTGATCTTGCCGGTGAAATAAAAATAGTCGTCGTCATTTTGCAGATGCCCCCCAAAATTCTGAAGTTTCATCAGGTTATATTTATTCCGCGGTTCGCGGTTGTCAAGTTCAATTGCTTGAATTTCTTTCTCCGTCGCGAAAATTATATATTGCTTGCTTTGATGCCAGGCGGCATCAATGATCGGCTCGCCGAGCCGCGTTACCAGTTCCTGGCCGCCGCCATTTTTTTCAACCAGCCAGATTTCGTTGTCATTCGCGACGAGCAGATGATTTGCCGAAGGATTTTCTATGATGCTTTTGATTTGCGTGGTAACGGATAAAACGGATCTCCGGTCGGCGTCAACGATTATGCCCTCATAATTGTTTGAAAGGCCGAAATAATTTGCCGTCTGGGCGCGGAATTTCGGATTGACAATTGATACTTTTTGCAAGGTTTCAATGGCGGCCTTGGTGTTTGAGAAGTCCCAAAATTTGAGATTTTCCCCGCTCAAAAACCACAATTTATCTTTCAATATTATATAATCGCGCGCCAGCGGCAGGGTATTCAGCCGTTTTGATTTCAACGAAGAGAGATCAAAAGAGTAAATACTTGATGGCGTCAGAATGTAAATAATATCGGGATTTTTTTCGGACAAAAAGAATTTTCCCAAAGGGAGCCCGGCCAAAGAGACGGGGTTCCAATTTTTTCCGCCTTTTTTGAAGAGCTGGGCGATTTGCCCGCGTTTTTCCGCCACCAGCCAGGCGCTCCCCGCCGGCCAGGCGAAGGCGGTATCGTCAGCCGCGGTTCCCGATATTTTTTGCGTCTCGCCGCTCGCCGCGTCCAAAACATACAGTTCGTTACTTTTTTCTTTTTTCGCGTAAGCGATATATTTTTTATCCGGAGAAATGGATTGGGCGGTAATTATTCCCGGCGCGAAGATTGTCGGCGGGGATTTTTTTAAGAGCGCGAGCTCGTTGATAAAGGTCGTCAGCCGGCTTTGGACGCTCAATTTTTTATTCCAGGAAAGATGCTCCGGCGATTCAATTTTTATTTCGTAGTCGCCGGGAAAAAGATTTCTGACGATAAACGGGGTTTTATCGGCAACTTTTTTTCCATCCAGATAGATGTCAGCCGTGGACGGTACGGTAGAAATAAAAATAATGCCGGTTTTTTCCAGCGCGTATTTTTTGAAATTATAACGATAACCGGCGGTATATAAAA
>CAYHOC010000042.1:1418-8273 GCA_964358135.1 uncultured Gammaproteobacteria bacterium
CGGCGAAATAACCCTGGCCGGAATGAAGAACGCGGCGACGCCGATTATGGCGGCCGCTTTGTTAACCGAGGAAGAGTGTTTTTTGGATAATCTGCCGCAGATCAGCGATGTTCTTCGGATGCTTGATATCTTAAAAAGTTTGGGCGCGGAGGTGGAGCGGACCGGCGGGCGCGGCGTCAGGATTTGCGCCAAAAATATTGACCTTTCAAAAATTGACCGGCAGGCGATAAAAGCGATGCGCTCATCCGTCCTGCTTTTGGGGCCATTGCTTTCCAGATGCGGTGAAGTGGAGCTTCCGGAGCCCGGCGGCTGTATTATCGGCAATCGGCCGCTTGATACCCATCTTTTTGCGCTCGGAGAGCTGGGCGCGGAAATCAGCCGTTCATCCGCCGGTTATCGCATTAAAGGCGGAGGCCTCAAGAGCGCTACTATCATTCTACCAGAATTTTCGGTTACGGCAACCGAGAACGCCCTGATGGCCGCAATTCTCTTGCCGGGAAAAACAATCATTAAGATGGCGGCGGCCGAGCCGCATGTCCAGGATTTGATATTATTTTTATCGCAAATGGGCGCGAAAATCAGAGGCGGAGGCACGCATACTCTGGAAATTGAGGGCGTAGAAAAACTTCACGGCGCGCGGCATAAAATCATCCCGGATCAGATTGAGGCCGGAACATTCGCCGCTTTGGCCGCGGTGACGCGCGGCGCCATAACAATCAGGGGCGTAAATTTTGAACATCTTGACGCGATTATTTCCGTCCTGCGCCGCGCGGGTGTAAACTTAGAGAAGGGGGACGACTGGATTGCGATTTCGCCGGCCAATCCGTTGTCCGCGTTCAAGCTTCAGGCCTTGCCGTATCCCGGCTTTCCGACCGATTTACAGGCGCCGTTCGGGGTGCTGGCGACCCAGGCGCGCGGCACGAGTTTAATCCACGATCCTTTATTTGAGGGGCGGATGGGATATGTCGGGGAGCTCGTCAAGATGGGCGCCAATGCCGTGGTGTGCGATCCGCACCGGGTGCTGATTTCCGGTCCCACGCCGCTTTACGGGACGGAGATCAAAAGTTTGGATTTGCGCGCCGGCGCGACGATGGTCATCGCCGGGCTGGTGGCCGAGGGCGAGACAATTATCAACGAGGCGGAGGTATTGGACAGGGGATATGAAAATTTGGACGAGCGGTTGCGGGCGTTGGGAGCGGACATTACAAAAATTAACGCATAAATCTATGGACAAACAAATGAAAACGATAATCGCCGACATCGATTATTTAGAAACCGTATATAGAAAATTATTAACGATATTGCCCTCTTTTGATATTACCGATAAAAAGATATTGCCATACGGTCTCAAGCCGCATACCAGATCAATCAGCTGGTTGGTTGAACAAGTTATCACGCAACAGACAAAATTTAATAAAAAGAAATTGGGTCTGGACGAAGTAATTTTCGATTTACCCGACACCTGCCTTCATGATTGTGAGATAAAAGTCGGCTCTAAAGTTTATTATGTGAACGTTAAAATACATGATATGGGCAAAAAAGAAAATAAAAATGATATTGCGGCCGTTGAAAAATTATATATGCAGTATTCCGCCAATCCGCATTATAATTTATTGTATGTTTGTTTTGGAGTGTTGTTTGATAATATTACTATAAAATTTCATCCCAAATACTTATCAATTTTTTCGCCGCAGTTTTTACCGATATATATCAATCCAAGAAACGATAAGATTCAAGCCGCTTATTATCATAAGCAGGAAATGAGGACAAGGGAAGATTTTTTGAAGTTGCTTCGCAAGAGTTCCAAAAGCATAGTTTTATAAGTATGGAAAAATTGGTTAATAAAATTTTTAATGAAGATGTACTGATGGGCATAAAAAGAATACCCGATGGTTTTCTTGATTTGGTTATTGCCGATCCGCCATATTGTCTCGGCAAGGATTACGGTAATGATTCTGATAAATTATCTCCTAGTAAATATTTAGAGTGGAGCAGGCGGTGGATTGATGCCGTCATGCCAAAGTTAAAAATAACCGGCAGTTTTTATATTTTTCTGACTTGGCAATACGCCCCGGAGATTTTCTCCTATATTAAAAATAGTATGTCTATGATGAATGAGATAATTTGGGATAGGAGAGTGCCTAGTATGGGCGGTAGTACTCGCAAATTTTCGTCGGTTCATGATAATATAGGATTTTTTGTGAAAGATAAAAATAAATATTATTTTAACTTAGATGCCATTAGAATTCCTTACGATGAAGTGACAAAAAAAGCCAGAACGCGTTCTATTTTTGTCGGCAAAAAATGGCTTGAGGTAGGTTATAATCCAAAGGACATCTGGAGCGTATCAAGAATACACGCTCAAGATCCTGAGCGGGAAGACCATCCGACGCAGAAACCGATAGAGGTTTTGAAAAGAATGATCTTGGCCAGTTCGCCCAAGGGCGGAATCGTGTTAGACCCCTTTATGGGCAGTGGCTCAACGGCGGCGGCTTGCGCGTTGAGTGGCAGAAATTATATCGGTTTTGAGATTAATAACGATTATTGTCAGATAGCAAAAAAGAGATTGGAGAAAATCGGGGGCGATTTATTTAATTTGGCGCCCACAAAGCAAGCGGAGACGAGGATTGCGTTAAGTTTTTCACAAAAAATATAGTATGAAATTTTTTCTGTTCGGACAAAATAAAAATTGCGAAACACCGATGATGGGGCGCAAAATGAGCGCTGGATTTTTGCGCCGTCATTTTGGCGTCTTTTTGAGCGTCCTCATTATCCTCCTCACTTTTGGCGGCGGATATTTTTTGGGCGACTGGCGCGCCAAGCATGCCCCGGTTCCCAAAAACGGAAAAGTATTGAACATGGAGGCGCGGCCCGATTATCTTTCAAAAGATGTTGATTTTGATTTGTTTTGGCGCGTCTGGAACATGGCGAAGGCAAAATATGTGAATCAGCCGATCAACGAAGTCGGGATGTTTTACGGCGCCATTGCCGGCATGGTCGCGTCGCTCGGAGATCCATACTCGGTTTTCTTTGAACCGCAGACGGCCAAAGAATTTTCCGCCGAACTGGCCGGAACGCTTGAGGGCATCGGCGCCGAGCTGGGCGTGAAAAATAATCAGATTACCATTATCACGCCGCTGGCCGATTCTCCGGCCGAAGCGGCCGGGATCAAGGCCGGTGATAAAATTTTAGCGATTGACGGGGTCGATACCACCGGCATGTCCGTGGATTACGCGGTAAAACTTATCCGCGGGCCGGCCGGCACCAAGGTGAATCTGACCATCGGGCGCGATGGGCTCGCTAAGGCCGAGGAAATTACCATCACCCGCGCGAAAATCGTCATTAAGAGCGTGCAGTGGCGGATGCTTGAAAAAGAAAACATCGCCTATCTCCGCATCAGCCAATTCAGCGATGTGACGGTGGCGGAATTTGATCGGGCGGTGAAAAAAATAGTTGCTCAACAGCCCAAGGGACTGGTGGTTGATTTGCGCGGAAATCCAGGCGGGTATTTGGACGCATCGGTGCAGATTGCCGGCGATTGGGTTAAAGACGGAGTGATTGTCTATGAACAATTTACCAACGATATCAGGGAAGAATATCGCACGCGTGGCGCGGCGCGGCTTCTAAACATCCCGACGGTTGTGCTGGTGAACAACGGCTCGGCTTCGGCATCCGAAATTTTGGCCGGCGCGCTTCAGGATTACGGGCTGGCGAAACTGGTCGGAGAAAAAACATTCGGCAAGGGTTCGGTTCAGGATTACGAGACCTTCAAAGACGGTTCGGCGCTGAAAATCACCATCGCCGAATGGCTGACGCCGAAAGAACGGAATATCAATAAAGAGGGAATTGTGCCTGATGTTGAAGTTAAATTGACGGAGGATGATTTTAAGGCCGGCAAGGATCCGCAGTTGGAGAAGGCGGTGGAACTATTGAAGTAATTATTTATTAACGAGTTAACGGGTTAACGAGTTTAATTTTGAATAAAATGCATAAAGAAACATCATCCGGAGGCATTGTGTATAAAAAAGGTGAGGGCGGTCTTAGGATCGCCTTCATTTTGGATCCGTTCAGAAAATGGACTTTTGCCAAGGGGCATCTGGAGCCCGGAGAGACGCCGGAAAAGGCGGCGATTCGCGAGGTCGGCGAAGAGATTGGTTTAACTCAATTAAAAATTATCGCGCCTTTGGGAACGATGAATTTTTGGTTTCGCGACCGCTGGCAGAAGAAGGGGGAGCTGGTGCAAAAAACCGTGCATTATTTTTTGATGCGCGCACCCCGTAATGCCAAGGCCCGTCCGCAAAAGGCGGAAAAAATCCGCAAGGTGCGCTGGGTGCCCATCGGCCGGGCCATGTCCTTTTGTGGATATAAGAATGTTTTGGGTGTTTTAAGAAAAGCGATAAATATTTTGGGAGGAGGTAAAATTTCAAATTCTCCGCCAGAGGCGGATGCGCTCCGATGCTGCGATGCGGAGCGTCCCGTATCCAAATGCATCGGGACGCCTCGCCTGCCCGCCTCTGGCGGGGGCGCAAAAATTACAAGCTCCGTTCGGCCTGAGCTCACGGCCGAAGGCCAAATAAATTACAAATTTCAAATTCAAAAAATAAAAAAGCACCAAAATCTTAATTCATAATTCTTAATTCCAAAACTATGACCCGTTTTATCTTCGTCGTCGGCGGGGTGATGTCCGGAGTCGGAAAGGGCACGGCCACCGCCGCCATCGGACGCATCCTTAAAGACAAGGGTTTTAAGGTGGCGGCGGTAAAAATTGATCCGTATATCAATGTTGACGCCGGTACAATGAATCCGGTTGAGCACGGCGAGGTTTTTGTGACCGACGATGGCGACGAAACCGACCAGGATATCGGCACCTACGAACGATTTTTGGAAGTGGATTTCGGCAAGATAAATTATATGACCACCGGCCGCGTGTATCAGACGGTCATCGCGCGCGAACGGAATTTGGAATACGGCGGAAAATGCGTGGAAGTGGTGCCGCATGTGCCGGAAGAGATTATCAGGCGTTTGCGGTTAGTCGGCAAAAAAAATAAGGCGGATTTTGTTTTGGTTGAAATCGGCGGCACGGTCGGCGAGTATCAAAATATTCTTTTTTTGGAAGCGGCCAGAATGATGAAAAACAAGGAGCCGGATAAAGTGCTGGTGGCGATCGTCAGTTATCTGCCGATCCCGTCAAAAATCGGCGAGATGAAAACCAAACCCACGCAGTACGCGGTCCGCACTCTGAATTCCACCGGCATCCAGCCCGATTTTATCATCTGCCGCGGAGAGGTTCCGTTGGACGCGCCGCGCAAACGCAAGCTTTCCATTTTTTGCAGCGTTAATGAAAAAGACATAATTTCCGCGCCGGATGTTGAGTATGTTTATGAGGTGCCGGTCAGATTTGAGCGAGAACAGATCGTCCAACGGATTTTGAAAAAATTTAATCTCAAGCCGCGCCGGCGCGACGGAGCGCGCGAGTGGCAGCGGCTTTTAAACAGAATCCGCCGCCTGGAGCGCGAAGTAAACCCCCACACCAACTCCCAAAAAGATTCTCTTAAAACGCCATCCGAAGGCGGAGCTGTTTCGCTTCCCGACGACTTATCGAAGTCGGGCCAACCCAGGGTTGGTGTGGGGGTAAAAATCGGGATTGTCGGAAAATATTTTACCACCGGAAATTTTGTTTTATCTGATGTTTATCTTTCGGTGATTGAAGCGGTTAAGCACGCGTCCTGGGCAAATAATCGCAAGCCGATCATTTCCTGGCTTAATTCCGAAGAGTTTGAGCGCGAGCCGGAAAAATTAAAAGCTTTGAGTGAATATGACGGCATTGTCATCCCCGGCGGGTTTGGAACGCGCGGCGTGGAAGGAAAAATTGCCGTAATAAAATATTGCCGCGAAAATAAAATTCCGTATTTCGGGTTGTGCTATGGAATGCAGCTGGCGGTCGTTGAATACGCGCGCGATGTTCTGGGATTAAAAGACGCGAGCACCACTGAAATAAATCCGGATACGAAAAATCCGGTCATTCATATAATGCCGGAGCAGGAAAAAAATATCGTGGCGCGCCATTACGGCGGAAGTATGCGTTTGGGGGCGTATCCGTGCGCGCTGGCCGCGGATTCCCTGGCTCGCCGGGCGTACGGAAAAAAAATAATTTCCGAGCGCCATCGCCATCGCTACGAAGTCAATAACGATTACCGCGACCAACTTTCCGCCGCCGGTCTTATTTTTTCCGGGCTCTCGCCGAATAAAAAGCTGGTTGAAATTATTGAACTGGCGGAGCATCCTTTTTTCCTCGCGACGCAGTTTCATCCCGAATTCAAGTCGCGGCCGTTGAATCCGCATCCGCTCTTCGTGGCATTTATCAAAGCGGCGATGCGGCAGAATAGCAGGTAGCCAGACGCGGGAATCACGGTAGTATATAACGATAAAACGCTTGATTCCCGTTTCCCAATGTATGATCCGCCGCGTTTTTTAATTGAGCGGCATTATTATCAATCGTTATCGCTTGCCAAAATCCGGCAATCGGTTTTCTTACGACATATTTTCCCTGCACGGTTTCAAAAATATGCTCACGCGGCGTTTTTTCGCGGTCATTCCAGAGAATCGGGGCGGCGAGGCGCGCGACGCTGTTTGATATGATGTAGCTCTCATGAGGCGGCGCCGGAACCGAAATTCGTATCTCGCTCGTTTCCAGCGCAATCAAATTATACCCGGCGAGCAGGGTTATTAACCTCGTTATCACGAAAAGCAGATTTTGATATCTTCTTTTCATAAAACCCGGAATATTAAATATTTCAGGTTTTTGTTTTACCGCCTCGCTTCATGCGAAGCAGTGAGGTTAATTTTTGTTTATCC
>CAYHOC010000043.1:0-8079 GCA_964358135.1 uncultured Gammaproteobacteria bacterium
AGGCGCGGAATTTGCCATTAACAAGTTTGACGAGGTTAAAGATTCTAATATCCGAAAACAAATTATTTTGGCTTTGACCCGACACGGCGGAGAAAAAGTCCAAGAGCTTGTTATCTCCAAACTAAACATTATTGATAATTTAGATATTATACGGGAAATAATTTGTAGAAATCGCAGCAAAAAAATTAATCAGCTCATTTTGGATTTATACAATACAACCGCGCAAAAAAATATTAAAGAATTTTTAAGAAGCGAGTTAGAAATTAGGGAGTAATAAAATTTTAAAAAATACTATGGATGTCTCATTATGAAACGGCATTTACCGACCCTTCACACATATGGACATCACATTATGAAATAGCGCTCAAGCCGAGGGCTCCCCAGCTAAGGGCTCCCCTTCGGGGTTTGGGGTAAGACGACAAAAAATAGCCCGCCGAGATCCCCTGAATTTGTTTTGTTAATGCGGGTTGATAAGTTTCTTTCTTTCCAATGTCTCCCTCCGCGGGGAGACCGCAGGGAGATAATTTTTATCCTTCAATTATTTGGCTGTCTTCAGCCAATTTTTTGTTTATGGGACGATGCGGCTATTGACAAAATCCCCAAAGTATGCTATACTTAAATGTTAAAGCTATTTGATTGATTGTGCGGGTTTAGTGAAGTTTGCGGCGGGCGGCAGTTATTTGCCGGTTTAGTTGCGCTTGGAGGCGGAATGAGCGTTGAAAGAAGTTTGGATTTTAGGTTTTAGGCGTCTCCTCCTCGCCTTTATGCCTTAATTCAAGCTTCTTTGAGCGCTTATTTCATATATTGATTACGCGGATATGGGCGGATAACGCGGATTGTTAAATTGTTGAATTGTGAAATTGTTGAAAAACAATTGAACAATTGAGCAATCTAACGGTTGCTTCGTACCGTAAAAATTTCCACAAGATGTTCCGCATGGCGCGGGGCAAAAAAACGCTCCGCATGGCGCGGGGCAAGGAGGAGAAGATGCGGAAGATCGTCGCGATGTCTTTTATCCTGGCTCTTTCGTCCACTTCGTGGGCGGAGAAGCCCCAGCCGGTCGCGGCAACGCAGCCGGCAAAGAAGGTGAAGAAGGCCACGGTGCTCGATCCGGGCACCAAGGCCGCGCTCAAGGACACCGAGTTTAGGGATGCGATGAAACAGGAGGTCTGCGATCCGAAGCCGTCGCCGAAGAAGGCGCCGCCCAAGAAGCCGGCGAAGAAGTTCGTGCCGCGGTCAATGTCGCTGCCCGAGCCGATCGTCGGGCCGATGGGTCCGATGGGACTCGCTGGTCCGCAAGGTCCGATGGGTCTCGCGGGTTCGGCCGGTCCGCAAGGATTGGCCGGCCACGATGGCCATTCGGGTCCGGTTGGTCAGCGAGGAAGGGCTGGTCCTGCCGCGAAGTTCGCGATTATACCGACGGTGTTCGTAACATCGTCCGGCGTCTCCGGGTTTCTCTCCGGTCGTCTTGTTCTCGTACTTGGAAACCGGTTTGGGTTCGAGATTGACGCCGGCGCGGGGCTTTCGCCTCATCGCCGGTTCGCGACCTCGGTCTCCGGAGCGGTTTTGCTTCGCTTCACTTCCATCCTCGCACTCGGCGTCGGTCCCATCGGATGGTGGGACATCGGCGACTGGCAGGGAGTCAAGGAGCAATACCTTGGCGCCAAAGCCGGCGTGCGGTTCCTGCCTCTGGAGCGCGTGGTCGTGTCTTTGGACATGACCGCGGGGGCGCTGGGCAAGTCGCCCGGGCTCTGGCGCTATGCCACCGGCGGACTCTTCTCGCTCGGCGTGAGGTTCTGATGACCGACGCCGAGATGAAGAAGGCCGCCAACAGGATGCTCATCTACTTTCTCGCCGGCATTCTGGCGATCACCCTCATCGGGGTGTTCGTCGGCTGACGAGTCCGCCCGGTCTCCGACAATGGTGTCGGGGGCCGGGCGCCCAAGTTTCGCAACGGAGGAGGAAGCGAATGACGAACCGGAAGATTGACACTCTGTACTGGGTCCGGGCCATCGCGGTAACTTCCGCGAAGTTCGGACTTCTCATGGCGTGCCTGTATCTGGGCGCCATCATCCTCTTCACCGCCGGCTGTTCCTTTGAGGACGACCAGGCGGTCCCCCCGGCTGCTCCCGAGCAGTCGGATGCGAGCACGCCCGAGCAGTCGGATGCCGACACGGTCCAGTCCGACGCCACGCCCCAGCAGGACGCTGTGGCGACGCAGTCGGATGCCGGCAACGCGACCGACGCGCAGTGCGTCGTCGTCGCCTGTTACATCGATGAGGACGGCGACGGCTGGGGCGGCGTGTGGCGCGCGGAGTACTGTCAGGGGCAGACCCTGCCCGACAGTTGCGTTCCCCAGACCGGCGACTGCAACGACACGGACGCGACGGTTCACCCCGGCGCGCTGGAGGTCTGCGGTAACAATCAGGACGACAACTGCGACGGCGTGGTGGACGAGGGAGACCGGGTTCTCTTCTATCGTGATGCTGATGGCGATGGCTACGGCACCATGGGCGACGGGAGCGGCGACTACCTTGGCTGGGGCTGTCCGGGTGATTCTTATCCGGGATGGTCAACCACCGCCGGGGACTGCATTGATACCGACGCGACCATCCATCCCAACGCCACGGAAGTGTGCGACGGGGTGGATAATAACTGCGACGGCCAGGTGGACGAGGCCGATCCAAACCTGGGTCAGTACTGCGTCCGCGCCAACAACGGCGTGCCGACACGCGGCGCGCTGGCCTGTACCAGCGATCCGGACGGTACCTACCTCACCTGCCAGTTCAACTGTCAGGCGGTGGAGGTCTGTGGCAACGGCGCGGATGACAACTGCGACGGCACGGTGGACGAGGCCTGCGAGTGCGCGAGCAACGATGTTCGCTGGTGCTACTCCGGCCCCGCGAATACCTCCGGTGTCGGCCTCTGCCACGGCGGCACCCAATCCTGCGAAGGCGGGTACTGGAGCGCGTGCCAGGGCGAGGTTCTGCCGCAGGCGGAAGTCTGCGACGGTCGCGACACCGATTGCGACGGCCTCGTGAATCAGGGATGCCAGTGCACGAATGGGGCGACTCAAGCGTGCTATACCGGGCTTCCGGGGACCGAAGGCGTGGGCATCTGCCACGGCGGCACCCAGACCTGTGTGAATGGGCGCTGGGGCGAATGCGTCGGACAGGTCGTTTCCTACGATCGTGAGATCTGCGGCAATGTCGCGGATGACAACTGCGACGGCGTCGTGGATGAGGGCTGCAAAGCCGAACTCCTCCTCGCCTGGACAGTGCCGGTTGGCACAGTGTTGACTGTCGGCGACCGTATCTCGCTCTATGGGTGTTGGGGAACCGAAGACCAAAGCGGACAGATTGTCTGCGAAGGTCCCGGGACCCTGCCATCTTGGGGCGTGCTGGTCAATGAAGCGACCGGCGCCCAGTGTGTCACAGTCACTACGCCGGGCGTCGTGACCGCCACCTGCAGAGTTTGGGTGCCGCACGGGAAGGTGTTGCGCTTCAACTCCCAGTATGGGAGTTCCAGCCAGCTCTACGGGTGCAATGTTCCGCAGTATGGGGGTTGCGCCAACCTTCCCTCGGTCCGGCTCAACGAGTTCCCGGGCTACCCGGCGCTCACGGTGAGCGTCAAGTCCGGTCCCGGCGCGTATGACGCCAACTGGCAGGTGATGGTGCCGTAACTTGTAGGCGACTTAGTGGCCTACAAGTACTACCGGCCACTAAGTCGCCGATAGTTCTTACTGGCCGATACGTCATGACGGTCGGCTGGTAGAACAAGTTCTTTCCGAGATGATCCTCGGTTCGCGTTTCAATCGCGGCCAGATCTCTCACCACGAGACACAACGGGCGTTTCCGCAAGGGACGCCCGTTTTTCTTTTGTCTAAATTTCCTTTCCTCATTAGTATATTCGCTCTCTTTTTGGTAAAATATAATCATGCATCAGACGCATCTTAGTTCCCCGCCCTGGCGGCTGATTTCCCAAGTTATCTTTTTGGGATTTTTAACCGTGGCTCTGTCGCTCTTGGTTGATCCGGCGCTGGCTTTGCTTTTCCTCGCGCTCGTCATCATCCTCTATTTGTTTTTTAAGTTTCCGGCGCATGGGCTTTATTTGCTGATTTTTTTCTATCCGCTTTTGGGTTTTCGCCTGCTCATTCCGCGCGTTCCGGAAAGCTGGTACCAATATTTTCCCGATGGATTAAATGTCGCTTATGTTGATGTGCTGGCGCTTGGACTGCTGATTGGATTTTTAGCGCGTTTGTTTTATCTTTGGCTGAAAGGAGAAACCTGGATTGGTTTGCGGCGGTTTCCGCTTTGGCCTTTTTTTCTCGCGTTTTTTGCGGTCTCGGCGTTATCGGTCGTAAATTCTGAAACTCCGCTTTTGAGTTGGAAATATTTGGCCCGGCCGCTCTTTTTCTTTTTTGCCTGCTTTGTTTTTTTGCCGTGGAACATCATTGATTCGCGAAAAGTTTTTTATACCGCGGTAAAAGTTTTTTGGGCAACGGGCATTTTGGCCGCGCTCGCGGCGCTTGCGTATTTTGTCGTTTCCGGCGCCGGGCTGATTCGTCTTGTTCCGGCGGTGGTTTTTGGCGTTTATCCCTGGGGAGAAAATTGGAATCTGCTGGCGGAAATAATGGTGGCGGTCTGGCCGGCCGGGATTATTTTATATTATGTTTCCAAGTCAAAATATCGCGCGATATATTTTATCGGCGCTCTGCTGATGATTTTTACGGCGCTTGGAACTTTTGCCCGCACCGCTTGGGTTGCCCTTTTGGCGCAGGCCGCGCTTTGGTTTTTTTTGGAATATCGCGCGCGCGCGAAAAAACTTTTGCCGTACATTCTGATTGCCGCGGTCTTGCTTCTTCCGATGCTCGGGTATATGTATTTTTTGAGCGCCGGGCCGATTGTTGAGAGTTCCACGACCGCGCGGCTCGCGCTCTCAAGCATTGCCTGGTATTTGTTCACGCTCCATCCTCTGCTCGGCGCCGGCGCCGGAACTTTTATTGATAATTTGGGAGGGATCAAGTATTTTACGGTTGATTTCGGCGAGCCGTTGGACGCGCACGGGTGGCCGCAGAAACTCATTGCCGAAGAAGGAATTTTAGGGCTGATTGCTTTTGTCGCGCTTCTGGCCGCGATTTTGTGGAAAATTTTGCGCCAGTATCTGATACCGGAGCGCGCGCTTGAGGAAAAAATAATTTTCTTTTTCTTTCTGACCGCGGCCGGGAGCATTGTTTATCAGTTTTTCAATACGCAATATTACTCATCTAAATTGTGGGTGCCGCTGGGATTGGCGCTGGTGGCAAGCAGGATGGGGCGGAAGTAATTTTCTATTCATTATTAACGAGTTAACGCGTTAACGGGTTACTGAATTTAACTCGTTAACTCGTGAACCCGTTAATAGATAATTATGGACAAAAAGACCATTCTAATTATTACGCAGAGATTTTACCCCGACACTTTCGGCGGCAGCGGGCGCGTGGTTTGGGAGCAGGGGCGGGATTTAGCGGCGCGCGGATATCGCGTGATTGTCGTTGCTCCGCGGTCGCGTTCGAATCTTTTGCCGGAAGATACGATTGACGGAATGCATGTTTTTAGGTATCAAGGAAGCAGCTGGCAGAAGTTTTTCGGCCAGAGTTTCGTTGATCTAACGGCCGGCCGCCGCGAGATTCAGAAAATCGGCGAGAAATTTTCCGTTGATCTGGTGATTTTGCACCACACTTTCCCGGCCGCCGCGTATTATAAAACCGATATTTCAAAAAAATTGCCGGCGATTTATATTTTTCACGCTTCGCTTTACCGCGAGCTTAAAGTTGAGGGGCTGACGCGCAAAATCCGTCCGACATTTTTTGCCAGAATTGTTGCTTTCTTTTTGGGGCAAATCGCGAAGAAAAAAGAGGCGGAAATTTTCCACCGGGTAAAAAAGATTCTTGTCTTCAGTGATTTTTCCCGCCGGGTGCTGGCGGAAACATATCCCGGCGCGGAAGATAGGGTGCAAAAAATTTCCGGCGGTGTGCACGAAAGCTATCTTTTGTCCGCCGAAACGCGCGAGGCCGCCTGCGAAAAACTTAATCTTCCGTTTGACCGTCCGATTCTTTTTGTCGTCCGCCGCCTTACTCCGCGAATGGGACTGCAGAATCTCATCTCGGCGATAGGAATTATTACGGATGAGCGGCAGGATGTTTTGCTTCTGATCGCCGGTGACGGTCCGCTCTGCTTTGAACTGAAGAAACTGATTCAAAAAAATAAACTTGAGGCGAACGCGCGTCTGCTCGGAAAAATTACCGATGAAGAATTGCGGCTTTATTACCGCGCCGCTGATGTATTTATTTTGCCGACTTTGGTTTATGAGGGACTGGGGCTGGCAACATTAGAGGCCTTGGCATCCGGACTGCCGGTTTTGGGCACCGCGGTCGGGGCGACGCCGGAGATTTTAAATCAACTGGATCCGGAACTGGTGATGTCCGACGGTTCGCCCAAGACGATGGCCAAAAAAATTCTTTGGTTTCTGGATAATAAAATCGGCGACGAAGTTCTCCGCGAATCCGCCCGCGTTCTGGCGCGGGAAAAATATTCATGGGAAAAATCGGTGGATGAGTTAGAATTGATAATTAACGGATTAACGAATTAACGGATTCTTTAATGAAGATTCTTCAAGTAAATAAGTTTTACTATTTTAGGGGCGGCGCCGAGCGCTATTTTTTGGAATTGTCGGAGATGCTCGGGAAAGCCGGGCACGAAGTGATTCCGTTCGCGATGCGTCATCCGGAAAATTTGCCGTCAATCTATTCCAAATTTTTTGTGTCGGAAATAAAATTTGACCAACGGGAAAATCCGGCAAAAGACATCAAAAAAATCGGCAGGATGATTTATTCGTTTGAAGCAAAACGAAAGCTGGAAGAACTCATCAGGCACGAAAAACCCGATATCGCGCATCTCCACAATATCTATCATCAAATCTCGCCCTCAATTCTGGATGTGCTTAAAAAACATAAAATTCCGGTCGTGATGTCGTTGCACGATTACAAGCTTGTTTGTCCGAATTATCAGCTTTACACCGAGGGATTTCCCTGCGAGCGTTGCAGAAAACAGCGGTATTGGAACGCGATGCTTCATAATTGCCTTGGTTCGGCGCCGGCAAATTTTGCCGCCGCGCTGGAGATGAGCGTTCATCATTTCATTTTGCGCGGCTACGAAAAAAATGTTTCCGCATTTATTTCGTCGAGTTTGTTTTTGAAAAATTTATGCGAGCGTTGGGGCTGGCCGGAAAAGAAGTTTTTGCGTCTTCCGGGTTTTGTCAATTTTGACGCGCTCTCCGGAGAGTCGCAGGGATTGGGCGAGGGAGCGCTCTACTTTGGACGATTGAGCCACGAAAAGGGCCTGGATGTTTTAATTCAGGCGGCAAAGCGCCTGCCCGATATTCCGTTTAAGATCGTGGGTTCCGGGCCGCTCGCGGGCGGACTTCCGGCGGTGGCGCGCCGCCACGGCGTCTTAAATATCTGTTTTGCGCCGCATCTCCACGGAAGCGAGCTTTGGGATGAGGTGGCTCGCGCGAGGATTGTCGTTCTGCCCTCGGTTTGGTACGAGAATTATCCGCTTTCGCTTCTTGAGGCGCAGGCCTTGGGGCGTCCGATTGTGGCTTCAAATATCGGCGGAATTCCGGAAATTGTTTTGGAAAAGAAGAATGGACTTCTGTTCAGTCCGGGCGATGCGGAGGACTTGGCGCGCAAGATTAAGGCGCTGTATTACGACGAGGCGCGGCTTCGTTCATTCGGCCTGCTCGCGCGCGAGCGGGTGGGGCGCGAAAACGATCCGGCGCGCCATCTTCACGAAATTTTAAAGATTTACGAGTGGGCGATGTCAAGAAATCAATAAAGAGACCTCTGCGAAAGCGACTTTTGCAGAGGTCTCTATAGAATCAACGAATCAAGAAATTCCCCCCGCCAGGACACAAAAAATAAGGGGGCGAGAGGGATTTTAGACCAATGAATCAACGGGTTAAGAGCCATCGCTATCTGAATATTCTGTTGCCGGTTTTAATCGGTCTATTTTCGGTTTTGGCGGTGGTGGTCGTGGCGCC
>CAYHOC010000044.1:0-7967 GCA_964358135.1 uncultured Gammaproteobacteria bacterium
GGCGATGCGCGCCAAATCCCAGGCGATTAAGACGGCAACGGCGATGCTCGCGGAAAGCGTCCAAAAAAAATGCGTGTCAAAAACAAAATATAAAATGCCGGCGGCAAAAACCCCGGCGGAGATCAGCGTGGAAAACAAAAGGATATACGAGAGTATGGCGTAGGGTCTGCGCTCTTTTTTCCGGTGAAGATATTCAAAACACATCCCCGCCACGCGGTATAAAACCAAACCGATAATGACTAAAACAATTGATGCCGCCATATATCAAAATTATATCACAACCACCCGAAATCAAAAACGCCCCGCCGTCTCTTGGCGCAAAACGGCAAGAGCGGATTTTGGATTTTGAAACGAAAAATCGGATAAAAAAATTACAACAACATGCCAAACCTACAAAAATTAATCATCAAACTATTCGTCTATTCCCTCCTCCGCTAAAGCTACGGCGGACAAGCGCGCGAATTAGAGAATTGATTATTCCAATATTCGTGCGAATGTTGGAATAACGATTCCTGGACTATCGGCATATTCGTGCGAATATGACCATAAGAATCTTAAAGCGAGAGACGATTTGTCATCAAATAACCAAGGTAAGCATCTACGCGGATTCTCCGTTGAACAGCATCCGCGCGATTCGCAAGTCATTATATGAATACGCGCCGTTAAGTTTTTCAAAAACCGGCGAGAGTTTGACGGTGTTAAGTTCACGGAAGGCGGCGTGGATTGCGGGAAGCGCGCCAAAAAGCGCCGGAGTAAAAAGACGCAGGAGGATTCCCGCGCGGTCAATCTTTTTTTTCGCGGCCAACTTTTCAATATGATTCAAAATTGTTTGTTCCCCCAAACCGCGCGCTTTAGCAATCTGCGCGACGGATTCACCATCATTCCACAATATGAGAGTTTCGTTGTATGTATCCGTCCCCTTTTTCTTCTTACCGCGTGTACACAAATTTTGTACACTCGCCGATTTCAATTGCCCGCCAAGCGCGATGATAAAATTATCCCGCATCTTCTGAAGCTCGGCCGGAGGAATTTTAGAAAACGCCGTTTCGGCAATACTTGAGTCGGCGCGAAACTCACCATCTTTCATCAACACTTCCGGATGAACCTGAAACGCGCGCTCGTTCCAGCCCAAAAGATGCAAACCGCTCATCCGCCGCACCCGCGAGAGCGCGACATAACCTTGCCCAAATTCAAACACATTGCTTAAATCCATCACCGCCTCATCCATACTCATGCCCTGACTCTTATGCACGGTGATTGCCCAGGCAAGACGAAGCGGCAACTGCGTGATCTGGCCGCGAACCATGCCATTATCTTCCACCGTCCAATCCATCGGCGCAACTTCAATTTGTCTTCCGTTCCGCGTTTTTACTATCGGATAACGACTATCTTCGTTAAAACCAAAAATCACGCCAAGCGTGCCATTTGCAAAACCTTCTTTAGGATTATTTTTGGTAAACATCACCGCCGCGCCGATTTTAAGAGAAAGCGTTTCAGGCGAAAGGCAACTCTTTTTCAAAGCGCCGACAATTTTGTCCCGGCCGCGCGAAGACATAATAAATTTTCTGGATTCGTCCGGCAATTTGGCGAGCATCTCATCATTAACGCGGTCAACATCAATATTGTGCGAAAAAAGTTTTGGCGCCTGCTCCGGTGCGCCATGACATCCGATTTTTCTTGATTCAATACGGCGCAAATGCTCATCGCCAAAAACACCCCGCCGAATCGCCGAAAGCACGGCAAGAAAATTATCATCATCTTGACGGTGCTGTTCGGTGAGATAACAAACCATTAACTTTGCGCGCGCCCATGCCGGTGAGTCATAGGCAAAGCGAGCCGGCGCTTCTTTAATAATTGTGGTCTGCGCGTTTTCTTCCCCGTCACTTCTCATAACCGGCGGCAACTGAAAAAAATCTCCGACAAAAATAACCTGTAATCCGCCAAATGACTCGGAACTTCGCCTCACCGCGCGGCAAATGGCATCAATCGAAGTTAATGTTTCGGGAAGCAACATTGACACCTCGTCGATGATCAAAATTTTTGCGCGCTGAACGCGCTTTACTATATATTCATTTGACGAAATTTCATCAAGCTCGTAATTACTGATCCGGGATTTGATTCCGATTCCGCTCCACGAATGAATGGTCATTCCGCCGATGTGCGTCGCGGCAATGCCGGTTGATGCCGTGATGGCCGGCTCAATTCCCCGCTCGCGCAAATAAGACACGAACAGATTTATCGCGTGCGTCTTGCCGGACCCGGGCTCGCCGGTCAAAAAAACATTCGCGCCGGTTTTTAAAATCTGGAGCGCTTGGTCTTGGGTCATATGATGATTATCTTATCAATAATGGGGCTGGTGACGCAAATGAGAGAATGATTTATTTCAACATTCTTAAAAATATTAAAATAACAATTCCGATACCATGGTCATATTCGCACGAATATGCCTATGATAGAAATAAAACTATTCGCCCATTCCCTCCTCCGCTAACCTTCTTACGCTCAAGCTCCGGATGGTCAGGAAGCTTCGGCGGGCAGGCGCGCGAATTAGAGAATAAGCGGACAAAACAAAATCGCCAAAAGTTCCGAGTTGGAAAGTTTTTCCGGACCGTATTTTTTCAGTTTTTCTCTGGGTCGTTCTATTTTCGGGAGATCTTTTATTTTTGTCATAATTCCGTTAAATTTTATCAAAATTTGGTGAAAAATATCAACATCAACTATTGTATATTATTGATCCAAGCGTTTTTTCCGCGGTTTTTTGCCAGGAAAAATCTTTGGCGTGCTCAAGGCCGGCGGAGATTAGGCGGTTGCGGTAAGCGTCGTCGGTGAGGATTTTTTTAAGTCCGCTTTTTATTTCTGCGACGGATTCGGGGTTAACGAGGCAGGCGCCGCAGTTCCCCCTCTCCCTACCCTCTCCCACATTGGGGCGAGGGGTGTTGTCATTTTGACCCCCTCTCGCTCCCCCTTCTAAAGGGGGAGAGAAAATCCTCCTCGGTCCCCCTTTTATAAAGGGGGAAGATTCTACTTGGGGAGGTTTCACTTCCTCGGGAAGAGAAACCTCTTTTTTGCAGCAGACTTCGGGCATGGAGGCGGTGTTGGAGGTTAAGACCGGGACGCCGGAGGCCATGGCTTCCAAAATCGGGATGCCGAAACCCTCGTAGAGCGAGGGCAGGGCAAAAACGCTCGCGCCCGCGAGAATGCGGGGCAAATCCGCCGAGGAGACATAGCCGGTGAAGATGATGTCGTCGGAATCACCGGCGGAGGATTTAATTTCGTCGTAACCAAAACCGGGAGTGCCGACGACAAGGAGTTTGAGGTTGTTGACCACCCCCAACCCTTCCATTTCTCGCTCGCTTGAAACGGAAGTACTAAGGAGGGGAAAAAATCCCTCCCCCCGCTCGGGCGGGGTACTTCGCATCCTGCGCTCGCTCGGATTGCGAGTGGAAAAGGGAGAGGTTGACGATTCGTTTTTTAATTCTAAGAATGCCTGGATTAATCTTTCGACATTTTTTTTCTTTTCAATGCGGCCAATGAAGAGGATATACGGAAAAAAATCCCCCTCAATCCCTCGCATCCCACGCTCGCTCGGATTGCGAGTCAAAAGGGGGAGGATTTGTTTTTCTGGATTATCGCGGATATCCCCCCCCTCCCCTCCCTCTCCCACGAGGGGCGAGGGATTATTTTGAGGGTGATATTTTTCCGCGTCAAAACCAAGCGGGGTGACGATGATTTTTTCGGGGTTGGCGTGGTAGTACTTTATTAATTCCTGTTTGGTAAATTCCGATGGCGTAAAAATTTTAGTTGCCCGCCACACGGCAAAACGCGTGGTCAGCCGATGATAAATCAGCGGCAAAAAATGATATGCCTCCGGAAAAACCCTGAAGCCGACATCGTGGATAGTAGTATAAGTACGCTTTGGATGAACAAACGGAATAGCGTGACTTGGCACGAAAAGAATGTCAGGCGGTCGGCGGAGCATCTCCAACGAAAGGCCGAGTTGCGTCCAAAGCGAAACATTTTTTGCCCGCTTCCAGAATAAGATATTGAGTCCGCCCACAATCTTATTTTCCCAATTCGGCGGCAAGTTTGCGAGTTCGCCCGTGAGCGGTTCGGCAGAATACAAAATCACCCGGAAATCGCTCGGGATAATCTTCTTAAATTCCTGGATGAGATGGAAAGCGTACCATTCCACGCCGGTCTTCTCGCTACGATTAGCGCGCGAGGCATCTATTCCTATGCAGAGTCTCTTCTCCATATACCACCATCTTACGGGAGAAAGCGGCCTTTTTCAAGGGAGGCCGCTCAAAATTTTCAATTTCCAATTACCAATTTCCAATCAAATCCAAATTTCTAATGTCCAACTTTCTGGATTCCTGCTTTCGCAGGAATGACAAATAACCAAAAAAGCCCCCGATGGGCTTTTTTAATTTCAAATTTCTAATTTCCAAATTCTAGATTCTAGTTTCTAAATTCTAGATTCTACCTCGTCGCGAGGATGCTGCGCTTATAGGATTCCAAATTTTCCAGCGCGATGCCGGTGCCTTTGACGACGCAAAGCACCGGATCATCGGCGACATAAGTAGGCACGCCGGTGGCTTCGGCAATCAAGCGGTCCAAATTGCGAAGCTGGCTCGTTCCGCCGGAAAGCACCATCCCGCGGTCCATCACATCGGCGCAGAGCTCGGGAGGCGTATTGCGCAAAACCTCTTTGATCGCGTCAACGATTTCCTTTAGTCCGTCCTGAATCGCGTCGGTAATATCGTCCGAGGTCACTTCCAAAATCCGCGGCAAGCCGCTGGCCATATCACGGCCCTTGATTTCCGCGGATAATTTATTTTCCAAATACATCGCCGAACCGATTTCTATTTTTATATTTTCGGATGTATGTTCGCCGATCGCGAGATTATATTTTCGCCTGATAAATTCCTGAATCGCGGCATCAAGTTTATTGCCGCCGACCCTGACGGAATCGGAAGCGACAATTCCGCCCAAAGAAAGCACCGCCATTTCCGATGTCCCCCCGCCGATATCAATGATCATATGCCCCGAGGCGTTGGCGATGGGGATATCGGCGCCGATGGCCGCAACCACCGGCTCTTTGATGATGTAAGCGGCGCGCGCCCCGGCCGCCATCGTCGCGTCAATTACCGCGCGCCGTTCGGTTGAAGTGATTCCGCCCGGAACCGCGACCATCACCTCGGGACGAAAAAGATGAAAACCGCCAAGCGCCTTGTGAATAAAATATTTAAGCATTGCCTCCGTAGTTTTATAATCGGCGATTACTCCGTCTTTAAGCGGACAACGGGCGATAATTGAATCCGGCGTGCGGCCGATCATTTCCTTTGCTTCTTTCCCGACGGCCAGAATCTTTTTATCATGCGCCGACAGGGCGACCACCGACGGCTCGTTAATTATAACACCGCGCTTCGGCACATAGACCAAGACGCTGGTGGTTCCCAAATCAATGCCGATTTTTTTGACGAACATAACTGATACAATTGACAACCAACACCTGACAACTGACAAAACGGTCGGGTGTCAAATGTTAAATGTCAAATGTAAAGTTAGAATCCGACCGTGAACATCCGATCCACCCGCAAATCGGTTACATAATTATAGATATTCGGATTTCCGGCGGTGATTTTTTCAGGCCGCGCCTCCCTAATTCTTTTACCAAAATCAAGCTCCAATGTCAAGCGGTTGGCGATTGTTCCCGGCTGTTTCTCCACCAGCAGTGAATACAAATTTTGTTCAATCTGGTATTTGATCCTTTCGGGAAGCTCGTATCTGAAAGTAACCTCCCGCGCCCCGCCGATTTCCACCGTCAAAAATATCCCGAAATAAGTTTTGCCGAGATCCTCGCCGACTTCGGCGTCCTTAGTTCGCTCGTCTTTTCCGCCATCCTGCGTCACCGAAATAAGCTTGCTTCCGAGAGGCGCGAAAAGGCGCGTATACGACCGGTAGCGCCCGGTTTTCCAGTCGCGTTTGCCGCTGTGCTTGTAAGAAAGCGCGGCGGCCGCCAGATAACGCTCGCTATCCCGCGTAATCCTATAATAAACTCCGCGCGCCACCTCGGGATCGCTTTTTAACGCGTTCAAATTGGCGTCAACCGTCATCAGATAATCGGAGGCCGTTTCTTTAACTTTTCCCGACCAATCTTCACGATCCAAAATTGCCTGCGCGGCCGCATCTTTTGCCGTCAGCATGATGTGTTTTTCCAAAAGACCGGTTCCGAGAGCCGAAATAACCGCCGGCCAATCGCTCAACGGCAGAGCGTAAATCCTCTCCAGAATTATTTTAGCTAAAACGCCGATAATTTCTTTCCGCTGGGCGCGCGGAATCCCCTTTTCCGCAAATCCGACTTCCACGCGGTATTCCAGGGCGTCGGTCAGATTGTCCGCGGTAAACTCCTGGTCCTCAATTTTTATCGGCCCCAAAATTCGCAGAACATCGGCCACGACATCCGGCGTGATCGCGATGACGCCGTCTATCTTTTCCAACCCGCCCTCCTGATGATAAAAATCTTCCACCTTGGCGGCGGAAACGCTGAAGTCCGGCGACCAATTGGCGTCCCGCATATACCAATAATTGACTCCCAAATATCTTTTAAGCGGCGCCGGCGGCTCTATTTTAACCGTGCCGATGGCCAGACGGTCAAGCGCGTAGACATCGGAAGTAAAAAACGATTTTATTTCCCCGCCGCCGACTTTAACGGTTCCGTAGGTACCAATAAACCCGCCGCCCGGCCGCAGCTCGGTATTATTCTGCAGAAGAAATAAATATGTTTTATCTTCAGTGTAACCGGCAAGCTCGGGCATAATTTCAATAATCGAGAGCAAGGTTTGCGCCTCGCGGCCGATGGTTAAAAATTTATCAAGCTCGCTTCCGAATTTTTTCTCTAAATTGAAAAATCCGCCGCCGGGCATTGCCCCATAAGCGAGAAAGGCGCGGTCAATATTGCCTTTCACCTCGCCGAGCCCGCTCTTATTTTCTATAATGCTCTCAAAAATCTTTTTCCGCTCATCCGCGCTTAATGCGGAAAAACTGACTTCGGCCGACTGATCTTTGGGAAGAGCGGCGCCGACAATGATAAATAATTTATTCACCGCGGCCGTCGCTTCGCCGCCAATGGTCAAAATTGACTCCGCGGCTAAAAAATCTTTCTTAAACGGCGGCAGATAAGAAAATATTTTTAATTTTTCCAGCGACGATTTTGCTTTTTCAAAATTCGCCTGACTTTTTGCCAAAAATTTTCCGCCGTTCTCAAGTTTTGCCGTCCGAAACTCCTGACTTGCCTTAGCCAAATTATTTTTCGCGGCCACGGCGTTAAAATAAGCGCTGAATAAAAAATAAAAAACCAGCCCAGCCAAAAGGACAAAAGCCGCGAGCATCGCTTTTTTCAAATAAGCCCAGCCGCTGTAATTGCGGTTTTTATAAGGATAGATGTTTGTTTCCTTAAAATGGCCGAGAAAATCTTGCATAACAATCAATAAAGCAATAAAACAAGAAAACAATAAAGCAAATTTGTTTTTTTGCTTAGGCCGCGCCAAAATTTTGACTTGCCCGCCAAAGTTTTCAAGAAAAACTTAGGCGGGTGAACAAAACTCAGGCGGGCAAGCCGCGAGGCCGTATGCTTTTTTGTTTTTTATTCATCTTTTAACGCAATCTTCCTCACAATCTTCGTAATCTCCCGCTCCGTCTTTTTCTGTTGGATTTGGATTCTGAATAACAGATAAAAAATGGCAACCAGCGAGAGATAAACCACCAAATCCGCGCCGCGGCCGATGCCCAAACGCTCGGCAATGATACCGGTCCAATCCGGCTGAAGCGCCACCGCCCCGGCCGCCAACCAAAACAAAAGCCAAAAAACAAATTCGCGCGTATTCAAAGATTTTTCGCGCCAGCGCAAAACCACCCGCGAAATAATCAGGACAATGAGAAGGATTAAGAAGTATTTTATGAACATA
>CAYHOC010000045.1:0-7895 GCA_964358135.1 uncultured Gammaproteobacteria bacterium
AAAAATCCTTAAAACCGTGTCTAACGATGCTGAGCGCTGAAAAGAAAATAGCAACGGAAAAAACTACTATTGAAGCATAATCAAAAAACGGATTCTGCGTTTCTAAAAACACCAAAAGCAGCATCACGCCGGCGACTTGCGAGACCATTTTTGCCTTCCCCCAAAACAAAGCTTGAATTTTCCCGCCGCGCATTTTTATTATAAACCCGCCGATTAAATGCGCCACCTCAAAAATAACTAACGCCCCCGCTAAATAAATATTCAGATGGCGAAAGATCAATAAAATTAATACCGAACAAATTAATATTTTATCAGCGACGGGATCATAAATCGTTCCCCACTCGGTAACTTTGTTTCGGACGCGCGCCATTGAGCCGTCAATTGCGTCGGTTAACGCGACCAAAAGAAAAATCGGTATCCCCCATTTATAATTTTGAACATAGAGAAGCCAGAAAACGAAAGGCGTCGCCAAAAAGCGAAAGACGGTAATGTGATTCGGCTCTACAAAACGCGGGAAAAACGGCAAAACCAGATATTTAAAAATATAATCGTGCGGAAAAAGTTTCGGCGGCCGATTTTTTATGTCTTGAATCTCTTCCATATGTGTGCTAAGGTTAGCTTTGGAGTTTGAAAATTATGAAAATTAAAAGTTATCCCGATGTCTTTCCTCAAGTATACCACTTTTAGCGTATTTTGCGCAGCCGGTCTCGTTTATAATTTAATCTGGGGCCATTTTTTGCCGCTCGGCATCGGATTTACGCTGATTTTTTTTATATTCTTCGGGTGGTTTATCGGCGAAAGTTTCTGGCCGCGCGAACAATTTATTTCCAAAACGCTTTTTGGCGTTCTGGCAATTATTTCCGGCGCCGTCATTCTGCTTTCCATCACCTATTATTTTTACAAAATAGACGCGATTGCCGTCTCGGCATATATAATCGCGCTCCCCGCCGTAATCGGCGTTGCCGCCAAACTGTTCGGGACAAAATCGCTTCCGTTGCCGCAAACCGCCGAGCCGCAAAAAATAATAAAACCGAAAATCGGATTTCTTTTTTTCTTTCTAAATGTCGCCATTCCCGCCCTTTTTGTCTTTTTTTTCTATTTTATGGGAAAAGCGCGGAGCGATGCCGCGTTCGTCTCTCCATGGGAAAAAATTGACGGCTTAATCTTGCCGATCTACTTTTTGATTGTCTTTTTGGGGTTGCTGGCCATCCATCTTAAAGCAAAAGAGACATACAATCTGGCGCTCATCTCCGGAATCTTTTTCGCGCATCTCGGCGTCGCCCTCATTGTTTATAAATTCGGATATGGCTTTGATTCTTTTATCCACCGGGCGGCGGAAAACTATATCAGCCAAAACGGCGAGATTGTTCCGAAATCACCATATTATATCG
The DNA here is from genome assembly GCA_964358135.1 of uncultured Gammaproteobacteria bacterium. Lineage (GTDB taxonomy): Bacteria > Patescibacteriota > Patescibacteriia > CAYHOC01 > CAYHOC01 > CAYHOC01. The sequence continues at coordinate 1,392 of CAYHOC010000045.1, forward strand.
GACAGTATACTTTTATAACCGCGCTCGCAAAATTGCTGGCGGTTAAAATAGACTGGGTGGACAAACTGCTTCTTCCTGTTTTTGCCGCCATTTACATTCCCGCGGCCGCCTTTTGGAGTTTGGGCCGGATTTTCAACAAAAAAGCGGCGCCGCTGCTCGCGCTCACTATTCTCGCGATACCGCTGACGAATCTGATAGTCACGACTCCGTATGGGTTTTCCCTGGCATTTTTTATCATTACGGTATTTTTTGGGATGAATTATCTTGCGAGCGGACGCCCGGCCTTCCCAATATTGTTTCTGCTCGCCATGACGACATTTTTTGTTCACCCCATAACCGGCATCCCCGCGCTTCTTTTCGTTTTCGCCGCCTTGGTTTTCCGGAAAATGCCGGCAAATCGCGCGCTCAAAATATCCGCCGGGATAATCTTTTTCACGTTAAGCGCCGTGGCCGCGCCGGCGGCCCTCGCCATCTTCAGCCGTTTAAGCAATGCCGCGGCGATTATTTGGAAATGGAATTTCGCCTGGGAAATGCCCGCGCTCTTTAAGAGATTCAATTTTCTTCTTGACTTCGTTTATTTTTACAAAATGAATCTATTTTATTTGCTAATAATCCTTGCCGGAATCGGACTCGCGGCGGCATTCAAAAAAAAGACGGAAAAAATTCCGCTGGTTGGCGCCATTATCGCTTCCGGCCTTTTCGCAAGCTATCTGATGATGAAAAACTTTGCGACTTTTCCGCTTTTGGGCGAAGGAGAAAACCAAAACTACGCGGACAGATTATTTGAGATTGGAACGATTCTTCTTTTGCCCGCGATTTTTTTCGCCCTTGAGCGTGTCCTGTCAAATCTTAAAAATACGGACTGGAAAATAAAATTATCATCTTTCGCAATCATTGCAGCTGTCATCACTTCATCATTCTATCTTACCTATCCGCGCCGCGATATCTACGAAATCAGCCACGGATGGAGTGTGGGGAAAAATCATCTTGAGGCGGTAAATTTTATTGAAAATGACGCCGGCAGCGACTCCTATATTGTCCTTTCCGACCAGGCGACATCGGCCGCCGCGCTCCGCGAGTTCGGATTTACCAATTTTAAGAACGGGGAAAAGCGCCATCTCCAAACACCCGGGGGCGAAATATTTTATTACCCGATTCCGCTTGGCGGGAAACTCTACCGATATTATCTTGATATAATGTATAAAAATAGCGGCGAAGAAGGCCTGCTCGGCGCGTTGCGATTCGCGAATAAAAAAACCGGCTATCTGGTAATTAATGATTACTGGGAAAATTACAAAAAAATAAAATATGAATTTTTAAATCAAGGATTGCCGCTCAAAGAAATTGACAAAAAAACGGCAATCTTCAAAATAGAGATAAAATGAAAGTATCATCATCCTCTGTAGTATGGTAGTGGTCTGCGAGAAAAAAGAAAAAGAGCAGACCAAAATGGTCTGCTCTACGGATGGCGCGACGGTCAGCCCCGCCCCCTGCGGTAACCCTTCATCTGTTCGCGGCCATCGGCGCGCCGCTCCTTGCCGCGCCGCGCATCAAGCACGCGGATGCCCTGCTTGTTCACGGGCGGTTCCTCGCGCGTCTTTTTATCGCGATGCGTTGCCCGCCGATTCGGCGGGCTGGTGATACCCAGCTTGCAAAGAAACCTTTCCCAGCACTCCCATGAACAGCAGCCGAATTTACGGTTTTTTTCCTTTGGCGCAGGATACCAGCCGCAATCCTCGGGAACCCAAACCTCCAGATACTGAATGTCGCCGCTACATGCCCCGCACTTCTCGCGCGCGATCCGCTCGTCCAAATCGGCCTCCTTTGATCCGCCGTATCCCCCAGCTGTCGGAGGGAGCGATCTTTGGTGAACTTTTAAGAGCGCCTTTGTCCAATTTAAAAAAGGGTTTGCACTTCTTCCAAATACTTATCCAAAGACAGTTTTAAGATGTCATTATAACCATTATGACACATTTTTTCTTTTTCGTCAAGATGCGAGAGCGCGCGCAAAATCGCCTCCTCTAAAGCCGCTTCATTTGGCGCAAAAAGATAACCGTTCTCGCCATCGCGGATAATCTCCGACATTCCTCCGAGATTTGAGGCGATGACCGGCACGCCGTAAAAAAAGGATTCAAAGATGACCGTCGGCGAGTTCTCATAGCACAAAGACGGAACAATAAGATAATCCGCCCGAGCAAAAAGTTCGCCGATTTTTTTATGGGCAACGGGTCCCAAAATTTTTATCCGCCCCTCATCAAAAGCCATCATTTTTATTTCTTCCAAAATAGCGCCGCCGCCGGCTAAGACAAGTTCCAGATTATTGTTTCCCGAATTTAACAGATGACGAAATGTTTTCACCAGCATCCGCGCGCCCTTGTGCGCCTCAATTTGGCCGAGGTATAAAAAACGCACTTCGGACTTTTGGGTTTCGGGAACCCTACAAGCTTGTAGGGTTCCCGAAACCCCCAAGTTGATAACCTGATTTTGCAAAACAATCTGTTTTGAACCCGCGAAAAATCCGCGGCCAACATAAAAATCCAAAAGCCACTTTGACGGCGAAAAAACTATTTCCGGATTTCCTAAAATATCGCGCATCGCCCGTTCATAAAGCGGCCGCAACCGTGATTTGGCCTCCGCATTATTTTCCTGCCCCCAAATTATAAGCCCCGACGGCAGTGATAGCTGAACATCATGCGCCGTGTGCCAATGACGGAGCCCTAAAAGCTTCACCGCCTCGACCGCAAGCATCCCCACGCCCATCAAATTGTGCGTCCAAACAATATCCGGTTTCTCGTCTTCCAAAATTTTTTTGACGACAAAAAATGAATGAAGATTAAGAATATCACAGATGTGCCAAATAAAACGCACAAAAAAATTGTGCCGCGAACCGTTAAGATAATGATAAACATTCGCCGGAAAAAATTCATAAACGCGCACCCCGCCGAGCTCGCGCTTTTTCGGCGTAAAAGAATTTTTGTCCTCGTAGGGCGCCGTGGAAATTACAAAAATATCGTGACCGGCGGACTTAAGCCCCTCGGCGATATTTTGCGCCACAATCGACGCGCCGCTTTCGGCGACAGGAGGATAGAGATTATTAATCAAACAAATCTTCATAAATTCCGACGCGGAGAATTATTCTAATTGACCTAATTATTAAAAATTCGAAATTCGAATATCTCCCCCTGCGGGCGATCTCCCGAAGGGAGAGAGATTCGAAATAATATTAAAATTCAAATGTTTTAAATTCAAAAAGTTTTGAATTTTTGATTTTGATCATTTGAATTTGTTTCGGATTTCTGATTTCGTGCTTCGGATTTATATATCTCAAGATGCTTCTCCGCCACCTTCTGCCAATTATATTTTTCCTTGACCAACTCCAGCCCCTTCGCTCCCAATCGCGCCGCCAGATTTTCGTCCGCCAAAACTCGCGCCAGTTTTTCCGCCAGATCCGCCGCGTCGCCCGGACGGACCAAAAGACCGTTCACGTTATTCTCGCACACCGTCCGCACGCCGGGAAGATTTGAAGCGATTACCGGCTTGCCGCAAGCCATGGCTTCCAATAAAACAAGACCAAACGCCTCGCCCATCGTGGTGGACGGCAAAACTAAAACATACGCGAGATTATATAAATCCGGGAGAATTTCACGACCGCCCGACGAAAATTTGATGATATCACCGAGCCCCAAATTAGTCGCTTGTTGCTCAAAACCCGGCCGCAAATCGCCGTCGCCGACAATAAGGACGCGAAAGCGCACTCCCCGGTCTTTCAAAATTTTCGCGGCATTGATTAGATGTTTCACGCCCTTGAAATTATGCGCCGTATCCAGCCCGCCGACAAAAAGGATGATTTTTTCGTCCGCCGAAAAACCCAGGCGTTGAGCCTGCCCTCCGAAGCCTTGGCGTAGGAGGGGAAAAAACTTTTCCGTATCCACCCCGAACGGAATCCCGACGAATTTTTGCGGATGAGATTTATAATACGCGCCGAGATTTGAGCGCTCAATATAATCCAAAGACGAGCCGATGATTTTGTCCGATAGCCACCAAACCCACGGCAAAATAAGCGCGTTCCACGCGGCAAAAATCCATCCCCGCCATCCGTGTCCGATTAAGTCATGATGATATGTAGTCACGAGCTTTCCGCCAAACATAAATTTCCGCTTCAGCGCCTGCTCTGCCCCGACAAACGGCGCATGCAAATGGACGATATCAAACCCACGGAGCCTCCACAAAAGCTGCGGCAACCACGCCGCATTGCCGATTTTGACAATCGGTTTTATATAAACAACCTTGAACCGATTGTCATCCCGAGCGGAGTCGAGGGATCCCTTAGACGTTTCTTTAAGCGATTCCTCCGCCTCGCCAGCTCGGGTCGGAATGACATCATATTCAGGCGTAAACACCGTCACCTCATGCCCCAGCGCCGCCAACTCTTTGGAAATACAAAAAACCGCATTCCCGGTGCCGCCGTGATATGGAGGAAAAGTTGATACAACTTGCGCGATTTTCATAAAAAAAATTATTAGCCTATTCCCTCCTTCGCTAAAGCTTCGGCGGGCAAGCGCGCGAATTAGAGATAGGATTAGGAGATGGATAATTACAATCTTCGGGTCGCCCTGATCAAAATTGTTTCCATCAGCATCGCCGATTCGGCCAACCATTCTATCATCTTTGGAAATAAGGGATCATCGGGTGAAGTTTTTCCGCGGCGAAGATGATCCAGTCCGCCAACAGCCAATACCGTCCGCCATGGATTTTGCATTCTGGGATCAGGCCGCTTTTTCCACCGCCGTTCGTCCTCGCGATACTCATCATATCGCATCTTCATCAGTTTATTCCACAAATCAACATGCTCCTCGCCTACCCCCATCCTGGCCAACTCGCGCGGGTAGGCATAAAAAAGCGTTTCAGATAAATCCCGACAAAAATCGCGCCGATATCCGCCGGTAAGTTCCGCGACGGTATCCAGCATTAAGACGAACAGCAATAAATTGGTAACAACAAGTTCATTGAAAATACGGTCCTGTTCTGTCTGTTTCAACTTTTCAAAATTTAAAAGCTCGCGCACCCCTTGATCGCGAAAAAATTTATGGGCCGACTTAAGCCCGCTCCACATAATGCGGGAGGTCGCTCTTTCAACAGACGGAGGCCCGAAGATTATTTTCGCAAACCATCCAATAATAATATGATATATGGCAAACATATTTTTAATTTACTGATTATTCAATGAAAAATTCGGCTTATCTCAGCAGAATATTTGCCTATTGACAGTGTGGATAACTTATGTTATACTAAAATCAAGATAAGTAAATCCTTGTGCGTGGGGCTCCGTATGGTTCCTCAATAAAGCGCGCAAGGTTTTATCGTTTTAGGGGTATAGTGGGCTTGAGTCCACTATTTTTTGTTTAATAATATCAAAATAACTTTCATCGTCATTGTGATGTTTTTGGTATATCGCCCATGACACGAAATCAACAATCTGCAAACACTTCTCGGCGCTCGGTGTCTTAATTTCAACGCGAATATTTAACGCGTGATTTTTATTGACTTGGTGCGTCAAATAATTTTTAAAATTTTCATTTAAAAATTTGTTTGTTTCCCGCCGGGAAGCAACTAAATAAATCGGCTGGTCAATGGGAATAATTTTTTTAGTGCAAACGCGGTCCAATAGAATATTGGTTATGTAATTATAAAGTACCTGTTTTTCATCCTGTAGCTTAGTATAAACCTTTTGCTTATTCAAATATATATAAATTATTGATATGTCCTTATCCTTTAGCATGTTCAGCAACTTTATACGCGTTTTTGGTTGCTCCTTGTAGCAATGGAGGGCGCCACGATGAAATTTTCTTTCTTTAGCCGTGAAACTACGGAATATCTTTTTAATGATCTTTTCCACCGGCCCTTTGTTATTTACAAACAAAAAAGCCACCACAAAAACTTTTGATGTTTTCTTTTTGGTAAAATCAAAACCCAAATCACCGCTTTCGTCTAAAAATATGTATGCCATACTTAATTTATCATTCGCCCATTCCCTCCTTCTCCGCCAGCCGGCGGATTCGGCGGGCAGGCGCGCGAATTAGAGAAGAGATATGGAGGAAAAGTTGAAACAATTTACCCCGTCCCGTAGCGGCGGGGCTTGCACGATTTTCATAAAATTTTTCATCAACAATTATGACCCTTGGAGTTTTTTCTCTTTGGGCCATAAAATCGGCATTGTGATCTTTTTAAAATTATACTCATCAATAATTTTTGCCAACGTTCTATCGCCGGTAGCGCCAGAATTTCCGAAAGATTTTTGCATTAATATTAAAAAATTCACATAATCTTCCGCATCACCATTTTCAAAGCCATAATATTTTCTTATGTAACCATCCCACATAACAAAGACGCTCGGTGCCTTCAGATGCATTAATTTAGTAGCGCCAGTTTTCTCTATACCCCTAATCCCAGAAAGTGTATTAAAAATTTTCTTTATTTCTCCTTTATATTTAAGAAAATTGATAG
>CAYHOC010000046.1:0-7846 GCA_964358135.1 uncultured Gammaproteobacteria bacterium
TATATCATCACCCCGATAACCATCGGGGCGCGAGGCGCTTCCAATTTCCTAAATTAGGAAATTGTACTCCCCAAAGGGGATAGTCTCTACACCTTCCCCGCCGAATCGGCGGGGCTTGGCTCGGGATTGCCCTTCGACTATGCTCAGGGTTTCCCCGAATTCACCTCGTTTTTCAATTCCGATTGCTCGGAAAAGCTGCGTTGTTCCAGCACCTTTCCATAGGATTTATAATATCCCACGGAAAGGTGCTGGATTCGTGTTCACAGTCAACTGCGCTACCGCTGCGCTACCCCGGAGTTCGGTATTCTTATCGTGCCATAGGCAGATCAGCCTCTGGCTGAAATTTTGAAAGAATTTTTACTAGTAGGCTCCTTGCCCGCCTCTGGCTTAATCTACAATATATGTTACTAAATACTTTTGGTTTTGTCAACTTGGGTGGGATAGCGTACTCTCTCGCGTCTGGCTTTTCACAATTTCAGACAATCGATCCCCTTGATATTTACCCCGGCGATTTCAATCGGCGCCTGGCCGTTTCGCCACTTGCGACCATTGCGGCAGTCGGTAAATTTAGTGAATCGTCGGAGCAGCGCCCAGGCCTTCAAATATGCTCTGGCGTAACGATAGTGATGAAATCGTCCGATGGACTTAAGCCGTAAATTTAATTGTCTAAAAAGATTTTCAATATCGTTGGAAGTATGGGGAATGGCGAGTTCGGGGTGAAAGAGATGCGTCGTCAATTCTTTGGAGTGAGCTTTGAAAATATTGATTAAGTTTTGTTCAAGGGGTGTTCTAATTTTTGTTCTTTTCAATTCTTCAAGATATTCCACCGACTTATCTAGATCGGGCGCTTCGATGACGCGTTGAATCAAAGTGATCAAATTGGAAATTCGCAAGTTATCGTTAGCTTCGCCGGCGTGTCGTTTCAGACCTTCGATAAAATGCCTGGTGCAAAGCTGATGGAGAATATTTTGGCCAAAAACTTTCTTGGCGGCGTAAGGAATCTCCGAGTTGCCGTCAGAGACTAAAACCCGCAGAGGATAGCCAATTTCTTTTAATGTTTGAAAGTACATAATGAGATCGATTCTGCTCTCGGCGTCAGCTAAATCGTAATGAGGCAAATCGCCGGTTTCGTAATCGATCCCGCAAAGCCAAACCTTCTTGTTGCGCAAATTGATTTCTTGTTCGTCGGTATCTTCTTTTAGATGTTTTGACAGTTCATCATAGACGCGAATGTACTTGCCGTCGAAGACGAGAATATTCTGCCAGCGAGGCGAGAAACGATTAGCGATCCAGATACTGTCTTTGGCGTCGGCGCTAACACCGTGCACCGCGGTCATGATTTGTTTTTTGCCGGTCTCATAACGACGAGCGAGGATGCGGACACTGGCGCGCTCTAAGCTTTCTTGAACGATTTGGTTCTTGAATTTTTTACCACTTGGTTGGTGAACCGCGGTCCAGAAATGATTACTCGCGAGACATCGAAATTTTGCTACGCGACGACCATCTCTAAATATTCTGTGCCCATTGCGTTCTGTGTCCAAAGAACCACAAACGGGGCATCTAATTTTACGCTTTTTTTGTCATATTATTCTATGTTAATTATGATTTATCCTCCTTATCATAGGATAATATGTCAATTCTTAGCAAGGTTAAAAGAAAAAACGATATTTCTACCAGACGCGAGAGAGTACGCTATCCTTGGGTGGCCCCTTGACAAAAGGGGTCTTTTGTGGTATCATCAGTTTAAGTGGTTACTTGAGAAAAATTAGTCGAGTTTATTCGAGGGGCCAAGCTTAAGGGTAAAACCTTAAAAATCTTTTAAATTAACCTTACTACTATGGAAGGGACAATTAAAACTCTTACAGAAAAAGGATTCGGTTTCATCACCGTTGACGGTGAAGAGAAAGATTTATTTTTTCACAGCAATGAGCTTAGAGGCGTCAGCTACGCGGAGCTTAAAGTTGGCGAAAAAGTAACTTTCGAAAAGACCGATTCCCCGAAGGGACCTAACGCGACCAACGTATCCCGCGCGTAATAATGAAAATATAGATTATATAAATTCAGCAAAAGCCCCTCCTATCTTGGAGGGGCTTTTGTTATTAGCAACTCTCTCCCTTTAAAACTCGCTCTCCAAGCGAGCGAGGAGAGCGAAGTACCCGATGCGAATCGGGGGAGGGATTTTTTAAAAAAAGAACTCGAGCCAAAATAACTTGAGGACACTCGGTATGCTACCCGCCTACCGGCAGGCAGGCGCCCGGCATCTTAATATTGGAGCATAGGATACCGTGTGTCTTTATGGTTGACTTTAGTGGAAATATCGTGTAGTATAGCGTGATAACAGCATAAATATATGGCCGAAGAAGTAATCTTAAGGTTTGGCGAGGTAACATTTGAGTACGAGACTAAAAAGCCGGTTTTAGACGCGGCGAGTTTTGGCGTGCGTACGGGCGCGAAACTTACGTTAATGGGGCAAAATGGCGCCGGCAAAAGCACAATTTTTAGTTTGATCAGGGGAAAAATAAAACCAAAAATCGGTAATGTTTTTATCACGGGCGGGGCGACAATCGGTACGGCGCTTCAGGCGGTAGCGAGAGAAGATTTTAATTTGACCGTAGAGCAATATTTCGCTCGGGTTTTTGAAATAGTTCCGCCCAATTTAAAATCTAAAATCAGTAAAGCAATGAAGGCGGTAAATTTTGACATTCCGGTAGATAGAAAGGTGGGGGATTTATCCGGCGGTCAGCAGGCCAGAATTCTTTTGGCGGTTGCCCTGATTCAAAGTCCGGATATTCTTCTTTTGGATGAACCGACAAATAATCTGGATCAGGCGGGCATTGATCACCTGATTGAATTTTTGGTGATGTATCCTAAAACCGTGGTTGTTATTTCGCATGACGCGGATTTTTTAAACTCCTTTACCGAGGGCGTTCTTTATCTGGATGTTTTTACAAAAAAAGTTGAGGTTTATGTTGGAGATTATTATTCGGTGGTTTTGGAAATTCAGGATAGAATTGAAAGGGAGCGGATGAAAAACGCCCAATTGGAAAAGCAAATCAGGGACCGTAAAGAAAAGGTAAATTTTTTCGCGAATAAGGGCGGTAAAATGAGAAAGCTGGCGTCCAAGCTTCGGGAGGAGACGGAAGAGATGGAAGAAAATAAAGTTGAGGTGCGGAGAGAGGACAAAACCATCAGGGATTTTAGTATTCCGGCGCAAGAGCTTGTGGGGAATATTGTTACCATAAGCGCCGTAAAAATTATCAAAAATCATGAACCGGTAATTAAAAAAATTGATAAAATTTTGCGCCAAAAAACGAGAATGCTGATTTCGGGGCCCAATGGAATCGGTAAGAGCACGCTTCTTAGGGCACTGGTCGATGAAACTAATGAGGGCGCCGTAATTATGGATGGAACGCGCGTCGGCTATTACAGCCAGGATTTCGCGACTTTGGATTTTAACGATACGGTTTTTGCGTCACTCAAAAAAAGTTTGGAGGCCGGAGAGGGTGCGGATATTCAGCAAATGCGGGCCGTGGCCGCCAATTTTCTTATTACCGGCGAGCTGATGGACCGAAAAATATCCCAGTTGTCCGAGGGCCAAAAGGGGCTTCTGTCTTTTGCCAAACTTGTTTTGATGAAGCCGGGGTTACTGGTACTGGACGAGCCGACAAACCATATTAATTTCCGCCACCTTCCCGTTATCGCGCGGGCCATCAATGAATATAGCGGCGCGCTTATCTTAATTAGCCACATGCCGGATTTTGTAAAAGAGATTGAAGTTAACGAGTATCTTGAGCTGGATAAGCTTTAAGGTTTTTAATTGACAAACATTGAAAATTGCAGATACTTATTACAAAAGTTAATTTTTGACGAAAATGGGATTTGCTGATTCATTTCGTCCCATCCCCGTCAAAAAGCGGTAAGATTGTCCAAGGATTATGGTTTTGTCAAATCATCCCCATTGACAAACTCGCGCTTTTAGGATATGCTGATAAAGTTAAATACTCCCGATTTTGGGAGTATATTCATCTAAAAAAATGGAAATTCGAAATATCGCCATTATCGCCCATGTTGACCATGGCAAAACCAAGCTCACCGACGGCTTGCTTCAGCAGACCGGAATGGTCAAAGACGCGAGCATCAGTATGGATTCAAACGCCCTTGAACAGGAGCGCGGGATTACGATTTATTCAAAAAATACTTCGCTTTTTTATAAGGACACGAAAGTCAACATCGTGGATACTCCCGGACACGCGGATTTCGGTTCCGAAGTTGAACGCGTTTTACGTTCGGTTGATTCCGTCATCCTGGTTGTTGACGCGCAGGAAGGCCCGATGCCGCAGACCAAATTCGTCCTCAAAAAATCTTTGGCGCTTGGGATTAAGCCGATTGTTGTCATCAATAAAATTGATAAACTGGCGGCGCGTCCGGACTGGGTGCACGAAAAAGTTCTGGAGCTTTTTATGGATTTAGGCGCGGATAATGAACAGCTGGATTTTACAACCGTTTACGCGATTGCCAAAGACGGGATTGCGAAAATGAATTTGTCCGACGAGTCAAAGGACTTGACGCCGCTTTTGGATACCATCCTGGCCAAAGTTCCAGCCGTCAAAGTTGATACCGGCCGGCCATTTGCCTTTCAGCCGTTTAATTTGGCGTATGACAATTATCTCGGGCGTCTCGGCATCGGGCGCGTTTATCAGGGGTCGCTCAAAGTCGGCGACCGGGTCTTCATCAAAAAACACACCGGCGAAATAATCCCCGGGGGAATCGCGAAACTTTATACCTTTGAAGGAATGGCGAGAAAAGAGGTGCCGGAGGTATCTGCCGGAGACATTGTAATGATCGCCGGCCTTCCGGATATTTATATCGGCGATACGATTTGCGTGGAAAGTTCGCAGGAATTATTGCCGGCGATTAAAGTTGACGAGCCGACGATCTCCTTAAATTTTTTGGTGAATAATTCTCCCTTCGCCGGCCGCGAGGGCAAGTATGTGACCAGCCGCCAAATCAAGGAGCGTTTGGAAAAAGAACTGGAAGTCAATGTCGGCCTCAAAATTGATTTTACGCCGGTTGAGTATTACAAGGTCTACGGCCGCGGCGAGTTGCACATCGCCATTTTGCTTGAAAATATGCGCCGCGAGGGTTTTGAGTTGCAGGTTTCCCAGCCGCAGGTTATCGTCAAAGAAATTGACGGCGTCAAAAGCGAGCCGTACGAGGAAGCGACGATTGATATTCCGTCCGCGGCGTCAGGCGCGGTGATTGAGAAGATGGCGAAGAGAAAGGGCGAGATGACCGAGATGCGGCCGGAACAAAATCATATGCGCTTGATTTTTCACATTCCGACCCGCGGGCTTTTGGGATATCGCAACGAATTTATTGTTGATACGCGCGGCGAGGGAATTTTGTGCAGTGAATTCATCGGATTCAAGCCGTATGTCGGGGAGATTGAGAAGCGCGACACCGGTTCAATGATTTCCGGCGAAACCGGAAAGGTTTTGGCGTATTCGCTGGCGAATTTGGGCGAACGCGGCACGCTTTATGTTGACCCGAATGTGGAGGTTTATGAGGGGCAGGTTGTCGGCAATGTCGCCAAGGGGCTTGATATGGTGGTAAATCCAATCAAGGGCAAACATCTGACCAATATGCGTTCTTCCAATTCCGATTTGGCGATCCAGCTGACGCCGGCGATGCCCATCACGCTGGAGCGCGGGCTTGAGATTATGGCCGAAGACGAGTACTTGGAGATCACGCCGAAGAGCGTGCGTCTCCGCAAGCAGACCTTGACCGAGGTGGATAGAAAGCGGGCGACGAGAAAGAAAGAGCAATAAATCCGACCCCGCAACCCCGCATTTGCGGAACGCGGTTGCGGCCTCGTAATAAAAAATAAAACATTCAATGATGAATGTTTTATTTTTTTGACCCGGCTGGGACTCGAACCCAGGACCCACTGCTTAAAAGGCAGTTGCTCTACCGGCTGAGCTACCGAGTCGAATACAGTGTTTATAGTAACATAAAAAAGTTTTTTTGGCAAGATCTCGGATCTTCAATTAAAAGCCAACTTTAGGAGACCGGGGCGCCCGTAGTTTAAAACTTTTAGCGACCCGGTCTCCCCATCAAAAAACCGCTCCGATGATATTTGGAGCGGTTTTTTTTGATTCAGCTTTTAATCTTCGGTTCCGGTGGCGCTACCCTTCTGTTCTTTCTTTCGGTCTTTTTTTTCTAATTTTTGCTTCTTGGTCTCAAATTTTTCCTCGGCCTTCTTCTTGGCGGCTTCAAATTTCTCCTGCAATTTCTTTTTCTGCGCTTCCAATTTTTGTCTGGTGTTCATCCCCTTAAGCCAGATGCGAACCTTGAGCAGATTTTTTTTCGCGGCCTTGAGGGCGGCGCGGGAATCTTTTAGGAGTTGCGCGTTAGTTTTGATGACCGCCGCGGTGGCCGGATAATCCGCCGGCTTGAGGCCGGCAAATCCGGTTTGGGCGCTTTGCGCTTTGCTTAAACCGGCGGCGATTTTTGCCTTGGCGCCAGCCATCAATCTTTCGGCCTCGGCGACATCTTTGCCAGCGGTCTTGAGCTCGGCAATTTTACCGTCGTAACTTGCGACCGTTGAGGTGGACATCAAATTGGCGTGCTGTTGCAGGGCGAGACTCGTCATTATGCCGTTTATCTTCGGCAGGAAAACGGCGTAGACGCGATAGGCGGTAAAAATTGATTCCACATCGGCTTTTAGAACAGCCAAATCGGTGTCGGCCGCGATTTTGTCCGAGAGCGTTTTAAGCCCGGAAACATTGGCCGCAATTTCGGCGCCAAGAGCGGTTTTATCCGCCTCGGCTAATTTTGACTTTTTGATTTTTTGCTCAAGCCGGTTTAAGGCGCGGACCCGTTGCTTGATGAGCGCTTTGCCGCGGGCTTTTAGCGCGGTCATGTTGTCAGTGGCGATCGTTGAGGAAGCGTTTCCTTCTGATTGCGGCGACACTGATTCAATGGACGGCATGGACGGTATTGAAGGAAGATTATTGCCGTTATTTGATTCGGCGAAAACCGGGCTGGCCATGCTTACGACCAAAGAAGCAACGACTATTGCGACGATTGTTTTTTTCATACCCCGTTAGAAATCTACCTTATCCGCATTGACAATTGTCAAAGGTAGAAGTAAAGTTACATGACCTGCCACCGATAGAGATCGTGAAATTTTAATAAAATTTCACGGCGGATTTCTAACGGGGCATATAAATGCGTTATTATTAATTATTAGTTTCGGGGGCCGCTTGGTCGGCCTCCATATCATTATACAATAAAATGGCAGGTTTGTTACATCTCATACGAAATTACGAAACTTTACGAAAGTACGAAATTTTCGTATTTTCGCGATTTTTTCGTAATTTCGTATGGGTGGTGATATAATATCATTATGACTAAGACGCAAAAACAAGAGATTTTGGTCAGGGCGGCGCTGAAAAATCTCGGCAAGCCGTATTTTTACGGCGCGCGGCCTGATGAGGCGCCAAAGCGGTTTGACTGTTCGTCGTTTGTCCAGTATCTGTATAAGAAGATTGGCATTGATTTACCGCGGGATTCCATTGACCAAGCGGCTTGCGGGCGCCGCGTCCGGAATATCAAGAAACTGGAAGTCGGCGACCTTCTTTTTTTTACGAGCAAAGTTGGTCGGTATAATCGCAAATTTCCGATGGGCATTGGGCATGTTGCCATATATATAGGAAGCGGGAAGGGCGCGCACGCCAAGTACAAAAAATTTCCGGGCGGCAGAGACGGGGGAAAAGTTAAACTGGATTCGCTGGATTATTTCTTGCGTCAGCGCGGGGATTTTGTGGTCGCGAAACGGATATTA